>NZ_JASJVL010000002.1:0-353523 GCF_035019745.1 Pseudomonas sp. 10S5
AGCGGCTATGTGACGAAAACCTTGACCGCGCTCAAGGAAAGCATTGATGGCGGACCGCTTGAACTGCGTTGAATATTTACCCATGAAAAACACCCCGGTAGTTGGATGGGTGTCCAACATTTGGGGCGCAGTTCAGTATCTTGTGAAAATCACCTACTGCTCCAAATACCGTTTTGCCCCGTCTTCAACCGCCTCCCTCGACCCCGCAATCAAATGCGGCGCCACCAGCATCATGATCTGATAAACCACCACCCGAACTTGCCCTTCCTTACCCAAGATCCGCTGGTAATCCAGCGAGAACAGCAGGGTCATGCTGATTTGTTCGAGCAGTTGCCCCAGTGCTTGGGTGTCGCTGACCATTTGCCCTTGAGCTTTTAGCTGGGCGAGCAACGACGCCAATGTGCGCTTGAGGGCGTTGAGCAAGTTGCGGATGCCGCGTGCCAGTTTTGGCAGGCGACCGGCGAGGTTGGACAGGTCTTGGAACAAGAAGCGGTAGTGCGACAAATGTTCGACGATCAAGTGCAGGAATAGCCAATAATCTTCCGGCGCCAACTGTGCGTTGGCCGGAGGATAGAGCAGGGGGGTGAGTTCGGCTTGAAAGCGCTCGAACAGGTCCAGCACTAACGGTTCCTTACCGTGAAAGTGGTAGTAGAGATTTCCAGGGCTGATGCCCATTTCGTTGGCAATCCCCAAGGTCGAAACGTTGGGTTCACCCTGTTGATTGAACAGGTGCAGGGCACAATCAAGGATACGGTCGCGGGTTTTCATCCAGTCTTCTTGTTTAAAGGGATCTTGGTTTGAAATGCTTCTCTGGAGCCAACTTGTTGGCGAGGCTTGATGTGGTGAATTTGGTTAATCGCATCGCCAACAAGTTGAGCCTACAGTTCATGTGGATTGCCTCATGATTTAACGCACGCGAACGTAAGTCCCCGGCGCTGCCTCCATCGGTGGATAGTTTTGGTTACCCAGCACCATCAGTGTTTCCCGTTGTTCGCCGGAGCGTTGTTGAATCCATTCCAGCCAGCTCGGCCACCAACTGCCTTCGACGGTTTTGCCGTCATAAAACCAGGCACGTGGGTCGCTGCTGAGCTTGGGGTTCTCAATGAAGTTGGATTTAGGGTTGCCAGGCGGATTCAGAATGCTCTGCACGTGACCGCTGTCGGATAGAACGAAGCGTCGATCTCCCCCCAGTAGCAGGGTCGAGCGATATACCGCGTCCCACGGCGTGATGTGGTCGTTGATGCCGGCCACGCTAAAGCTGTCCACCGTGACTTTTTGCAAGTCAATGGGTGTCCCGCACACTTCCAGTCCGCCGACATGACTCAGCGGGTTGTGTTTGAAGAAGTCTAATAAGTCCCCGTGCAGTGCGGCGGGCAAGCGTGTGCTGTCGTTGTTCCAGTAAAGAATGTCGAACGGCGGCGGGCTTTTCCCCAGCAGGTAGTTGTTGACCCAATAGCTCCAGATCAAATCGTTGGGGCGCATCCAGGCGAAGATTTTTGCCATGTCCCGGCCATCGAGAACACCTTGCTGGTACGAGCGTCGCTTGGCTGCTTCCAGCGTCTGCTCATCAATGAAAAGCGTGGCCGGGCTTTCGATCTGGCTGTCTAAAAGGCTCACCATATAGGTTGCGCTAGAGATCCGACGTAATTGCCGTTTGGCCTGCAAATGCCCTTGCAGCGCCGCCATGGTCAAGCCACCTGCACAAGCGCCGACCAGATTCACTTCTCGGCTGACGGTGATGGCGCGGACTACATTCAGTGCTTCTTCAAGGGCTTCGACGTAACTGGACAGTCCCCATTCTCTATGGCGCACGTCTGGATTACGCCAGCTGATCATGAACACTTGCAGGTTATTTTTTAGCGCGTATTGGACAAAGCTGTTGGCCGGGCTGAGGTCAAAAATATAGTACTTATTGATTTGCGGCGGCACGATCAGCAGCGGCTTGGCGTACTGCTTTTCACTCATCGATTTGTACTGCATCACCTCTAGCAGTTCGTTGCGAAACACCACAGCGCCGACCGTAGTCGCAACGGTTTTGCCAACTTCGAATGCATCCTTGGTTATCTGGCTGGGCAGTCCGTTGTTATGTAACAGATCATCAACCATGTGGCTGAGGCCCTTGATCGCGCTGCTGCCGCCGGAGTTGAACAGTTCCTTTAGCGCCAAAGGATTGAGCAAGGTGTTCGACGGTGAGAATGCATCGTTGATCAAGGAGAAAATGAAGTGCGCGCGGGCACGATCATCCTCGGACATGCTGCTGTCGTCGATCCAGCTTTTGAGCTGATGCTGCCAGCTCAAGTACGCCTGCAAACTGCGTCGGTAGAAAGGATTTTGCTGCCACGCTGGATCCGCAAAGCGTGCGTCACGTGGATTGTGCGGGTAAGGGACATCGCCGATCAGCACACGGCCCAGTTGTCCGCCGAGGGCCAGTGCATGTCGGGCGCTGTGGATAGGGTGACGCATGCTCTGTGCTGCCACGCTGCGCAAGGTGGAAAACAGATCTTTGCCGCGCAATCCCGTAATGGCGCTTTGCGCGTTAATAAATGTGGCCGGGGTCGGCGCCGGGCTCAATGTGGATTTGTTTCGCATCGCGACAACACTCCTTCGTCAGGCCATCAACACATAAACGCGCACATATCAGCCGCTGCACAAGCGCACTGGGTTGCGAGATTCTGCGCCGCAGAGCACTCCGGCCTGGGCGCGGTGGGTGAGCAATTTCTCCTGTAGAGCTACTTCAAGGGCAGTTGAGCCAAGGTGGTTCGGTTATCGCACCAGTGGTGCAGGCTGCGGATGCATTACCGCGCGCTGTCGTTCTTCTTGGAGGAACTTCATGATGATCGGCGCCACAGCTTCGGCCCGAGTGATCAAAAATAAATGACCATCGTCGATTATGTGTAGCTGGGCATTGGGTATCCGCCAAGCTAGCAGGCGCATATTTACCAACGGAATGAGGGGATCGTCATCGCCCGCCAGCACCAAGGTTGGCTGATGAATTTTGTGCAGCCAATGAATACTGGTCCAACCCATCCCAGCGAACAGTTGCCAGTAATAGCCGAGCTTTCCGGACGAGCGGACTTTGGCCGCGTGGCTAGCCGCTAGACTAGGATTGCGCCGAAACGATCCGCCGTAGATTTCCGGTGCAATTCGAATCACGTGGGAAGGTTGGATATAGCGCCGTGGGCTGGCCATCAGCCACAAGACACGCGGTTTACCCGGCACCATTACCATTCCTGCCGCCGTCGCCGCCAGTACCAGTTTTTTGCAGCGCTCTGGGTAGTCGTAAGCAAACTGCTGAGCCAACGCACCGCCCCAGGAAACGCCGATTACATTAACTTGGCCGTAGTTAAGGTAATCGAGCATACGAGCCGTCAGCTTGGCCAAGCCTGCAAAACGAAATGGCCTGTTGGGCGTTGAAGACCCGCCGACCCCAGGCACATCGAACGCGATCACTTCAAGGTCGGGATCAAGTGCGTCCACGAACGGAAATACCAGCTCCAGGTTGGCGCCAATACCGTTGAAGATCAGCAGCGGCGTCATATGTTTCTTGCCCGCGCGCACGGCGGTGCGGAGGGTATGGCCATCCAGGTCGACGGTACGAAAAACAAACGGTTGTGGCATGCGCGAAAGCCCTATGGGTTATACCGCTGACAAAGCTGTCCATCGCTTTGACAGATCAGGTCGGAGTTGTCCTCATGCTACTTGGTCACGTAATCGCGCATCGGAAGCCGAGCATCCGGCCCCCCTTATTGTTGTCTAGCGTTCGTGTACGTATGTGCCCGGTGACGCTTCGCCGGCCGCGTAAATCTTAGTACCCAGGCTCGTCGGCGACTTTTTCAATTTGCCTGAGCGGTCGGCCAGCCAAACCTGCCAGTGCAGCCACCATGAGTCCGTATGTTTGGTCCCGTTCTCTTGCCATTCTTTGGCATCGAGCGGCAGTTCTGAATTGGTCATGTAGCGTGACTTTGGATTGCCCGGCGGGTTAAGAATGCTTTGGATGTGACCGCTGCTGGACAGTACGAATTCGGTTTTTCCACCGAATAGACGTGCCGATTTGTAGCAAGACCCCCACGGTGTGATGTGGTCGTTGGTACCCGCGAGGCAGAATACGTCGCTGGTGATTTTCTTCAAATCGATGGGCGTCCCGCTGACTTCCAATGCATTTGGGCGAGTCAGCGGGTTGTTCTTGAACATCTCGATCAGATCGCCGTGGAAGGCGGCCGGCAGCCGGGTAGTGTCGTTATTCCAGAACAAAATATCGAATACCGGTGGCTCATTACCCAGTAGGTAGTTATTAACCCAGTAGTTCCAGATCAAGTCGTTAGGGCGCATCCAGGCAAAAATTTTCGCCAGATCACGACCTTCCAATACGCCAGCCTGATAGGAGTGACGCTTGGCTGATTCAAGGGTCTTTTCGTCAACGAATAGTGCGACTTCGGTCTCCATAGTGGTGTCGAGCACGCTGACCAACAATGTCAACGCGTGGACCTTCTGCTCGCCCAACGCGGCGTAATGGCCTAACAACGCGGTGCAAGTGATACCTCCCGAGCAGGCGCCGAGCATATTGATGTCTTTGCAACCGGTGACGGCGATAACCACGTCAACCGCCTCCTTGAGGGCATCAATATAGGTCGATAGCCCCCATTCGCGCTGTGCCTTGGTCGGGTTGCGCCAACTGATGATGAACGTCTGGACGCCGCCACGCAGGCAAAACCGTGCGAGGCTTTTTTCGGGGCTAAGGTCGAACACGTAAAATTTGTTGATTTGCGGTGGGACCACCAGCAGGGGACGTTCAAGCACTTGTTCGGTGATGGGCTTGTACTGGATCAACTCAAGTACGTCGTTGCGAAATATAACCGAGCCTTCAGTGGTGCCCAGGCTCTTGCCGACTTCGAACGCATCCATGTTGACCTGGCTCGGCATCCCGCCGTTGTGTACCAAGTCCTTAGCCAAATGCGATAGGCCGTCCAGAACGCTTTTGCCACCGGTTTCGAAGAAGCGTTTAAGCGCCGCTGGGTTAGCCACTGTGTTGGTCGGTGACATGGCTTCGGTCATTAGGTTGATGACGAAGTGACCGCGGCTAATATCTTGCGGCGAAAGGTCACTGTCGCCGATCCAGTCGTGCAGTTCTTTGCGCCAAGCAAGATAGGTCTGTAAATAACGGCGGTACAGCGGGTTCTGGCTCCACGCAGGGTCGGCGAAGCGGCGGTCGTCGGAGGCAGGTTGTAGAGTGGACTTACCGAGTAAAACGTTCTTCAACTCTATGCCGAAATGGGCCACATGCTTGACGCTATGGATAGGTTGTCTGAGGGCCTGGCTTAGCACCATGCGGGCAGTCGTCAGCAAATCTTTACGTCGCAGTCCCACAACAGGATTCAAATTCAACGTGCTTTCAGAGGCTTGACGCTGCAGGTCATCGTTGTTGTTGCTACTCATCTATGACTCTCCATTGTCCTGAGACGAGTACTGAGCATCCCCGTGAAAGGCAGCAACACAGGTCAATTCCAGTACTACTGCTCGGGTAATCGATGATGGCTAAACCAGACGTTCCCAGCTGGCATTTACAATAACGAACAGCCCTAAACGAACACGGCAGCGGGACTTCATTCGTTACGTATATGCACGCATTGGTGCTGCATGAAGTAAATGCAGGGAACTTGCCAGATCTATTGGTTACCCGAGATTTCACAAAATCGCAAGCAGGGCCAGTCATTGGCCTCTGCAAGGGACATTAGAACAAACAGAATTAGAATGGTCGCCCTAAAAGGCTAGACGGTTGAGCTAGAGCATCAGCTTGACGATTTGCTCGGAAGGGTCGCGGGATTTTCCAGCCGCTTTTAGCTCAGCAAGATAATCGTCCCATAACTGCTCTTGGCGTTGCGCCAATTGGTACAGATATTCCCAAGTGAACAGTCCGCTGTCATGGCCATCGTCGAAGGTCAATTTTAGTGCGTACTGCCCGGCCGGTTCGATTTTACTAAGGCCAACACCCAGCTTGCCAAATTGCAGTATAGGATGACCATGGCCCTGAACCTCCGCCGACGGCGAATGCACGCGCAAAAATTCTGCGGGCAGTTGGTACTCTTCATCAGGCGCATATTTCAGCGTCAAGATTTTCGAGGCTTTGTGGAGATTGATAGCAGAGGGAAGTTTGAGCATAGGGGAGAGCTTAAAGGGGCAAGCTTCAAGCTACAAGAAGAACGCAATCCAATTGCAGCTTGCAGCTTGCAGCTTGCAGCTTGCAGCTGACTCAGAGAATGTAACGCGATAGATCTTCGTCTTTGGCCAGTTCGCCCAAGTGAATGTTGACGTACTCGGCGTCTATTCGGATGGTCTCTGCGCCTTGAGCAGCAGCGAGGTCACCGGCGCTAAATGAAACTTCTTCAAGCAAACGTTCGAGCAGCGTGTGCAAACGACGCGCCCCGATATTCTCGGTCTTCTCGTTGACCTGCCAAGCAATCTCGGCGATGCGCTTGATGCCCTCGGGCAAGAACTCGATGTTCAGGCCCTCTGTCTTAAGCAGCTCACGGTACTGTTCGGTCAGCGACGCGTGAGGCTCGCTGAGGATGCGTTCAAAGTCTTGCGGCGTTAGGGCTTTGAGCTCGACGCGTATTGGCAAACGACCTTGCAGTTCGGGCACCAGATCGCTCGGCTTGCTCAAGTGGAACGCGCCAGACGCGATGAACAGGATGTGATCAGTCTTGACCATGCCCAGTTTGGTGTTCACCGTGCAGCCTTCGATCAGCGGTAACAGGTCACGTTGCACGCCTTCACGGGAAACGTCGACGCCACCCGTATTGCCGCGCTTGGCGACTTTGTCGATCTCATCGATGAATACAATGCCATGTTGCTCTACGGCTTCCAGCGCTTTGGCCTTGAGTTCTTCTTCGTTGACCAATCGCCCCGCTTCTTCGTCACGCACCAGCTTCAACGCATCTTTGACTTTGAGTTTGCGGCTTTTCTTTTTGCCTTTTCCCATGTTCGCGAACAGGTTTTGTAACTGATTAGTCATCTCTTCCATGCCAGGCGGCGCGGAAATATCGACACCCACCGTGTCGGCAACTTCAATATCTATTTCTTTGTCATCCAACTGCCCCTCTCGCAGTCGTTTACGAAACAGCTGACGAGTATTGGAGTCGGAGGCTGGCGCGGCATCTTCGTTGAAGCCCACTCGTGCAGGCGGCAGCAAGGCATCGAGGATGCGGTCTTCAGCAGCTTCTTCGGCGCGATGTTGAACCTTGGTCATTTCCTGTTCGCGCAGCAGTTTTATTGCGGCATCAGCCAAGTCACGGATGATTGATTCGACGTCGCGGCCAACATAGCCCACTTCTGTGAATTTGGTGGCTTCGACCTTGATGAACGGCGCGTTGGCCAGCTTCGCCAAGCGACGGGCAATTTCAGTTTTACCAACCCCGGTCGGGCCGATCATAAGGATATTTTTCGGCGTCACTTCAACGCGCAGCTCCTCAGGCAGTTGCATCCGGCGCCAGCGGTTACGCAATGCAATGGCGACGGCGCGCTTGGCATCGTCCTGGCCAATGATGTGCCGATTGAGTTCGTGGACGATTTCGCGGGGAGTCATAGACATGATAGTGGCGGACCTCTAGCTGAAAAAAACGCTCGTGCCGCACACTTGAGGCGGCTTGGGAATCGGCTTAGACGGCGAGGTCCTGCTCCTCAATGGTGATGTTGTGGTTGGTAAACACGCAGATATCGGCAGCTATGCCCAGTGCGGTTTCGGCTATCTCACGCGCTGAGAGTTCGGTTTTCATCAGCAGAGCGCGGGCAGCGGCTTGAGCGAAAGCACCGCCGGAGCCCATAGCAATCAAGCCATCTTCGGGTTCAACGACGTCACCGTTGCCGGTGATTATCAGTGACGCGTCCTTGTTAGCAACCGCGAGCATCGCCTCAAGGCGGCTCAAGGACCGGTCGGTACGCCATTCTTTGGCTAATTCAACAGCGGCGCGTACCAAGTGGCCCTGATGTTTTTCAAGCTGACCTTCGAAACGCTCGAACAGCGTGAAAGCGTCAGCGGTGGCCCCGGCGAATCCGGCGATCACTTCGCCGTGATACAAGCGCCGCACTTTTTTTGCGTTGCCTTTCATGACGGTATTGCCGAGGGAAACCTGGCCGTCGCCGGCCATGACGACTTTGCCGTTACGGCGCACTGAAACGATGGTGGTCAAGGGAGAGTCTCCACGCAGCGGGGCGAAAATGCCCTAGTGAAAACTCATATGGGGGTGGGGACTGGCATTTCAACCGTGGGGGATGAATGGTGACTCAATGATGGGCGTCAGACTGGATACCGAGCTTAAGTCAAACCGAAGCTCGGCGGGAGCAAGCTTCGGAATCTGACGCCATATTCCCCAGTCGTTATTTACCTTGGCGTTGCTGTAACAACAAGTTATTAAACCCACTGCCAGCCAATTGCTTTTGCGCAATGGTCAGCTGTTCGCGGTTGCTGAAGGGGCCGACCAGTACCCGGAACCAGGTTTCGTCTTTGACCGTGCCGGACTCAACTTGCACCGCTTGCCCGAGCAAAATTATCTGCGCGCGGACCTTATCTGCGTCGGTTTCCTTGCGAAACGAGCCTGCCTGTAAGAAGAACTTGGTCACGGCTGCCGGGCCGGGTTTGAGCACCGGTGGCGCAGGCGGTGGGACTACTCCACTGAGGGCCGCTTGAGCGCGGGCCGTGTCGATTTTCGCTGCCTGCTCCGGGGTGACCGGCGCGACAATTGGCGCAACAATCGGTGGGGTTTTTTCCGGCACCGCTTCGTTGGGCACTATGACTTCAGACTCAGGCAGCAAGGTATAGAAATCGTATTTTGGCTTCGCTGGCGCCTGAGGGCTAGGCGGTACTTTATTAGCTTCGGCGATTTTTGCGGCTTTTGTCTCTTCTTTGACGCGCTTGACCTCAGCGCCACTGGGTCCGATTTTCATTAGTACGACCACGAAGGCCCCTACCGCAAGGCCAATTGCAAGCCACAACCATCCTGGGATCGGCTTCTTTGCAGGTGCCTGATAACGGCTGGCGCCGCGCTTGGGAGCAGGTTTTTTCTTCACAGCCAACTTACATGCGCTCCAGAGTGTCCAGACCCAAGAGTTCCAGGCCTTGCTTGAGGGTGCGGCCGGTCAGCGCGGCAAGGCGCAGGCGGCTTTGCTGTTGTTCCGGGTTTTGCGCACTGAGGATCGGGCAGTTTTCGTAAAAACTGGAGAACAAGCCTGCCAGGTCGTAGACATAAGCGCACAACACATGCGGCGTGCCTTTTTCAGCGACGTTGTTCAAGGTTTCGCCAAATTGTGCCAACCGTGCTGCCAGCTCTGTTTCTTGCGGCGCTTGAAGGACGATTTGCCCCAGCGTGACGTCGAACGGCTTACCCAGTTTGCGAAAGATACCGGCCACACGGGTGTAGGCATATAGCAGGTAGGGGGCAGTATTGCCTTCGAAGCTGAGCATCTGGTCGAAGTTGAAGCTGTAGTCGCTGGTGCGGTGTTTGGATAAATCCGCGTACTTTACTGCGCTGATGCCGACGGCCTTGGCGATGCTGCGCAACTCGTCTTCAGCGACTTCCGGGTTCTTTTCTTTAACCAGCGTGTAGGCGCGTTCTTGCGCTTCATCCAGAAGATCGACCAGCTTCACGGTGCCGCCGTCACGAGTTTTAAACGGACGGCCATCGGCGCCATTCATGGTGCCGAAGCCCATGTGTTCCATCTGCATGCCATTGGTCACAAAACCGGCGCGGCGTGCGACTTCGAACACCTGCTGAAAGTGCAACGCTTGGCGTTGGTCGACGAAGTACAGTGCGCGGTCCGCTTTTAATAAGTTGCTGCGATAGCGGATCGCCGCCAGATCGGTGGTGGCATACAGATAGCCGCCCCCATTCTTCTGCACGATTACTGGCAGCGGGGTACCTTCGGCAGTTTTAAACTCTTCAAGGAATACGCACTGCGCGCCGTTGCTTTCAACCAGCAGGCCGGCAGTTTTGAGATCTCGGACAACCTTCGGCAAGTCATCGTTGTAGGCACTTTCGCCCATTACGTCAGCCAGAGTCAGTTTGACGTTGAGGCGTTCGTAGGTTTGCTGGCAGTGCAGTAACGAGATGTCTCTGAAGTGCGCCCACAACGCGAGGCAATCAGGGTCACCCGCTTGTAGTTTGACCACCAGTCCCCGAGCGCGATCGGCAAACTCCTCGGATTCGTCGAAGCGGCATTTGGCGGCGCGGTAGAAGTTTTCCAGATCTGATAATTCGTCGCTGGCCGCCGGTTTTTCCTGCAAATAAGCCAGCAGCATACCGAACTGCGTACCCCAGTCACCGACATGGTTCTGCCGAATAACGGTGTCGCCGAGAAACTCCAGCACATTAGCCACCCCGTCGCCAATAATGGTCGAGCGTAAATGTCCGACGTGCATCTCTTTGGCCAGGTTGGGTGCGGAAATGTCGACCACTACCCGTTGTGCAGCGCCGACCTTGCGCACCGATAGATGCGAATCGGCCAGCGCGCCATCGAGGCGTGCTGCCAGTGCTTTAGTGTTCTGAAAGAAGTTGAGGAAGCCGGGGCCAGCAATATCCACTTTGGTGACCTGCGGATCGGCAGGTATCGCGGCGACCAGTTTTTCTGCCAAGTCACGCGGCTTCATACCGGCAGGTTTGGCCAGCATCATCGCGATATTGCTCGCGAAATCACCGTGGGTTTTATCCCGCACGTTTTCCACTTGAATCGCCGGGGTCAGCCCTTCAGGCAGCACGCCTTCGTTGACGAGTTGTATCAGGGCTTGCTGGATCAACTGGCGAATAGTGTCTTTCATGATGCTCTCTTTCGACCGCAAGCGCGGCGGCGCTTGGATGCGCGGGTGGAAAAACTGGGCATTATCCGTTGCGACGGCGGGCTTGCCAACCATGATGGATATGCGGTCTCACAGATGACCCCGTTTGTTAGGGTTTAGCGAGACAATACCCGCACTGGCACACAGACCCTCACTAACCCGCTGACTATTAAAAAAAGATGTAGGGAGTCGCTCAATACAAATCCACCGGGTCCACATCCAGAGACCAGCGCACTTGTCGGCCACTGGGCATTTGTTCAAGCACCAATAACCACGCACTGAGTAGCCGGTGCAGCGGCGCACGGGCGCTGGCTTGCAACAGCAACTGCGCGCGGTAGCGTCCGGCGCGGCGCTCCATGGGAGCAGGAACCGGGCCTAGTAGTTCAATGGCGCCCAGGTTCATTTCCGCGAGCAAGCGCTCGGCTTCGGCGCAAGCGTTGTCGAGAAAGCTTTCGGCTTGGCCTGGTTTGTGCGCTTCAGCTCGCAGCAATGCCAGGTGGGAAAACGGTGGCAAACTAGCTGCACGGCGTTCGCTAAGCGCTTGTTCGGCGAAGGCAAAATAGCCTTGTTCCGTCAGTTGAATTAGCAGTGGGTGGTCGGCCAAATGGGTCTGGATGATGACTCTTCCAGGCTCTTCAGCGCGCCCGGCTCTACCGGCGACCTGGACGATTAACTGCGCCATGCGTTCGCTGGCGCGGAAGTCGCCAGAAAACAGCCCACCATCGGCATCTAAAATTGACACCAAGGTCACCCGTGGGAAGTGATGCCCTTTAGCAAGCATTTGCGTGCCGACTAAAATACACGGATGACCGCGCTGAATGGTGGCAAACAACTGATTCATTGCGTCTTTGCGCGAAGTGCTGTCGCGATCCACCCGCAACACCGGGAAGTCTGGAAACAAAATCCCCAGGCGCTCTTCAGCGCGCTCGGTACCCGCGCCGACCGGACGTAAATCGACCTTGCCGCACGATGGGCAGCGACGCGGCGTGCGCTCGACATGGCCGCAATGATGACAACGCAGTTCGCCGGAGCGTTGATGCACGGTCATTCGCGCATCACAGCGCGGACACTCAGACAGCCAACCGCAGTCGTGACACAGTAGCGTCGGCGCAAACCCACGACGGTTGAGGAACACCAACACTTGCTGGCCTGCCGCGAGGGTTTGGCCAATCGCCTGCTGCATTGGCCCAGAGATGCCGCTGTCCAGCGGCCTGCTTTTTACGTCCAAACGCAAAAACTTCGGTTGCTGCGCCCCGCCTGCTCGTTGGCTCAGACGCAAAAGCCCGTAGCGGCCGGTGTAAGCGTTATGCAGGCTTTCCAGTGAAGGCGTGGCAGAGCCGAGCACAATCGGAATGTTTTCCTGCCGCGCGCGGACCAACGCCAGATCACGGGCGTGATAACGCAGGCCCTCCTGCTGTTTATAAGAACCGTCGTGCTCTTCGTCAACAATGATCAGACCTGGATTCTTCATCGGTGTGAACAGCGCGGAACGGGTGCCAATAATAATGTCAGCTTCTCCGTCCCGAGCTGCCAACCAGGCGTCGAGGCGATCTCGATCATTGACCGCTGAATGTACCAACGCGATGCGCGCGTTAAAACGCTGCTCGAAACGCGCCAAGGTTTGCGGGCCAAGGTTGATCTCGGGGATCAAGACCAGCGCTTGCTTGCCGGCTTCAAGGGTTTCGCGGATCAACTGTAAATAGACTTCGGTCTTGCCGCTGCCGGTGACGCCCGCCAGTAGAAACGCATGAAAGCTGTCGAAGCCGGCACGGATGGCTTCATACGCGGCGCGTTGTTCCGGGTTCAGCGGCAACTCTGGCTGCGCCAGCCAGCGTTCGTGGCGTTCGCTGGGCGCATGGCGACGCACCTCGACCTTGACCAATTCTTTAGCTAGCAGCAGATTGAGGCTCTCGCGGTTCAGCATTAATTTGCTGAGCAACTGATGCGCGACGCCGTGGGGGTGCTGCGCCAGCGTGGTCAGTGCTTCCCGTTGTTTGGGCGCGCGGGCGATTCTCGGGTCGTCCAGTCGAGCGCCGGGGGTCACTTGCCAGAACCGCTCTTGACGAGATTCGGCGGGTTCGCCTTGGCGCAGCAACACCGGCAGCGCCCAGCTCAAGGTGTCGCCAAGGCTGTGTTGATAATATTGCGCGGTCCACAGGCACAACTTGAACAATGACGGTGGCAGCGGCGCTTGTTGGTCCAATATCGCCACGGCGGCCTTAAGCTTCTCGGCCGCTATCTCGCTATGGTCAACCACTTCGATCAAAATACCGATCATCTCCCGACGACCGAACGGCACCCGCACCCGCATGCCGGGTTGCAGCGTGCTACGCAACACTCCAGAAGGAGCGCGGTAGTCGAATAAACGTCTGAGCGGCGAGGGCAGAGCGAGGCGCAAGATGGCGTCGGGCACGCGGAGGGTTCTCTGTAACGGTCTGTGACGAAGCAGCGATCTTAGCAGACGGCCGGTTTAAACGTTCGCTTGCGTCTTAGCAATTGTCTGGTAGTATCCGCAGCCTTATTACGTGCGGTATTCAACAATAGTGTTGAGTGGCGGCACGCTAGCCGAGGAAATACCATGAAAGCTGATATTCATCCAGTATACGAAGCCATTGTCGCCACTTGCAGCTGCGGCAATGTGATCCACACTCGCTCTAACCTCGCCAAGCCAATGAGCCTTGACGTGTGCAACGAGTGCCACCCGTTCTACACCGGCAAGCAGAAGACTCTTGATATCGGCGGCCGTGTCGACAAGTTCAAGTCGCGTTTCGGTGCATTCGGCGCTACAAAAGCTCCTGCCGCAGAAACTGCTGCAGAGTAAATGGTGGGTCTGGGAGGTCCGATGGGCTTCTCCAGACTGCTTAAAAAGGCGTCCCTCGCGGGCGCTTTTTTTATGCCTGCGATTTGGTTGTCTACGGCTCAGGCGCTATGTCCTGCACCTAATACCCTTCCGGTATTCGCCGTTCAGCGGGTGGTAGATGGCGACACCGTGCGCCTTAGTGACGGACGCAGCGTGCGGATGATTGGCTTGAATGCGCCCGAGACCGGTAAGAAAGGCCGTGCTGCCGAGCCATTCGCCGATGCTGCCAAGCGTCGGTTGCAAGCGCTGATCGACGCCAATGACGGTCAAGTCAGTGTGCGGGTCGGGCAGGATCCGAAAGACCATTACGGCCGTACACTGGCCAATATTTTTGGTCGTGAGGGTGAGAACCTTGAGGCGCAGTTGCTGGTCGAGGGGTTGGGCTATCAAGTGGCAATTACGCCGAACGTCGCTTTGTTGGCGTGTCAGCAGGCGGCGGAGCGGGTTGCCCGTCAGGCAGGATTGGGCGTGTGGCGAGTATCCCCGGTGCAGCGTGTCGGGCAAATCAACGCTGGTGGATTTACCCTGGTTACTGGCCGGGTCGCCGATGTTCAGCGTAATGGCGGCGGGCTGTGGATCGAGTTGGAGGGATCGCTGGTTCTGCGCATCGCGCCCAAGCTCCTGAGTCAATTCGATGTTGCGCGGCTGCTGCGTTCTAAAGGCCGAACCGTCGAAGCGCGTGGCTGGGTCATTGACCGTTCCCGCCGTGGTGGTCAGTTCGCAGGTCAGGCGCGATGGATGCTGCCCATCACTCATCCTTCAATGCTCTATCTCCCCGATAGATAAAATTGTAGACAGTCTTGATAGCGGATTGTGAACACTGCAGGCCTTGTGTTCCGTGGCCCTAGGCGTAAAGTCGTAAGCGCTGGGGCTTGACACAAGTGACTGACCAGTCTTGTTAGGACTTTCCATCTTGCGTATCCTCGGCGACCCGTCATCCAACAGTAAAAAAAGCGGAATGCCCACATGTCAGATCTGAAAACTGCCGCTCTCGAATATCACGCCTATCCTCGCCCAGGGAAACTGAGCGTCGAGCTAACAAAGCCAACCGCAACTGCCCGCGATCTGGCCTTGGCTTACAGCCCGGGTGTTGCTGAGCCTGTGCGCGAAATTGCCCGTGATCCTGAACTTGCCTACAAGTACACCGGCAAAGGAAATCTGGTAGCAGTGATTTCCAACGGCACCGCTATCCTTGGCTTGGGTGACCTTGGCCCGCTGGCTTCCAAGCCCGTGATGGAAGGTAAGGGTGTTTTGTTCAAGCGCTTCGCCGGGATCGACGTTTTCGACATCGAAGTCGATGCGGAAAGCCCGCAAGCCTTCATCGATACGGTTAAGCGTATTTCCATTACGTTCGGCGGCATTAACCTCGAAGACATCAAGGCGCCTGAATGTTTTGAAATCGAAAAAGCCCTGATTGAACAATGTGACATTCCGGTGTTCCATGATGACCAGCACGGCACGGCTATTGTGACTGCGGCCGGTATGATCAACGCTTTGGAAATCGTCGGCAAAACCCTTGAGAGCGCGAAAATCGTGTGCCTGGGTGCTGGCGCTGCGGCCATCTCATGCATGAAGCTACTAGTAAGCATGGGCGCAAAAATTGAAAACGTATTCATGGTCGACCGTACCGGGGTGATTCACTCCGGTCGCACCGATCTGAACCAGTACAAGGCTGTATTCGCTCACGCTACCGAAAAACGCACGTTGTCCGATGCCCTGCTGGATGCTGACGTATTCGTGGGCCTGTCGGGTCCAAACTTGCTTAGCGCCGACAACCTGAAGCTGATGGCGGCTAATCCGATCGTGTTCGCATGCTCGAACCCAGATCCGGAAATCGCGCCAGAGTTGGCTCACGCTACACGTGATGACGTGATCATGGCCACTGGCCGTTCGGACTACCCGAACCAGGTCAACAATGTGCTTGGCTTCCCGTTCATCTTCCGCGGTGCGCTGGACGTTCGCGCCAAGCGCATTAATGAAGAAATGAAAATTGCCGCCGCCAATGCCCTGCGTGAACTGGCCAAGCTGCCGGTTCCTCAGGAAGTTTGTGACGCTTACGGCGGAATCAAACTGGAATTCGGTCGTGGGTACATCATCCCGAAACCGATGGATGCCCGTTTGCTGGGCGTGATTTCCGATGCCGTAGCTAAAGCCGCCATCGAGACCGGTGTTGCCACGCTTCCCTATCCAAAGAATTACCCGCTGAAAAGCGTGGATGACGTTTTCAACAGCTAGGTTCTCATCGCGATCCACAAAAAACCCTGCAGCGATGCAGGGTTTTTTGTAGGAGCAGATTCATCCGGCTGTAGGGGCAAACTTGGTGGCGAGAGGCTTGATGCCAAGAATCAGTCACCTGCCTTTACCGCAAGTTGGTTCTTAGGAGTCGTGCAATTATCCCGACTTTTTGGAGCTTGCCGCTCGCCGATGCTGTTTAGAATAAATCTATCGGCGCTGACTCATCCGCTGGCAACGGGCTGTTAGGCCCGGTGCCGCTGCCGCCGATTTCGTTCACGCTCGGTGGTGTGTCTTCGCTTTTGAACAGTTCAAAATAGGCGTTTGGTGTTCCAGGCGAGGCCGCGCGTCCGCTGATCGGGTCAACCCGCAAGCTAAGTATGCCTTCCGGTTCGGTCTGAACGTGCGGCGGCTTGTTTTTCAGCGCAGCGCTCATGTAGTTCATCCAGATTGGCAGCGCGACAGTTCCGCCAAACTCCTGACGGCCCAAGCTTTCTGGCTGGTCGAAACCGGTCCAAACGGTAGTGATGTAATCAGCGTTATAACCAGTGAACCAGGCGTCTTTAGATTCGTTGGTTGTCCCGGTTTTGCCCGCAATGTCTGGACGATTCATCGATAGCGCGCGGCGGCCGGTGCCTTTCTTGATCACGTCTTGCAACATGCTGTTAAGGATGTAGGTGGTGCGGCCGTCAACAATACGTTCTGCAACTGCAGGCACCTGAGGATCGGTCGGTGCGGGTGTGGTCGAAGGCACAATGCTCGGACTGTCTTTTGCCGCAAAGGTGGAGGTGTCGACCGCGACCTTGGCGTCGTTGGCCGGCACGCTCGGAGGATTAGCCTCGAACAGCGTTACACCGTCACGATTTTCGATCCGTTGGATCAAGTACGGGGCGACTTTGTAACCGCCGTTGGCGAAGGTGCTCCATCCCGTGGCAATTTCCATCGGCGTCAGCGTTGCGGTGCCCAACGCCAGTGACAAGTTTCTCGGCAAGTCCTGCTTATTGAAGCCGAAGCGAGTGATGTAATTAATCGCGTTCTCCACACCCAGGCTTTGGAGCAAGCGGATGGACACCAAATTGCGCGATTTATAGAGCGCTTCACGTAACCGGATCGGACCAAGGAACGTGTTGGTGTCGTTCTTTGGGCGCCAGACTTTGTCCAGGTATTCGTCGACAAATACAATGGGCGCATCGTTGACCAGGCTTGAGGCGGTAAAGCCGTTATCCAGCGCCGCGCAGTACAGGAAAGGTTTGAAGCTGGAGCCCGGTTGACGCTTGGCCTGCAAGGCCCGGTTGTAGTTACTTTGTTCAAACGCGAAACCACCAACCAGTGCGCGAATGGCGCCGTTTTGCGGGTCAAGCGACACCAGTGCGCTCTGGGCTGCCGGGATCTGGCTAAACTTGAGGGCGTCATTGGATTGACGTTGGACGCGAATCAGATCACCAACTTGTGCAACGTCGGAAGGTTGCGAGGGTGCTTTGCCCAAACTATTAGTGTTTAGGTAGGGTCGAGCCCATTTCATGCTATCCCAGGCAACGATTTCTTCTTTTTCGCCGTTGCGAGTCAACACGTGTAGTCCGGCTTTATCAACTTGGGTCACGATGGCAGGCTCCAGCCCACTGACCGTGCGCTGTTTGGTCATTTCCAACACCCACGCTTGATGGGTCTTGCCCGCCAGACGTGTTTCCGGACCACGGTAACCGTGTCGTTGGTCGTAGCTGATCAACCCTTCCTGAACCGCTGTGTTGGCATCTTCCTGAAGGTTGCTTGGCACGGTAGTGGTAACGCGGAAGCCCTCTGTGTACGCTTCGCTACCATACCGACCGACCATTTCAGCTCGGGCCATTTCAGCGATGTAAGGTGCGTTCACTTCTGGTGTAGGGACGTGGTAGCTAGCATTGATTGGCTCAGCCAACGCAACTTGGTAAGCCTTCTGATCAATTTTGCCCAATTTGTACATGCGACCGAGAATCCAATCGCGGCGTTCTTTGGCGCGCACCGGGTTGGCTAGCGGGTTGAAGCGGGATGGTGCTTTAGGCAGCCCGGCGATCATGGCCATTTGCGCAATACTTACATCGCGAATTGATTTGCCGTAATACACCTGCGCGGCAGCTTCGATGCCGTACGCGCGGTTACCCAGGTATATTTTGTTGACGTACAGCTCCAGGATTTCGTCTTTCGTCAGTTGGCGCTCAATTTGCAAGGCCAAGAGGATTTCATTGGTTTTTCGTGAAAAACTGCGTTCACTCGTCAAAAAGAAGTTTTTTGCGACTTGCATCGTGATAGTGCTGCCGCCGGATTGGATATGCCCACTTCTGATTAATTGCGACGCCGCGCGCATTAAGCTACTTGGATCTACGCCGTAGTGATTCTCGAAGTTATCATCTTCGGCAGAAAGCAGCGCATTGATGAAGTTTGGAGGAATATCGGCGAAACGAATGGGCGAACGGCGCATTTCGCCAAACTCAGCGATCAATTTGCCATCGCTGCTATAGACCCGAAGCGGGATCTGTAGCTGAATGCTCCGCAGCGCGTCCACAGACGGTAGGCCAGGGGTCAGGTAGAGGTAGGCGCCGCTTAATACGAGCAGGAGCCCGCAAAATACCGCGACGAAGGACCACCAGAAAAACTTCAGCAGGCGTATCAAGGCTTTTGGATTTCCAGATAAAAGAATGGGTTAAGCGAAAGCATCAAAAAAGAGGTATGCCTTGAAGCTTGGCTTTACGAAAAAAACGCTGGGCATTATAAGCATTTTTCGTCTCCGAGCGTTATTTGCGCTACTGTCTCGGCAGGTGCAAAAGGCATAAGGCGCTAAACAGTCCGTAAGTGACGGAAACTCATAGGGAATCGGTTTGTGTTCGAACTCTTTAGTAAGAAGGCCAATACCCTTCTAGGGATCGATATTAGCTCCACCTCGGTAAAACTCCTTGAACTGAGTCGCTCCGGCACCCGCTACAAAGTTGAGTCGTATGCAGTTGAACCACTGCCGGCCAACGCTGTAGTTGAAAAAAATATTGCCGAGCTCGAAGGGGTTGGTCAGGCGTTGTCACGACTGCTGATCAAGGCCAAGACTAATGTCAAAAACGTGGCGGTTGCGGTGGCCGGTTCTGCGGTTATCACCAAAACCATTGAGATGGATGCCGGCCTTACAGACGATGAGATGGAAAATCAGCTGAAAATTGAGGCTGATCAGTACATTCCCTATCCTCTAGAGGAAGTCGCTATTGACTTTGAAGTCCAAGGTTATTCTGCGCGTAACCCTGAGCGCGTTGAAGTATTGCTGGCTGCATGCCGTAAGGAAAACGTCGAAGTCCGTGAAGCTGCCTTGGCGCTGGCAGGCCTGACAGCCAAAGTGGTTGATGTTGAGGCCTATGCGTTGGAGCGTTCCTTTGGCCTTCTTAC
Source organism: Pseudomonas sp. 10S5 (assembly GCF_035019745.1). NCBI lineage: Bacteria > Pseudomonadati > Pseudomonadota > Gammaproteobacteria > Pseudomonadales > Pseudomonadaceae > Pseudomonas > Pseudomonas sp. 10S5. The sequence goes on from NZ_JASJVL010000002.1 coordinate 19,317, forward strand.
CGCGCAGCTCGGCCATGATCACGACCAACTGACCGTTGCAGTGGTCGATATCGGCGCCACGATGACCACCTTGAGCGTCCTACATAGCGGTCGGATTATTTATACCCGCGAGCAACTGTTCGGTGGCCGTCAACTTACCGAAGAAATTCAACGACGCTATGGCCTTGTGGTGGAAGAGGCAGGCCTTGCGAAGAAGCAAGGTGGGCTGCCGGATGACTACGTCACTGAAGTGTTGCAACCGTTCAAGGATGCGGTGGTTCAGCAGGTGTCGCGTTCTTTGCAGTTCTTCTTCGCCGCCGGTCAATACAACTCCGTGGACTACATCATGTTGGCTGGCGGTACCGCCTCGATCGCGGGGCTGGACCATCTGATCCAGCAACGAATTGGCACGCCAACCCTGGTAGCCAACCCCTTCGCCGATATGGCGCTGAGCAGTAAAGTCAATGCCGGGGCGCTCGCCAGTGATGCGCCGGCATTGATGATCGCCTGTGGCCTCGCGCTGAGGAGTTTCGACTAATGGCGCGAATCAACTTACTTCCGTGGCGCGATCAGCTGCGTGAAGAACGGAAAAAGCGCTTTCTGACTGCCCTTGTCGGCATTCTGGTCATCGCTGTTGGCGTTATTTTTCTCTGCGATCAATACATCACCAAGTCCATCGAGCATCAGGCTGCCCGCAACGCCTATGTGCAAAAAGAGATTGCTCAACTCGACGAGCGAATCAAAGAGATCAGCGAGTTGAAAGCGCGACGCAAGCAGTTGCTGGAGCGGATGAAAATCATCCAGGACCTGCAAGGCAATCGTCCAATTATTGGTCGGATTTTCGATCAGCTGGCGCGAACGCTGCCGGATGGCGTGTATTTCACTGAAGTAAAAATGACGGACAAGCTCATTAGTATTTCCGGTGCTGCGGAATCGAACAACCGCGTTTCGGACCTGATGCGTAATCTTGAATCTTCTGACTGGCTTCAGGGTGCCAGTTTGACCGAGGTTAAGGCCACCACTGCAGGCGGCGTCGACCAGGCGAATACGTTTCAGCTGACCGTGCGTCAGACGCTGCCTAAGGTTGAGGGGGGCAAGCGATGAATCCTAGAGAGTGGCTGGACAGCCTGCGCAAGATAGATTTCAACGACCTGGACCTTAACAATCTTGGCTCGTGGCCTGCGGCAGTCAAAACCATCGCCGGCATGCTGGTTTTAGCTATCGTGCTGGGATTGGGTTACAACTTTTACCTGAAGGATTTACAGGACCAGCTCGACCAATCATTGGCCAGTGAGGTCACGCTCAAAGAACAGTTTTCCACCAAGGCCTATCAGGCGGCAAACCTGAATGCCTACAAAATACAAATGAAGGAAATGGAAAACTCTTTCGGTGCACTGTTACGGCAGTTGCCCAGCGACACGGAAGTTCCGGGACTGCTTGAGGACATCACCCGTACGGGGCTGGGCAGTGGTCTGGAGTTCGAAGAGATCAAGTTGTTGCCTGAGGTCACCCAGCAATTCTATATAGAGCTGCCTATCCAAATCACCGTCGTAGGGGCTTATCACGACCTTGCAACCTTTGCCAGCGGGGTTGCCAGCCTGCCGCGAATTGTAACGTTGCATGACTTCCAGATCAAACCAGTCGAGCCCGGCGGTACGCAAAAATTGCGCATGAGCATTCTGGCAAAGACCTACCGATACAACGATAAAGGGCAGCAGAAATGAGGGCCACTGGACTGTTGTGCATCAGCGTGGCCTTGATGAGCTTGGCCGGTTGCGACAACGCTAATCAGTTTAGTGACCTGCAGACCTATATGGACGAGGTACGCGCTCGTCCTACCGGCGCGATCGAACCTCTCCCCAAATTTCGTCCTTATGAAGCGTTTTCTTATAGCGCCGCCGCGCTGCGCAGCCCGTTTCAGCCGCCGATCAAGATTGACCTGACCCGGCGTCAAAAAAGTTCGAAACAGGTCAAGCCAGATGAAACCCGGGTCAAGCAGTTCCTTGAAGGGTTCAACATAGAGCAATTTGAAATGGTCGGCACGATGGCCAACCCTTCGGGAATCTTTGCCTTGATGCGTGGTGCCGGGGGCGTCTATCGGATGAAAGTCGGCGATTATCTGGGGCGCAATGAAGGACGCATCGTTGCGATCAGTGATTCGCAGGTCGACGTCGTTGAAATAGTTCCTGATGGAGAGGGCGCATGGCTAGAGCGGCCACGCATTATTTCCCTCAAAGAGAAATCATAAAAGGGTGGAGCCAAGCATGTACAACACCCTCGGATCAGCACAACGGAATTTGATCATGAACAGAATTCTCTCGGTTATTGGCGTTTCGCTTTGGGTCGCGATGATATCGCCGATGGTTGAGGCTGCCAGCTTGAAAACGCTGGATGTCGCGGCGTTGCCGGGAGATCGCGTGGAGTTGAAGCTGGCCTTCGACGGCCCTATTCCAGTTCCGCACGGCTACACCACTGAACAGCCCGCGCGAATTGCCTTGGACTTGCCGGGCGTGACAAGCCAGTTGGTGACCAAAAGCCGCGAATTGGGGGTGGGTAATGCTCGAAGTGTTGTGGTGGTCGAGGCGAAGGACCGTACGCGGGTGATCATTAATATGACGACGCTTGCGCCTTATAGTACGCGGGTCGACGGCAACAACTTATTCGTGGTCGTCGGTCAAGGTGCATCAACGGCTCAACGCTCCCAGCCAAGTACTGCCAAGGGGGCCGCTCGGGTTTCAGTGCCAGCTGCCGCTCCAGCAAAGACCTATGCCGCGATAGGCAAGGCGATCAAAAACATCGACTTCCAGCGCGGCGAATTGGGCGAGGGTAACGTTGTAATCGAGTTGAGTGACCCGAGCATCGCTCCGGACATTCAGGAGCAGGGTGGTAAGATTCGTGTGGATTTTGCCAAAACCCAATTGCCGGACCCATTGCGTGTTCGGCTTGACGTAAAAGATTTTGCAACGCCGGTGCAGTTCGTCACAGCCAGTGCGACGGGTGATAAAGCCAGTATCAATATTGAGCCAACAGGGGCATTCGATTACTCGGCCTACCAAACGGATAACAAATTGACCATCAGCGTGCGGCCGTTGACCATCGATGATGTAGAGCGTCGAAATCTCGATAAGCTGGTCTATACTGGCGAAAAACTCTCTCTTAACTTTCAGGACATCGACGTTCGGTCGGTTCTACAGCTGATTGCTGATTTCACCAACCTCAATCTGGTTGCCAGTGACACAGTGCAGGGCGGAATTACACTGCGTTTACAGAACGTGCCCTGGGATCAGGCGCTGGACTTAGTGCTGAAGACTAAAGGTTTGGATAAACGCAAGGTTGGCAACGTATTGTTGGTCGCCCCGGCAGAGGAGATTGCAGCACGCGAACGGCAGGAATTAGAATCGATGAAGCAGATTGCCGAGCTAGCGCCGCTGCGTCGCGAGCTGCTCCAAGTGAACTATGCCAAAGCGGCTGATATCGCCAAGCTGTTCCAGTCGGTTACCAGCGCCGAGGCTAAAACCGAGGAACGTGGCTCGATCACCGTGGATGAGCGGACCAACAATATCATTGCCTACCAGACTCAGGATCGACTCGATGAGTTGCGCCGCATCGTCTCGCAATTGGACATCCCGGTGCGCCAAGTAATGATCGAAGCGCGGATTGTTGAAGCCAATGTCGGTTACGACAAAGCACTGGGTGTTCAGTGGGGCGGTTCGACCAACGTTAACGGTAGTAGTGACGTGACGGTAGGTGGTCGCGGTTTAGTGACGAGGCCCTCAGGTACAGCGCCTAACCTTAACTCTCCGTATGTCGATCTGGGGGCAGCCAATGCGACCTCAGGAATTGGCATTTCCTTCTTGTCCGATAACGTCTTGTTGGACCTTCAGCTCAGCGCCATGGAAAAAACGGGTAATGGCGAAGTGGTATCGCAACCCAAGGTTGTTACCTCAGATAAGGAAACGGCGAAAATCCTTAAGGGTACTGAAGTCCCGTATCAAGAAGCCAGCTCTAGCGGCGCGACGTCCGTGTCCTTTAAAGAAGCGGCTTTGTCGCTAGAAGTAACGCCGCAGATCACCCCAGATAACCGCATCATCATGGAAGTTAAGGTCACTAAGGATGAACCGGACTACGTTAACACCGTACTCGGTGTACCGCCCATCAAGAAAAACGAAGTGAATGCCAAGGTTCTGGTGGCGGATGGTGAAACGATCGTTATTGGTGGCGTATTTTCCAACACACAAAGTAAAACCGTTGAAAAGGTGCCATTTTTGGGTGATGTGCCGTATGTTGGCCGCCTTTTCCGGCGCGACATCGTGTCAGAGGCGAAATCCGAACTGCTGGTGTTTCTTACCCCGCGGATCATGAACAACCAGGCGATTGCCGTGAGTCGTTGATTCTGTGCGAAATTTAATACTTGTAGGGCCGATGGGGGCGGGTAAAAGCACCATCGGTCGATTGTTAGCTAAAGAGTTGCGCTTGCCGTTCAAAGATTCCGATAAGGAAATTGAACTGCGTTCCGGCGCCAATATCCCGTGGATTTTTGACAAGGAAGGTGAGCCTGGTTTCCGTGATCGCGAGCAGCAAATGATTGCTGAATTGTGCGAATCAGAGGGAATCGTTCTTGCCACAGGAGGCGGCGCAGTGATGCGTAGCGAAAATCGCCACGCGCTGCATGCTGGTGGGCGCGTGGTGTATTTGCATGCTTCGGTAGAGCAGCAAGTCGGACGTACTGCCCGCGATCGCAACCGACCTTTGCTGCGAACCGCCGACCCTGCCCGCGTGCTACGCGAACTGCTGGAAATCCGTGATCCGCTCTATCGAGAAATCGCCGATTTAGTGGTAGAAACCGATGAGCGGCCACCGCGATTGGTGGTATTACACATCCTCGCTCGATTGGCCGAACTTGCTCCCCGTTAAAGCGTAGGGCGAAATGCGCTATTCTCCGTGGCTTAACCTAGACGTTAGAAAATAGTGTTGTGATATGGCTTAAAGCCATGATTTTTATAGCGGTCATGGTTTGATAATCAGATTTCAGAGATGGCGCAGCAGGCGCACTCTTCATCAGCGTGGGGATACATGCAGACACTTACGGTCGAGCTGGGCGAACGAAGTTACCCGATTCACATTGGCGAAGGCTTGCTAGATCGGTCTGAACTGCTGGCGCCATATATTGCCGGACGGCAAGTGGCGATAGTCTCCAATGCGACCGTTGCGCCCCTTTACCTTGAGCGACTGACTCGCACGTTGAGCAACTACAGCGTGTTACCGGTGGTGCTTCCTGATGGCGAAGCCTTCAAGAACTGGGAAACCTTACAAACTATTTTCGACGCTTTGCTGACCGCGCGGCATGACCGGCGCACTACCGTTATTGCCTTGGGTGGTGGCGTGATCGGTGACATGGCTGGCTTTGCGGCCGCTTGCTATCAGCGCGGTGTCGATTTCATCCAGATCCCGACCACTTTGTTGTCCCAGGTTGACTCATCCGTAGGCGGAAAAACCGGGATCAATCATCCTTTGGGCAAAAACATGGTTGGGGCGTTCTATCAGCCTAATGTGGTACTGATTGACACCTCGACTCTCAAAAGCTTGCCTGAGCGTGAGCTGTCGGCCGGATTAGCGGAAGTCATCAAATACGGCCTTATTTGCGATGAGCCGTTTCTGACCTGGATCGAAGAAAATGTAGATCAGCTGCGCGCCCTCGACCAGGCAGCGCTAACAATTGCTATCGAGCGCTCGTGTTCGGCGAAAGCGGCAGTCGTCGGTGTAGATGAGCGCGAGACAGGCAGTATTCGTGCAACGCTTAACTTGGGTCATACGTTTGGCCACGCCATTGAGACCCACATGGGTTACGGCGTATGGCTGCATGGCGAGGCCGTTGCCGCAGGCACGGTCATGGCGCTTGAGATGTCCATGCGGTTGGGCTGGATTACCCAGCAAGAGCGTGATCGCGCAATTCGACTGTTCCAGCGGGCTGGACTGCCTGTGGTGCCGCCGGAAAACATGGCTGTCGAGGATTTTCTCGAACACATGGCCATTGACAAGAAAGTCATCGACGGACGTTTACGCCTGGTACTGCTGCGGCGGATCGGCGAAGCCATCGTGACTGCCGATTATCCGAAAGAAGTATTACAGGCCACGTTGGGGGCGGACTACCGCACCCTGGTGGACCAGCTTAGAGGTTAATGAAAAATCGATGACTAGTTTGCATGCCGACGAGGCCTTTCTCGGCCATTACCAGTTGAGTCATGACCCCTTTGCAACGCGGGTGCCTGGCTTCAAGTTTTTCCCGGCGCAGCGTAAACCGGTGCTCGGTCAGCTCCACCACTTGGCGCGCTATAGCGAATTATTGTTGGTAGTCACAGGTCCCCAAGGCAGTGGCAAGACGTTGTTGCGTCAAGCGCTCGTGGCCAGCACCAATAAGCAATCAGTGCAAAGCGTCGTCATATCAGCACGCGGTGCCACCGATGCTGCCGGTGTAATTCGTCAGGTCGCCCAGGCGCTTGGCGTGGTTCAGCCGGAGATCCGCGCAATCCTTTCACAGGTCTTGCAACTGGGGTTGACCGGGCAAGAAGTTTATTTATTGGTCGACGATGCCGAACAACTTGGCGAATCGGCACTCGAAGCCTTACTTGGTTTAGCTGTGGGGACGCCAGAAGGCCGTCCGCATGTTTTCCTGTTTGGCGAGTCGTCGTTGATCGACCGTCTGGATCAGCTCACTGCGGAGGAAGAGCAAGAACGCTTCCACGTCATCGAGTTGCAACCCTACACCGTAGATGAAACGCGCGAGTACCTGGCTCAGCGACTGGACGGTGCCGGACAAGGCATTGAACTGTTCACGGCTGATCAGATTGCCGATATTCACGAGCATTCCAACGGCTGGCCGGGCGCTATCAACCTGGTGGCCCGCGATGCAATGATCGAAGCCATGATCGCTAGCCGCACCGCGGTTAAGCGTCCAAGTATGGGGTTCAAGATGCCAAAGAAACATGTACTGGCCTTAGGAGCCGTGGTCGTTGTCGGAATAATGGCTGCATGGCTGATGCCGGGCCGTAGTGCCAACAACACAGCCACTGCGCCGGCCGTCACCTCACCTGCCAATGCCCAAGCGCAATTGCCCCTTGGTCAGGGACAACCCGGCGCTCAGCAGTCAAACAATCAAAGCGGGCCGGCGATTGAGTTCGCTGGTAACTCGCAGCCGATGCCGTTGCCCCTGGTGGGCAAGTCGCAGCCGGTAATGCGCGGCCCGCTAGCTGAGGCAGCGGGTAATAGCGATGGGGACGAAAGCGGCCCAGCGGGGAATCTTCAGCCCCCCACTGTGACCACCACCGCCCCACCGGTAGGCGTTCCTGCTGGCCCAGCCGCAGCCGTCGCGCCGGCACCTACTCGCACTGCACCGGTCGCGGCGACCAAGCAGCCGACGGTTCAAGTTGCTACAGCCAGGCCAACGCCAAAGGTGACCGAGAAGCCAGCGGTCTCTGCGGCCAAGCCTGCTCCTGGCAGCAGCTGGTACGCGGGTCAGGCGCCGGGCAATTACGTTGTGCAGGTTCTAGGTACCAGTTCCGAAACTACCGCTCAGACGTTTGTTCATGAGCAAGGCGGCGAGTACCGTTACTTCAAGAAAACCCTGCAAGGTAAACCCTTGTATGTGGTGACCTTTGGTAGCTTTTCGACCCACGCCGCAGCGAGCGCGGCAATCAAGGTCTTGCCAGCCAAGGTACAGGCTGGTAAACCTTGGCCTCGTACTGTCGCCAGCATCCAACAGGAACTGGCCGCAAGTCGCTGAAGTTCCGGCGGCCGGCGCCTTAAAAAAGGTGGGCCGCCAGTATTGATTCCCGGGATCTTTCGTCAGCGTGCTGCTTAAAGCAGCGCGCTTTTTAGTGCCTGCGTTACAGGCATTGGTGAAGGGTTAGGGCGCTCTGGTCGATTTCGAAAAAAAAGACTTTGACTACCACAACATCTGGCATTAAACCTTTCAATAATGCGACATAGATTTGCGACTGTTCGTCGCCAAGTTTGTGAGCCTTTGTGTCGGTGTGTACAATGACCTCCCTTTTTCCACCGCAAAGCTGGCAAACGTCTGGCGCGGCCGGTAACTGGTTGAATTAAAAAGAAATTTACCTCGAAATGAGGCAGCCTGGTGAGAAAGTGTCTATGAAAGCAGGTCTGTACCATCCAGATGAGTTCAAGGATAACTGTGGTTTTGGCCTGATCGCCCATATGCAAGGCGAGGCGAGCCATAACCTGTTGCAGACGGCTATTGAAGCGCTGACCTGCATGACCCACCGTGGTGGGATAAATGCAGACGGCAAGACCGGCGACGGCTGTGGACTGCTGATTCAAAAACCCGACACGTTCCTGCGGGCGATGGCCCAGCTACATTTTGATGTCGATTTGCCCAAGCAGTACGCGGTCGGCATGGTGTTCCTCAATCAGGACACGGCCAAAGCCGATGCCGCGCGCGCGAACATGAATCGAGAGATTCAGGCTGCCGGCCTGCAATTGATCGGCTGGCGTAAAGTCCCGATTGATACCAGCGTACTCGGGCGTCTAGCCCTGGAGCGTCTGCCGCAAATCGAGCAGGTGTACATTGGTGGCGAAGGCCTCAGCGATCAAGCATTCGCGATTAAGCTGTTCAGCTCCCGTCGTCGCTCTTCGGTGGCCAACGCCGCTGACACTGAGCACTACGTGTGCAGCTTTTCGCACAAAACCATCATTTATAAAGGCCTGATGATGCCGGCCGATTTGACGGCCTTCTTCCCAGACCTTCGCGACGAGCGCCTGCAAACCGCAATTTGTGTATTCCACCAGCGGTTTTCGACCAACACCTTGCCCAAATGGCCGCTGGCACAGCCTTTCCGCTTTCTCGCCCACAACGGTGAGATCAACACCATTACCGGCAACCGCAACTGGGCTCAGGCCCGTCGCACCAAGTTCGCCAACGAACTGATCCCGGACCTGGAAGAGCTGGGCCCGCTGGTCAATAGCGTAGGTTCGGACTCATCGAGCATGGACAATATGCTTGAACTAATGGTGACCGGCGGTATCGACCTGTTCCGTGGTGTGCGGATGTTGATTCCGCCTGCGTGGCAAAATGCCGACACCATGGACGCCGAACTGCGCGCTTTTTACGAATACAACTCCATGCACATGGAACCGTGGGATGGCCCGGCTGGTGTCGTAATGACCGACGGTCGTCACGCAGTGTGCCTGCTCGACCGTAACGGTCTGCGTCCAGCGCGCTGGGTTACCACCAAAAACGGCTACATCACTCTGGCATCGGAAATCGGTGTCTGGAATTACAAGCCCGAAGACGTAATTGCCAAAGGCCGCGTCGGTCCTGGGCAGATTTTTGCGGTGGACACCGAGACCGGTCAGATCCTCGATACCGATTCCATCGACAACCGCTTGAAGTCGCGTCATCCCTACAAACAATGGCTGCGCAAGAACGCCCTGCGTATCCAGGCCAACCTGGTCGATGACCAAGGTGAAGCCAGCTACGATTCGGACCAGCTAAAGCAATACATGAAAATGTTCCAGGTGACGTTTGAAGAGCGTGATCAGGTGCTGCGTCCTTTGGCTGAACAAGGTCAGGAAGCCGTCGGCTCCATGGGCGATGATACGCCGATGGCTGTGCTGTCCCAGCGTGTGCGTTCGCCTTACGACTACTTCCGTCAGCAGTTTGCGCAGGTGACCAACCCGCCCATCGATCCGCTGCGTGAAGCCATCGTCATGTCTTTGGAGATCTGCCTCGGTGCCGAGCGCAACATCTTCCAGGAATCGCCTGAGCATGCGTCCCGCGTGATTCTCAGCTCGCCGGTTATTTCCCCGCCGAAATGGCGTGCGTTGATGACTTTGGAGCGTCCGGGTTTCGAGCGTTATTTCATCGACTTGAACTACGACGAGAGCGTCGGTCTTGAGGCGGCGATTTTGAACATCGCCGATCAGGCCGAAGAAGCTGTGCGTGCCGGCAAAACTCAGCTGGTGCTGAGCGATCGCCATATCGCCCCGGGTAAATTGCCGGCTCACGCGGCGTTGGCGGTCGGTGCGGTCCACCACCGCTTGACCGAAAAAGGCCTGCGTTGCGACAGCAACATCCTGGTTGAAACCGCCACGGCCCGCGATCCGCACCATTTTGCGGTGCTGATCGGTTTCGGGGCGTCGGCGGTTTACCCGTTCCTCGCTTACGAGGTATTAGCCGACTTGATCCGTACCGGCGAAGTGCTGGCGGACCTGGACGAAGCGTTCAAGTATTACCGTAAAGGCATCTCCAAAGGGCTGCTGAAAATTCTGTCGAAGATGGGTATCTCGACGGTTGCGTCCTACCGTGGAGCGCAGTTGTTTGAAGCTATTGGCTTGTCCGACGAGATCGTTAGCCAGAGCTTCCGTGGTGTACCGAGCCGGATCAAAGGTGCGCGCTTCAGCGATCTCGAAGCCGAGCAAAAATTGCTCGCCGCCGAAGCCTGGAGCCCGCGAAAGCCGATCCAACAAGGCGGACTACTCAAGTTTGTACACGGCGGTGAGTACCACGCCTACAACCCGGAAGTGGTCACCACCCTGCAAGCCGCCGTGCAACAGGGCGACTACAGCAAGTTCAAGGAATACACCACACTGGTTGACACCCGTCCGGTGTCGATGATTCGCGACATGTTTAAACTCAAGACCCTCGACCAGCCGTTGGCGATTGACGAAATCGAGCCGCTGGAAAAGATTCTCAAGCGTTTCGACTCGGCCGGCATTTCCCTCGGCGCGCTGTCGCCGGAAGCTCACGAAGCCCTGGCCGAAGCCATGAACCGCCTGGGTGCGCGTTCTAACTCGGGCGAAGGCGGTGAAGACCCGGCGCGTTACGGCACGATTAAAAGCTCGAAGATCAAGCAAGTCGCGACCGGCCGGTTTGGCGTCACCGCGCAATACCTGGTCAATGCTGAAGTCATGCAGATCAAAGTCGCTCAAGGCGCCAAGCCCGGCGAAGGCGGCCAGTTGCCCGGCGGCAAGGTCAACGGTTTGATCGCCAAACTGCGTTATGCGGTACCGGGCGTGACCCTGATATCGCCGCCGCCGCACCACGACATCTACTCCATCGAAGACTTGTCGCAGCTGATTTTTGACTTGAAACAAGTCAACCCGGCGGCACTCGTTTCGGTCAAGTTGGTCGCTGAAGCGGGCGTCGGTACCATCGCGGCCGGTGTCGCCAAGGCTTACGCGGACCTGATCACAATTTCCGGCTACGACGGCGGAACCGGTGCATCGCCGCTGACGTCGATCAAATACGCGGGCGCTCCGTGGGAACTCGGCTTGGCCGAAACTCACCAGACCCTGCGTGGCAACGACCTGCGCGGCAAGGTTCGGGTGCAAACCGATGGTGGTTTGAAAACCGGCCTCGACGTGATCAAGGCCGCGATTCTCGGCGCGGAAAGTTTCGGTTTCGGCACTGCGCCCATGATCGCCCTGGGTTGCAAATACCTGCGTATCTGCCACTTGAACAACTGCGCCACCGGTGTTGCCACTCAGAACGAGAAGCTGCGTAAAGATCACTACATCGGTACCGTCGACATGGTGATTAATTTCTTCACCTTCGTCGCTGAAGAGACCCGTGAGTGGTTGGCCAAGTTGGGCGTGCGTAGCCTCGAAGAGCTGATCGGTCGCACGGACTTGCTGGAAATCCTGCCGGGCGAAACTGCCAAGCAGCAGCAGTTGGACCTGACACCGTTGTTGGGCAGCGATCACATCCCTGCCGACAAAGCTCAGTTCTGCACCGTGGACCGCAATCCGCCGTTCGACAAAGGCTTGCTGGCCGAGAAAATGGTCGAGCTGGCCAAACCAGCCATTGTCGAACTCAGCGGCGCCGAGTTTTCACTGGATATCTGTAACTGCGACCGCTCCATCGGCGCGCGGATTTCCGGTGAAGTGGCCAAGTTGCACGGCAACCACGGCATGGACAAGGCCCCAATCACGTTCCGCTTTAAAGGCACGGCCGGGCAAAGCTTCGGCGTGTGGAACGTCGGCGGCTTGAACATGTACCTCGAAGGCGACGCTAACGACTACGTGGGTAAAGGCATGGCTGGCGGCAAGCTGGTCATCGTTCCACCAGTTGGCAGTGCGTTCAAGACTCAGGACAGCGCCATCATCGGCAACACCTGCTTGTACGGCGCAACCGGTGGCAAGTTGTTTGCTGCTGGTACCGCAGGCGAGCGTTTCGGTGTACGTAACTCCGGCGCCCACGCGATTGTCGAAGGCACTGGCGATCACTGCTGCGAATACATGACGGGCGGTTTCATCTGCGTGCTGGGCAAAACCGGTAACAACTTCGGTTCCGGCATGACCGGTGGTTTCGCCTACGTGCTGGACCAAGACAACACCTTCGTCGACAAGGTTAACCACGAGTTGGTGGAAATCCAGCGGATCAGCGGTGAATCGATGGAAGCCAACCGCAGCCATTTGCAGCGTGTATTGGCCGAATATGTCGAGGAAACCAACAGTGAGTGGGGCCGTAACCTCTCGGAAAACCTCGATGACTATTTGCGTCGGTTCTGGTTGGTGAAGCCAAAAGCAGCGAGCTTGAAATCGCTGCTGTCCAGTACCCGAGCGAATCCGGAATAAAAGCAGCCATAAGCTTCAAGCCGCAAGCTGCAAGTTAGAAGCAGCGTGCGGCGTGTCGGCTTAATACGATTTTCTTGCAGCTTGAAGCTTTGCGCTTGGAGCTGCAATTTGGAGTTTTCAAGAATGGCTGACCGTCTGAGTAATGACTTCCAGTTCATCGACGTTGGGCGCAAAGATCCGAAGAAGAAGCTCTTGCGTCAGCGCAAGAAAGAGTTCGTCGAGATATATGAACCGTTCAAGCCCCAGCAGTCGGCCGACCAGGCCCATCGTTGTTTGGGCTGCGGTAACCCGTACTGTGAGTGGAAGTGCCCAGTGCACAACTTTATTCCCAACTGGCTCAAGCTGGTTGCGGAAGGCAACATTCTGGCCGCCGCTGAGCTGTCGCATCAGACCAACACGCTGCCGGAAGTTTGCGGCCGTGTGTGTCCTCAGGATCGTCTGTGTGAGGGCGCTTGCACCCTCAACGACGGTTTTGGTGCGGTGACTATTGGTTCGGTCGAGAAATACATCACCGACACCGCCTTCGCCATGGGCTGGCGTCCGGATATGTCCAAAGTCGTTTCGACCGGCAAGCGTGTTGCAATCATCGGCGCAGGGCCTGCAGGCCTTGGTTGCGCCGACGTATTGGTGCGCGGCGGCGTGGCTCCGGTGGTGTTCGACAAGAACCCGGAAATCGGCGGTCTGCTGACCTTCGGTATCCCTGAATTCAAGCTGGAAAAAACCGTACTGAGCCACCGTCGCGAAGTCTTCACTGGCATGGGTATTGAGTTCCGTCTCAATACCGAAGTCGGTAAGGACGTGACCATGGATCAACTGCTCGAAGAGTACGATGCCGTGTTCATGGGCATGGGCACTTACACCTACATGAAGGGCGGTTTTGCCGGTGAAGACCTGCCGGGCGTGCATGACGCGCTCGACTACCTCATCGCTAACGTCAATCGCAATCTTGGCTTTGAAAAGTCGTCGGAAGACTTCGTCGACATGAAGGGTAAAAAGATTGTGGTGCTGGGCGGTGGTGACACTGCGATGGACTGCAACCGTACTGCAATTCGTCAAGGCGCCAAGTCGGTGACCTGTGCTTACCGTCGTGACGAAGCGAACATGCCGGGCTCGCGCAAAGAAGTGAAGAACGCCAAGGAAGAAGGGGTGCGATTCCTCTACAACCGTCAGCCGATTGCTATCGTGGGTGAAGACAAAGTTGAAGGCGTGAAAGTGGTCGAGACGCGTCTTGGCGAGCCTGATGCTCGTGGCCGTCGTAGTCCCGAGCCGATTCCGGGTTCGGAAGAGATTATTCCGGCAGACGCCGTGGTGATCGCTTTCGGTTTCCGTCCAAGCCCAGCGCAGTGGTTCGAAGCGTTCAGCATCCAGACCGACAGCCAGGGCCGCGTCATCGCCCCGGAACAGGCGCAGTTCAAGCACCAGACCAGCCACCCGAAAGTCTTCGCCGGTGGCGACATGGTTCGTGGTTCTGACTTGGTAGTAACCGCAATCTTTGAAGGCCGAAACGCGGCCGAAGGAATTTTGGACTACTTGGGCGTGTAAACTTTTTCCCGCATTAGGCAGCTTCTTTTAGGCGCTGCCGAAGGCTGCGGAAAGGATCGGTATGCCTTCGACGGTCTCTAAAGACTGGGCGGTTTTCGATGGGTCGCAGCCCTCGACGGTTTCTACAGGGGATGTGATTTCCTGATATTTCAGTGTGTTTTTTAGTCCAAATTCAATGCTAGTGTTCACCGTTCACGGCAGGAGATTCACCGCAACCGGTGTACTCCCGCGATTAACGTTATTTGCAAGGATGCAAATATGACCACTTACAGCGCTTCACTTCATACTCCCGTATTTTTCGAAAACGCGTCCGCCACCGCTACTGAATCCGAAAGGTTCAGGCCCAGTTCGGTATCAGCACGCGAGCAACGCGCTCGAGAGAAGGCCGATCGGACGATCAATCAGTTCATCGAAGGGTTCACGGAAAAATGTTTTTTTCCGTTGGATTGCGAGTCACTGATTTTTTCGTTACTGCCTCAGTTGGCTGAATGGCCTGCAGTTTTGCAGCTCAAAATCGTTGACGAACACGGCGATGCTGTCGCGACCTATCTCAAAGGTAACAACCCCAGCGTTATCCAAAACAGCATTTCGGTAGTGCGAGATCGCTTTGGCGAATATGCCACGTCGACCGTCCATGGCGAGGAAACATTATTTCAAACCATAATTGACCAACTTCCCCAGGGCTCAAGACTGGGTATGGGTGGCAACTTCTCGAATAGTTCCAGTACCGCCGGGCGAATTGTCACGCTGCGCAAAGAGTTGTCCGAGTTGCTCAAGTCTGAGCAAGCAAACGCGTTTGAGGCATTGCTCGCCGACGATGATGCGATGAAGTGCGATCTAGGTTTCAGTCGGTACAACCGCCTTCTACCCCTTTGGAGGCGGCAAACTACCGAGCGGCCTCCTGCATTAAACCTGTTAAAGGCTATACATCCTGAAGTGCCGGTTGAGCGCCTCAATGTGCTGTTGGAGCGATTTCCTCTGTCGGAAGCGCAAGAACATGACTTTCTGGAAGACGAAGAGTTGCCAGCTGCGTTCATTGAGGCCTTGGATCAGTCCTTGGAGGAATGGCGCAAGGACCGAGGACTCGATGGCTTGTTTCATACCAGAACTTACAACATTGACGCGGATGTGCTGGCCAGAACCTTTGGCCAACAGGTGTTGAGAGCTCGATTGGGCTACGAGCTATTGATCGCTGAAGTGGACGCGACGGGTCAGTACCCCCGTGATCTTGAACTTTCGCAGACCTCAATTCTCTTGTTACATAGCGCCGATGGTCATTACGCAGTTAAAAACCTCAATGATGATCAGGTCAACCGTTTCAATGTGGGTACCGATAGCTTCTATCGGGCGATTGCTTCGGTGCTGCAACCTCATGAGCGTACCGCTTTGGGAATGCAGTCCGAGACGGATGTCGCAGGCTTTCGCAGAATACTCGGCGATGCGGCGGCTAACGCCAGCGGCGGCTGGTTTGACTCGCAAAGCCCGCTTCAGGCGAAGGTTGAACTGTTTCCTGATTGGTTAAGGGACGCTTCTTCTGCCGACAAACTCATGTGGAACACAGCGCTGCATAACTATCGGCAAGCGTTGATAGAGGCGCAGGCACCGGATCTTCCAGACGTCAGCGAATACGGCGATCTTGAGCAGCTGCGCGTCTATGCCGGGAATCAGCTTAAGTACCGGCTAGATCTTGATCTCGGTTTGCAACTGGAGCCCGAAGAAATAACTGTCGAGATCACTACAAACCAATGGACCGGAAATCAGGAGGTGCCACCCATTCTGGATCTGGACGTATACAGTCCAGAGTCTGGTGAAGATTTTGAGTACACCCCCACATACCGCAGCCTTCCCCAGCTCTGTTTGGAGAATATATTAATAACTGATGGGGACTTCTGGTTGACGGCGCGCTTTCTGGATAAGAACGGTCGTCCAATCGCGGGATTGAGTAAACGTTATATACATGGCCTAGTGCGTGAGTTGGATGTGGGTACCAGCTACACGGCGTTTCTCAAACAGCGCTTGCTAGCGTCCTCTTTTGGACAGTGGAGCCGCGATCAATATGCTCAGGTAATGGACACGCAGATGCGGCTGGACGTCATCGAAGCCAAGATGGCGAAGGATTTTCTCGATGACGGTAGCTTGCCATCTGCGCTCGCCGACCGAGGTTATAAATGGGTGATGGCGGTCCTTGACCGCGCGCTCGATAGCGCTACCAGCGCGGTGGTTGAAGGCCATCGTATTCAGGTGTGGACTCTTAAACTCTCCGATTCGGCGCCGACTAACCTGCATTATTACGGCCCGCCTGGCGTTTATTCTCCAGGCCAATTCGATGGTCTGACGTTGCGGGGCATACTGATGATCGCTCCCGAATCCAGGCAGAGTGTTCCGAGTGTGGTGGTCTATACACCTTTGGCTCCGGACGGCGTGAGTTTCCGTGAGTATGCAAGCGAGCAGGAAATGCTCGAGAAGCTATTCACTAACCCTCTGGTAGCTGACTACTTGATAAGCCGGCTGCCTATAGAGCAAAAGGCCTCATTGGGTGAAGTGTTCGGCACCCTCATCGTTGATGGTCACTTGAAGATCGTACCTACATTATTGCGTACGGATAACTTCTACTTCGCCAGTTACGAGGACGAAGTTCAGCGTGTGATCGCGCAAATCGATGCGCAAACGACCAGCACTGGCGAAGCCAACTGGCAGAGCGCATGGAATATTGCTAGTGCATTCGCCGAACTGGCGCTTGAGTTCACGCCATTCAAGGTGAGGTTGCCAATCGCCGCCGCTCGTAGTTTGTACGCGCTCTCACAAGGCGCCCGTGCGGTGGGTGAGCAAGACAGCAGCGCTGCATTGCATTTTGTACAAGCAGCACTGCTCCTGACGGATGGTCTGCCGGGAGTGAAGAAGCCTAAGGTGAAATCGGTGTCCTCTGGTGGTCTGAAATCCGCAATGGCGCTGGCATCTACACCACAGGGAATGAAATTGCGTACCGACGGCGTTTATAGCGGCGTGTACGAAAAAGTGAATGCTGCAAACTATTTGGATTTCTATGCCCAAAACGCAGGGAAAACCTTTGCCATTCGCTATGATGCGCAAAACGCGACGTGGCGAATGATTGATCCCCGACGGCCAGACGCTTATTACCAGATGCCGATTCGTTTCGATGAGCAGGGGCAATGGAGTTACGACAACATCGCGTTGCGGGGTGGGGGAAACGACAATAAACCCAAAGTACCTAAAAGTCGCAAAGGCGCTAACGCCAGCGACACGCCGGCAGCATCCAGTTCGGTCAATATCCGGCCACCGGGCATGAAGCGGGCAAGAGTTGATGTGAAAAACTTTGCTGAAACCGATGCGTTTGCAAAGGCTGTAAAGGATACAAAGGTCGATAAGAAGACGCTTGAAGATGCTATCGAAGCGGCCGCTGAAAAGTATATCAACGACCGTGCGGGCAGCTCCCATGTTCTGCTGGGTGCTTTCAAAGGGGCTGTAAGCATTGATCTTCCAGGCATCGGGGGAAGTACGGGGCGAGGTAAATGGCGCTTAATTTTACAAAAATCCAAAATTAAGGATGCCGATGGAAACTCTGAAACGGTGCTGATCTTCCATAGTGTGGCAAATACCCATAGAGGTTAATCGCCGTCATTGATAAAAGGCATGGCTCTGGCCGTGCCTTTTTCGTCTGGCTCTGAGAAAATGCCCGCACTTTTTAAACGGATACCGACATGACTGTCCTTAAGAATGATCGTTTCCTTCGTGCCCTGCTCAAGCAGCCCGTCGATGTTACCCCTGTGTGGATGATGCGTCAGGCTGGTCGTTATCTGCCAGAGTACCGCGCCAGTCGTGCCAAGGCCGGCGACTTCATGAGCCTGTGCATGAATCCGGAATTCGCTTGTGAAGTCACGCTGCAACCGCTTGACCGCTATCCACAGCTGGACGCGGCCATCTTGTTTTCCGACATCCTGACCATTCCGGACGCTATGGGCCTGGGCCTGTATTTTGAAACTGGCGAAGGTCCACGCTTCAAAAAAACGGTCAGCACCTTGGCCGATATCGAAGCGTTGCCCATTCCAGATCCGCAGAAAGACTTGGGTTACGTAATGGATGCGGTCAGTACCATCCGTCGCGAGCTCAACGGCCGTGTACCTTTGATCGGCTTCTCTGGCAGTCCATGGACCTTGGCAACATATATGGTCGAAGGCGGTTCATCGAAAGATTTTCGCAAGTCCAAAGCCATGCTCTATGACAATCCACAGGCCATGCACTTATTACTGGATAAGTTGGCGCAGTCCGTGACTTCGTACCTCAACGGTCAAATTCTCGCTGGCGCACAAGCGGTGCAGATTTTTGACAGTTGGGGCGGTAGCTTGTCGTCGGCGGCCTACCAGGAGTTTTCACTTGCCTACATGCGCAAAATCGTCAATGGCCTGATCCGTGAACACGACGGGCGTAAAGTGCCAGTGATCCTGTTCACCAAAGGCGGCGGCCTGTGGCTGGAGAGCATCGCTGACGCGGGCGCTGATGCACTGGGCCTGGACTGGACGTGCGACATCGGCGAAGCCCGTCAGCGCGTCGGCAACAAAGTCGCCTTGCAAGGCAACATGGACCCTACTGTGCTTTACGCAAACCCTACCGCGATACGCAGTGAAGTCGCACGTATCCTCGCCAGCTACGGCAGCGGCACCGGCCACGTCTTCAATCTCGGTCACGGTATTACGCCAGAGGTTGACCCGGCCAACGCGGGCGTCTTTATGGAAGCCGTGCACGAGATGTCTGCCCAGTATCACGCCAACTAAGTCGCGCCCAATCCTGCTGCCGCATTCGCCGTGGCAGGTTTTTGTTGGGTATGTCCCGTCCTGAATAAGGTTTACACCTTCTGACCTATCTTCAACCCTTAATACTGAGTTCCAACGGCTGCAGTTTCGCCAAACGTAATGCCACAGCCAATGCGACGAGCAACAACACTCCTATGAACCCGCCGATACCATTCCAACCTGCGTAATGCCAAAACGCCCCACCTGCGGTGCCTGCGATGCTTGAACCCGCGTAGTAGCAAAACAGATACAGCGACGACGCCTGCCCTCTGGCTTTGATTGCCCGGCGTCCGATCCAGCTGCTGGCTACGGAGTGCGCGCCGAAGAAGCCGAACGTGAATAACAGCACCCCGAATATGACCATCGATAACGGGCTGAACATGGTCAGAGCAACGCCCATTAGCATCAAGACGATGACCGACCAGAGCACTTTGCGTCGACCGAGCTTATCGGCCAGAGCACCAACTTTCGCCGAGCTATAGATACCCGACAGGTAAACCACTGAGAACAGTCCGACGAATGACTGACTCATGTGATAAGGCTCGGCCAGCAAGCGGTAGCCAATGTAATTGAATAGCGTGACGAACGCGCCCATCAGCAGGAATGCTTCCAGAAACAGCCACGGCAAGCCAGCGTCTCGAAACTGCAACGCGAAACCGTCAAGCAGGCTAAGGGGGTGCATTGAGCGCGGGCGGAAGTTGCGTGACTCCGGAAGTATCTTCCAAAACACCCCGGCGGCGATCAACGCCAAGCCGCCGATGAAAAGCATTGCGGTATGCCAGCTAACGTAATCTACCAATACCCCGGTGATCACCCGACCACTCATGCCGCCGATGGCGTTGCCGCCTATATAAAGCCCCATCGCCAAGCCAATGTGTTGCGGGTGTATTTCTTCGCTCAGGTAGGTCATTGCCACGGCCGCCAAACCGCTGAGCGACAGACCAACCAGCGCGCGCATTAACAGAATACCTTCCCATGTCGGCATCAACGCGCCGAGTAAAGTGAATAGCGCGGCGCAAAACAGCGCCGTTACCATCACTGGTTTTCGCCCGAGTCGATCCGAAATCGGCCCGGTAATTAGCAGGCCAAATGCGAGCATGCCGGTAGCGACCGACAATATAAGGCTGCTTTGCGCTGCATTAATTGAGTATTCGTGGGACAGCACCGGCATTAACGGCTGTACACAATACAGCAGCGTAAACGTCGCAAAACCACCGGAGAATAATGCCAGCACCGTGCGCAAGAATAACGGGGTGCCTTTTTCGATATAGACATCTGCCAGCGTATCGACACCATCGCTGACGTGCGTGGGGGCTGGGGCAACAGCAGTTTTCAATATGAACCTCGATGAACGTGGCGGCGAACAATCTGAAAAGAATATAGTTCGCTAATTATTCTTTCCAATATATTGTTCGACCTATTTGATATTTAAAAAGACTTAATGGGGAAATATGGAGTTACGTCATCTGCGGTATTTTATCGCGGTAGCTGAAGAGCTTCATTTCGGCAGGGCCGCGCTGGCATTGGGTATTTCGCAACCTCCCCTAAGTCAGCAAATTCAGGTACTGGAAAAAGAGGTGGGCGCGCGATTATTTGATCGGACCAATAGACGGGTTGAGTTAAGCGAAGTCGGCCGGTTATTTCTTGATGAGGCGCGTTTGGTCTTGGCTCAGGTAGGCAAAGCCGCCGATGTAGCACGTCGTGCGCAGTTGGGGCAGCTGGGCGAACTGAAAATTGGATTCACGGCGTCGGCACCGTTCAACTCCAGCATCCCCCAAGCTATCTTCGCGTTTCGTCAGGACTTTCCAGCCGTCCATTTGGCACTGCAGGAAATGAGTAGCATGGAAACCGCGCAAGCATTGGTGGAAAACTCGGTGCATGTCGGGATCATGCGACCGTTGCCGTTGCCCGACTCATTGGTCGCCGTCGAGTTGTTCCGTGAGCCGTTGGTAGCCATTATTCGTGCCGATCACCCACTGGCGGCGGGTAGCGAAAAAGGCCTGTACCTCTCGGCCTTGGCTGCTGAACCCTTTGTTTTTTTTCCTCGCACCTACGGCAGCGGTTTGTATACGCAGTTAATGAGCCTGGCACGACAAGCCGGATTTAGTCCGTTGATTACACAAGAGGCGGGTGAACCGATGACCATTATCGGATTGGTCGCAGCGGGATTGGGCGTAACCGTGTTGCCGGCGTCTTATCAGCGCATGCGAATTGACAGCGTTGTCTATCGGACGGTGCTGGACGAAGGCGCTAACACGGCGGTGTGGCTGGTACAGCGTAAAGAGCAAAATTCGCCGATGGCCAAGGCGTTTGTTGAGTTGTTAACGCAGCGGTCAGTAGTCCAAGGCTAACGCTGCTCTGTGTCAACTCACGCCCAACGTTTGAAAATCAGCGATGTATTCACCCCGCCAAAAGCAAAATTATTGTTCATCACGTATTGATTACTCATTTGACGCATCTCACCGCGTAGGTAATCCAGTTCGCCGCACTGGGGGTCGATAACGTCGAGGTTGAGGGTGTGGACATAACGGTCGCGGTTCATCATTTCGATACAGAACCATGATTCCAACGCACCACAGGCGCCTAAGGTGTGCCCCAAGAAACTTTTTTGCGAACTGATGGGCATCCGCGCGCCAAACAGGCTACTAGTGGCCAGGGTTTCGGCCATGTCGCCTTGTTCCGTGGCGGTGCCGTGACCGTTTACGTAACCGATGGCATCGGGCGTCAGGCCGGCGTCTTCCAGGGCCAACTCCATGGCGCGGCGCATGGTGACTTGCTCCGGGCGGGTGGAGTGAGCGCCGTCAGCGTTGCTGCCAAAGCCCACGATCTCCGCATGGATGTGCGCACCGCGGGCCAAGGCATGTTCCAGCTCTTCGAGCACCAGCATGCCGCCGCCCTCACCAATCACTAAGCCATCGCGACCGCTGTCGTAGGGGCGTGGTGTAGTGTGCGGGGCATCATTTTTCAGGCTGGTGGCGTACAGCGCATCAAACACCATGGCCTCGGTTGGGCATAACTCTTCAGCGCCGCCGGCGAGCATCAATGGCAGGCGCCCGAATTTGATCGATTCATAGGCATAACCTATCCCCTGGCTGCCGCTGGTGCAGGCGCTGGAGGTAGGAATCAAGCGCCCGGTCAGGCCGAAAAAAATGCTGATATTCGCTGCGGTGGTGTGGGGCATCATCCGCACATATGAGTTGGCGTTCAGCCCTTCGGCCACGGAATTGAGCAACATGTTGCCAAAGGCTTTGATTTCGTCGGTGCTGCCGGTGGACGAGCCGCAGGCCACGCCCATCCGCCCGTCCCGAATGATCGCGTCGCCCAACAACCCGGCGTCCAGCAACGCTTGTTCGGCGGCACCCACGGCCAGCCGCGAGACTCGGCCCATGCTGCGTAGTTGCTTACGGTTCCAGTGTTTGGGCACGGCGAAATCATCGATGGGCCCCGCGAGTCGAGTGTTGAGCTCAGTGAAGCGGTTCCACTCATCCATCCGCCGAATGCCGCTGCGATTGGCGATGAAATTGGCCTCGATACTCGCCCAATCACTGCCTAGCGAGGTAATGCCGGCCATGCCGGTAACGACGACGCGTTTCATCAGCACAGGCCTCCGTTGACTGCCAATACCTGGCGGGTGATGTAAGACGCTTCAGCCGACATCAGAAAATTCACAGCACCGGCGACCTCTTCGGGGGTGCCCATGCGTTGTGCCGGGATCATCTTTATCAACTCCTCCACCGGCACGTGCTCGTCTAGCATCGCAGTATCGATCAAGCCGGGTGCGACGCAGTTGACGGTGATCTTGCGTTTGCCCAGTTCGATGGCCAGTGCTTTAGCCGCGCCAATGATCCCTGCTTTCGACGCGCTGTAGTTGACCTGGCCACGGTTGCCGATCATCCCCGACACCGAGGTGATGCAGACGATACGTCCGGCAGCGCGACGCCTAATCATCGGCATCATCACTGGATGCAGCACGTTGTAAAAACCATCGAGATTGGTACGCATTACTATGTCCCAGTCTTCATCGGTCAGTGCCGGAAACGCACCGTCTCGAGTCAAGCCGGCGTTGCAGACTACCCCGTAATACGCGCCGTAGGTCTCCACGTCGGCTTCTAAAACAGCTTTGGAGGCCGCTCGGTCGGCGACGTCGAATTGCAGGATGCGTGCGGAGCGCCCCATGGCCTGGATCTCAACCTGCACCGCTTCAGCTTCAGTTCGACCGTTGCGGCAATGCAGAATAAGGTCATACCCGGCTTGAGCCAGACGCAGGGCAATGGCGCGGCCGATTCCACGGCTAGAGCCGGTGACCAGTATCGATTCAGTCATGCGGGAAGTCCTTCGGCAAGATAGGCGGCGGCTTGAGGCGGGCAGTACACGTTGAGGCGCGCCGTGGCGTGAATGCCGAGGCCCGTCAGATGGCATTCAAATACCGCCATGCCATTGTCATCCTGCAAAGAGCGCAGGGCGTGGATCGTCAATTCAGTGCGGACGGGAAAGTGTTCGACGTTGCATTCAAACTTGCGTGTTCCCAGCAGAAACCCCAACTGCACCGGATTGCCTTGTTGCCGAGCTCGACAGCCGGCGAACGCGGCCACGCTCTGCGCCATGAGCTCAACGCCAACCCACGCCGGAAGGCTGCCATCGACGCGGTTGAACAATCCACTGGGGCGCACCGTCAACTGGGTGCGGATTTGCTCATCGTCGAACGACAGCACTTGATCGATCAGGATCATGTTCCCCGAGTGGGGCAGCAGTTCGGCAATTGGCCAGTCGATCATGGGGCGTCTCCAATAATCAGGCTGATGTTGTTGCCACCGAAAGCGTAGGAATTGCTCATCAAGTGGCGTGGGCGAGTAGGCGTCAGGCGCTGCCCTGATTCGACCCACTGCAACGCAGGCAACTGTGGGTCTGCCTGACCGTCCCATATGTGCGGGGGCAGCGCGTTTTCGCTATTTTCAGGGGCCAGGCACAACCAGCAAAACGCAGCTTCCAGTGCCCCGGCGGCACCGAGGGTATGGCCGCTCAACGGTTTAGTTGAAGAGCAGGGCACGCCTTGCGGGAAAACCGCGTCCATCGCGAAGCTTTCCATAGCATCATTGTGTAGCGTCGCAGTGCCATGCAGGTTCAGGTAATCAATGTTCTCGACCGTCAACCCGGCGTTGGTCAGCGCTTTATGCATGGCTTCGCGTGCGCCTCGACCGCTGGGTTCTGGCGCGGAAATATGGTGCGCGTCCGACGTGGCGCCCGCACCTAGCAGAGCAATCGAGTGGGTGTCGCTGGCTTGGCGAGTCATCAAAAACAGCACGGCGGCTTCCCCGATATTGATCCCATTGCGGTTGCTTGAAAACGGATTGCAGCGTTGTGCCGAGATCGCTTCCAGCGCGGAAAACCCACAGAGTGTCAGCTGGCACAAACTGTCGACGCCGCCGCACAACACCGCATCGCACAAGCCCATGTCGAGCAAGCGCCGGGCACTGAGTAAGGCTCTGGCGCTGGATGTGCAGGCCGTAGAAATCACATAGGCGGGACCGCTGAGGTCCAGCCACGCCGCGAGAAAGTTCGAGGGTGCGCTCAGCTCTTGTTGCTGATAGTCATAATCGGCGGGAAATTTCTGATCCCGCAGATAGGAGGCGAGGCCACGGCTTGCTTCATCGATACCCGAGGTACTGGTGCCGAGAACTACGCCAACCCGTGATGGGCCGAACTGTTTGATCGCCTGCCGGATTTCGTCTTCGATTTGCAGTGCAGCCGCCAACAACAGTTGATTGTTGCGGCTGCTGTGCTCGGCCAATTCGTTGGGAATAGATGGCAGCTCCCCCTGAACAGCCCCGATTGGGAAAGAGCGCCCAGTCCCCCGGCTACTGTCGTCAAGCATGCCCGAACAATCCCCCGAAAATAGAGTGCGCGCAACGTCGGGCTTGTTATTGCCAAGCGCGCAGATAACCCCCATCGCATTGAGGTATGCCGTCATGGGCTGACCTCGTCATCCAATGGGCTGACGTGATATACCAACCTTGGATCCATCCGCATCTCGAACACATCGGGTCGGCGGTACTCGACGTGCCAACGGCTGCCAAGGTCGCGCTGCCCGTCTTTAGTTCGCGCTTGCGGATAGTTAGTACGCAGTTCGGCGGCAGGCGTCAGGGCGAACAGCAATGCAGCAAACAGTTCGCGGGCTTGAGGGTTGGGCGGCAACAAACCATCGGCCTGCCACTTACCGTTAATCAGGCGTTGGCGCGCCACGGGAATCCCCAATGGGTCGATCAACGACCAACGCAAGCCGCCGCTTTCCTGTTGGATCACCAATAACCAGTCCTGACGCTGCTCAGCCTGTTCGCGCAAAATATGCAGCTGCATCGGCAGCGCCAGTTGTGGGGAGTGCTCAGGCAGTGGCGCATGGCTGGCGCAGGCACACAGCAGCAGAAGGCCAACACTGAGCAGCAGACGACGGATCATCCGGCAGCGCCTTGCATGGGTTTGCGCGCCACCACGTTGACCAGCGTTTCATCACGCTGGCCAAAGGGTGGAGGACGCTTAAGGCCGAAACGTTCTAACAAACCGAAATCCTTGGCGCGACTCCACCACAGGTACGGGTATGAAACGTTTTGCGGGCCGAACTCAAATCCTTGGCCGCGTAGCATGTCCAGGTATTGCGCCGCGCTTTTTTGTACCTGCATGGGATGGCGAAAAAGCCAACGGATGACCCAGGTATCGATGTAAGACTTGGTCGATTCAGCGAACAGCAGATAACCACCCGGTTTCAGCACCCGATAAAATTCGGCGAGGGCTTTTTCCTGTTCCACCAAATGGTGAAACGTCTGATGGCAAAACAGCAGGTCAACGCTGGCGTCCGGCATCGGCAGTTGCGCGCAATCACTGCCAGTCAGCTCGACGCTAATACCCTGCTTGCGCGCTTCGGTCCGGCTGAGGGTCAGGCTTTTCGGATCGGCGTCCACGGCCAGTAGGCGAGCCGGGGCGAACACTTGTTTCAAGCGCAGAAACGATTTGCCCTGACCACAACCCACATCAAGCAACACCGGGTCGGCGGGTGGGGGCGTGCCAGAGTCATTGAACAGACGCTGCAGGTCATTGATTGCGACGCGCAACACATGATGCTGCCACGTGTGGCTGCGTAGAAACCACAAGCCGAAACGGGTTTCCTCGACGTAGGTTTCGCTTAAGTAATCGGTGCTCATTGGGCAGTGCTCGCGCAAATTTCAGCGATCATGCGCAAACGGCGCTTGGGTTCGCTGACAAACGGGTTGCGTTCGTCCCAGGCATAACCCGCGAGAATCGAACTGATCATGCGTCGAATCTCATGAGAGCTGCCGGGATGGAAAATGACGTCTTGAAAGCTGCCGTCATACCAACCTTCCACGTAGGCGCGGAAGGTGTCGACACCGCGCTTGAGCGGCACAGCGAATTCGCTTTCCCAGTCGACGGTTTCGCCCTGCAACTGACGATTCAATACGGCGGCGGCCATGCTCGCGGAGCGCATGGCGATGGTGGCGCCCGACGAGAACACCGGGTCGAGAAATTCAGCGGCATTGCCCAGCAACGCGAAGCCCTTGCCATGCAGGGATTTCACGTTAGCGGAGTAGCCTGCGATGGTCCGTGCCGGGGTATCCCACACGGCGGCGTGCAGCAGTGTTTCCAACACTGGCGCTTCGGCGATGAACGCTCGTAGGCACGCATCGAAGTCTGCGGGTTTATCTTTGATCTTTTCGACCGCCCCGACCACGCCCAGTGAGCAGCGGCCGTTGCTGAAGGGGATCAGCCAAAACCACAGATCGCGATGTTCGGGATGGGTGGTGATAAGAATCTTCTGACGGTCGAAATGTGGGTCATCTATACGGTCTTCGATGTGGGTGAACACCGCGTGGCGAACCGGAAAGCTCGACGGTGCTTCGAGGTCCAGTAAACGCGGCAAAACGCGGCCATAACCGCTGGCATCGAGAACGAAATCTGCTTCTATGCTGTACACGCGGCCATCTTCACGGCGCGCACGAAGGGTGGGTTTTACTGCGTCGAAATCGACCGCAATGATTTCTTCCTGATAACGGATTTCCACCCCTTGCAGCGCAGCCTGATCGGCAAGTAGCTTGTCGAAGCTGGCGCGCTCTACCTGAAAGGTGGTCGGTTTGCCGTTGCTGAACGTGTCGCCAAAGTCGAAATGAGAGTAACGATCTCCCCAGGCAAAAGCCGCGCCGTTCTTGATTTGAAACCCGGCCGCGTTTACCGCGTCGAGCATGCCGGCTTCTTCGACGAAATCCAGGCAATGCGAAAGCAGGCTTTCACCGATGGAAAAACGCGGAAAAAGCTGACGCTCTATGATCAGTACGTCGTGACCTTGGCGTTTGAGCAGTGCAGCGGCAATTGCACCGGAAGGCCCCGCCCCGATGACCACAATCTGGCGTCGCTCCATTTCAGCTATTGGCACAGAGGCTCCCTTACCTGTTCGGCAATCTTGATAAAAGTTCGGTTCATGCCCGCCAGTGCAAACAGCCGCACGATCATCATATGGCGGGCTCATTAACAGTCTGGGTATCCGCTGGACGCCCGGCCCACGGCGCGAGCATGAAGCTGAAGGCCAGGCCGAGGCTGACCGACAGACCGAAATTGCTCACCGCAGGCGTACTGGAAATCGCCAGCAAACCAAATGACAGCCACGTGGTGACCGCCGCCAGCAAGGTTCCGAGCAAACTTACCGCTGCCCCGCCGATCTGCTCGCGCATCAAAATGGCGTAATCGACACTGATGGCGGTGACCAACAACAGCCCGAACACGCTGAACAGAGTCAGCGGCTGACCCATCCAGCCGAGACTCGCCAAACTGCACAGCGCCGCCAGCAGCGGAAGCGCGATGATCCGCAAAGCTCCTTTGAGACCAAACGGCAGAATCAGCAGCAGTACGATCAACGCGCAGGACAGCAATTTCAACTCCGCTGCACTGATTTGTGTGGCGGCAAAAACGTTGTTCAAGTCGCCGAGACGATCAACCAACTGTACGCCTTCGATGTCCAGCGTCTGTACGCGTAACAAGTTGGCATCGTTTAAGCCTCGCAGGCTGACCATGCCTGCAACGCCATCGGCGGTCGAACCTAGCCATAACGTGCGCCAAGGTTCGCCGAGTGGTCCGGCCAGCGCAGCGTCGATGTCTTGGTCCGGCAGCATCTGCAACCGGGTCAGTTCTGCTTGCAAGTTGGCTTCGGGAACACCGACGTCTATCAGCGGCTGCCAAAACAAAGGCAGTTTACCTAACGCATTCCGCACTCGATGTTGTTCAAAAGGCGAGCTCAGCAGCTGGTTCAGCGCCAAGTAACCCTGCAACTTGTCCAAGCTGACCAGTTGATCGAGGCGCTTGCTTAACTCGGCTTGACGTTCTAGCAATTGCTGTTGGTTGGCTGCACGCACCAAATAGAATTGACTGGTGGGTTGATAGCCGGTGATGCGCGCGATGGCCTGCGCTTCGGCCTGCAACTGCGGCGGTGCACCGACCCATTGGCGGATGTCATTTTTAGTGGTCAGTTGCCACAACCCTGCGGCACAAAACATCAGCAACAGGGTTAATAGCACGGGTGTGCCAACGCGGAGGAGCAAGGCTTCACGCCAGCTCATCAAGCGCTCGGCGATAAGTAACGGCCATCGGGCAGGGCGCAGTTCCAGGTTATTGAGCATTGCTGGTAACAGGCACACGGCGGTCAAATAAGCGCCTACCAGACCGGCTGCCGAGAACACTGCAATTTGCGTAAGTGCCGGAAACGGTGTCCAGGCCAAGGCCAGATAACCGATGCAACTGGTGGCTAAACTCAGGCTCAGGCCGCTTAGTGTAAGGCGCAGCGCGCCCCAACTGCGCCAGGGTTTCATGCTCCAGCTTTTCGACAGCGAGTGCAGCGGGTAATCCACCGCCACGCCGATCAGGCTTGAACCCAACACCAGCGTCATGACGTGCATATGACCGAACAGCGCGACACAGGCCACCGCGCCGAACAGCATGCCGACCGCCACCGGCACGAATGCCAGCAGCACTCGCCAACGACGGAACACCAATAAAAGCAGCAACAGAATTCCAAGCGTTGCACCGCCGCCTACCCAAGTGATTTCACGAGTGGCCTGACGCTGTCCATTAGCGGCATACAGCAGGCCGCTGGCAGCGAGCAATTGCGCATCGGCTTGATGGGCCTGCAAACGTGCAGCGCTGAGCAAGTCCGCGACCTTCATCGGTAAGTGCATGTCGAACGCATTGCCCTTGGTTCGTGCGCGCAGCAACACCCAGCTTTTGCCGGCTGCCGTGGCGATCAACGCACCGCTGCCGACGTCGAGCTGTACCGAACCCTGTTGTGGCTGGCTGTTTTGAATACGTCCAGTCAGACCCAGCCAGTCATCCTGACTTGCGACCAGGCTGAAACCTGTGAACGGGTCAAACAGGCTTTCCACACGTTGCTGAATAAACGCTTGAGGTTGTTCGATCAACTGACTGCGATCAGCCGGCGCCAGCATCGCCAATCGCCCTTGCAGCAATTGTTGGCGTAGGCCCGGCAAGTCCGCCTGCAGGTTCCACTGGACCTTTTCGAACAGACCACTGGCCTGCCATTGTTCGCCGAGTTTGTGAGCGAGATCGATTGCCTGTTGGCGGTCGGTGTGGCCCACCAGCACCAGCATTTCGCGGTTGAGTGGCTCTTGCATGCGCTCTTGCGCACGCAGTTCCAAGGTGTCCGGGGTCGAGCCGGGAACCAGCTCCATCAAGTTGGCCGACAGCGGAGGACCGTCGCGCCATTGCCAGCCTGCGAGTGCTAGCACCGCCAGCAAGCCGAGCAGGAATAAGCGCGGCAGCCAGTATTCCATCGAGCTATGTTTTATCGGGCCGCGACTAGTCAACAAAGTCGTGGTGCTCCGTGTCGCTCAACGGCTCTGTGCCCGTGCTGTTGACCATCTGCAGTAACGTGCTGTCGCCTTGGGTTTCCAGCAGTTCAATACGTTGCACCAGTGCGCCGCCGTCGATATTTATTTGCTTGAACACCTGCTGCAGTAGCAGTGAGCGCGGGATCAAGGTCAGCTGCCATGCCTGGGCGTCACCCTTCAACTGCAAGTCGAAATCGCGTTGTAGGCCGCTGCTGTCGCCTTGCAGCACCGCTAGAAATAAGCGGTTCTGTTCCGCTCCGGCGTTTTTATTTGGCAACAATTGCCAGCCGTGGGCATCGCGTCGGGCAATACCGGCAGTGTTGATTCGATAATCCTGTTTCAGCGGCGTCGCCAGTAGCCAGAGCAGGCCAAAGTCTTTAGCCAGGACGAATTTGCCTTTGCTGGTCAAGGGGTGCGGCAGGGCACGCAGGTGTTTTTCCTGAATGAAATCGCCGTGAATGATCGAAGGTTTGCCCAACTGCGCGCTGAGCTGCTGCAGGTCGAAAGCATTAGCGACCGATGACAGGCAAACCAGCGCTGCGGCGCAGAGTATTTTTAAAACAACCGTCATGGCAGCGCTCTCAGTACCGCATCGATAAACACCTTGGGCGAGGCCAGTTGCATCTCGCGGCTGGCAACCTCAACGGCCACTTGAACTGTGGTGGCGCGGGTCAGGCGCTCACCGGTGAGGGCGTCGGAGATCAGGTAATTGATCTTCAGGCGGTTCTCCCATTCGATCAGGTTGGCCCGAACATTCAGTCGTTGACCGAACACCGCGCCGCGCACGTAGCGCAGTTGCAGGTCGATCACTGGCCAGGCATAACCGGATTCCAGCATCTGCATGTAGTTGTGGCCGAGTTGGTCGAGCAGTGCGCAGCGGGCGACTTCAAGGTATTTGATGTAATGGCCATGCCAGACGACGTTCATCATATCGATATCGAAAAAGGGCACCACTACTTCAGTGTCTGCGTAAATAGGGCCATTACTGCGCATGCAGCCTCCAATGGCGATCGGCGATTCGCTTGAGGCACAGGCGTAACTCACTCTCAAGCGCGCGGTCTTCGATCACCGGCGCAAAGTCTTCCTGCAACTGCTGATGCATTGTCGCAAGTGCAGGCGGCAGTGGCCGTGCGTCTGCTGCCTGACTGCGCAGCCATAGGCCTTGGTTCGCAGCAATCAAGGTGGCAGCCGCGACCTGTTCGGTCAGCTCCAGCACCCGAATCGCGTCGCGGGCAGCGATGGTGCCCATGCTCACTTTGTCTTGGTTGTGGCATTCGGTGGAACGCGAGAACACGCTGGCCGGCATCGTATTTTTCAACGCTTCGGCGGTCCAGGCACTGGTACCGATTTGCACCGCTTTGAACCCGTGATTAAGCATCGCCCGTTCAGCGCTGGCGCCTGACAGGTTACTCGGCAGTCCATGGTTGTAACGCATGTCCACCAACAGCGCCAATTGCCGGTCCAACAGATCGGCGACGTTGGCGACCAGCGTTTTCAGGCTGTCCATGGCGAACGCGATGTGGCCGCCATAGAAGTGTCCGCCGTGCAGCACGCGTTCGTCTTCGGCGTCGATGATCGGGTTGTCGTTGGCGCTGTTCAGTTCGATTTCAATGAACGAGCGCAACCAATTCAGGCTATCGGCCAATACCCCCAATACATGCGGCGCGCAACGCAATGAGTACCTATCTTGCAAGCGGTGCAGCGGCGCGGTCGGCGCATCAATGGCCAAGTCCCGGCGCAACCAGGCGGCAACTTGCATTTGGCCAGGGTGTGGCTTGGCGGCAAAAAGGCGCTCATCGAAATGCTCAGGGTTTCCTTCCAGCGCAACCACGTTCATTGCTGTGATGCGAGTCGCCAGTTGCAGCAAATAGTCGGCCCGGGCGAACGCGAGGCAGGCAATGCCGGTCATCACCGCCGTGCCATTCATCAGCGCCAAGGCTTCTTTGGGCCGCAGCACCAAGGGATCCCAGCCCAACTGACGATGCACGTCGCTGGCTTCACGGCGTTCGCCACGGAACATCACTTCCCGTTCACCGCACAACGTGGCGGCGACGTAGGACAGAGGGGTCAAGTCGCCGCTGGCGCCCACTGAACCTTCCTCCGGGATCAGCGGCAGAACGTCTTGGTCGAGAAACGCTTGCAGGCGTTCAAGTAATTCGACCCGGACCCCGGAAACCCCTTGGCACAAGGACTGTAAACGCGCGGCCAGCACGGCACGGGTGGTTTGTGCGTCAAGCATCTTGCCCAAGCCACAGCCGTGGAATGTGTACAAATGGCGCGGTAGCGCCTCAACGTGATGCAGTGGAACTGCCACTACGCACGAATCGCCATAGCCGGTGGTTACACCATAGATCACGCCTTCCTTGCTTAATAGGGAATCAAGAAATTGCGCGCCTTTGGCTATTCGCTGGCGAAAGGCAGCGTCATTTTGCAAGCGGGTTGGCGCTTGGCGCTTGGCCAGTGCCAGGACATCTTCGATCTGCAACGGCCGTTCGCCGAAGGTTACCGATTCAAGCGCTTGGGTCGTCATGGGTTTTCCAAAAGGAATAGAAATTGAACCACTGCTGTGGCGCCTCAAGGCAGTAAAAACCCAGGCGGTCGGCGTAGCGCTGAGTGTGTTCGGCGATGACCTGCTGGCGGTCGCTGCGACGCCATAGAATGGCCTCTGCGAACGGCTCGAGAATGACTCGATAGCCGTGGGCGCCTTTCAAGCAAAAAATCAGATTAATTGGGCATTTCAACAATCCGGCCAACAGCCATGGACCTTGCGGGAACAGTGCCGGGTGGCCGAGGAAATCCACTTGCACGTTGCGCCCGCCGCGCAGCGCAACGCGATCACCCGCGATGGCCAGCCACTCGCCACGTTCCAAGCGCTGGCTCAGTTGGAGCATGATCGCTGGGTCAAGTTCGCTGACTTGGATTAAACGCAGGTGGGGCGCGCCTGCTTCTCCCAGCAATCGATTGAAGTGTTCTGCGTGCTTGGTGTGCACTAACACGTTCATGGTGACTTTTTCGCCCAACTCGGCCAGTGCGCGGCAGACCTCAAGGTTACCCAAGTGAGCGCCCACCAGCATTTGCCCACGCTTACCACGTAGATCCTGGCGCAATAAGGCGGGGTCGACGATTTCAATGTGCTCGACTTTAAGTCTGCCGTTCCATATGTCGAGCTTGTCCAGCAGCGAGTCTGCAAACGCCCTGAATTGTTTGAACACGCGCCAGCGGGTGGGGCGTAGCAACGCTTGGTTGCTCCAGTCGGCCAAGTGTTGCTGGTATTGCCAGACACTTTTTCGCGCGGTGTGCCCGAACACGAAAAAGTAAAAAACAATCCCGTGCAGGACGGGGCTCAATACCCTCCGGCCGACATGACGCACGGCCCAGGCGGTCAGTTTCATCAGTAAAAAGCTGCCACGTTCCCGGTGATTAGCCCAATGGTGTTTGGTGTCGCTCATGGCAGCCACCGCCGCCAGAGGATCAACGGCAGCCGACCCAACATGCCGATGAACAGTTTGGCGTGCATTTTTGAAATCAGCGCATTGTCATGGAGCAGTCGAAAATGCGACACGCCGTCTTGGGGGTAATGCACCCGAACGGGCAGCCAGCGCATAGGCTGATTACGCCATGACAGGCGCACCAGGATTTCCGAGTCGAAATCCATACGCTGACCGATCTGTACCGAGTCCATCAGGTTGAGTACCGGTGGCAGGGGATAGATCCGAAAGCCACACATGGAATCGATAATCTCCAACGACAGGCTATTGATCCAGACCCAGACGTGGGTCAGGTAGCGTGCATACAAACGACCCTTTGGCACGCTTGCGTCGTACCGCGGGTAGCCACAAATCAGCGCCTGCGGATTGGCGCGGGAAGCATCGAGAAACAGCGCCACATCCTGCAGGTCGTGCTGGCCATCGGCATCGACCTGCAACGCATGGCTGAACCCCAAGCGCGCCGCTTCACGAAATGCGACCATCACCGCACCACCTTTGCCCCGATTGGTGGACAGGCGCAGCAGATAGACGTTGGGTTGTTTTGCCAGGGTCTGTAGTACCGCGGCGCAACGTGGGCTGCTGGCATCATCCACCAATACGCAGGGTAAACCAGCGCTTAACAACTCCTGCACGACAGCAGACACCGCCCGTTCGTGGTTATAGACCGGGATCACCGCGCACGGGTTATGCATGCGCGGCCTCCAACAAGATCCGGCCACTGGAGCAGGCCGCATCGGCGTTGCGGTAGGTGAAATACAATTTGCTGCGTTCGGCATCGAAACGCAGGGTCAGGGAAATCTCATCGCCGGGGCGTACCAGTTGTTGGAATTTCAACACTTCCATGCCTGCAAATCGGGTTGGAAGGCCCAGCAGGCGTTGGCCCATGCTTATCGCCCAATCCACTTGCACCACGCCGGGTAACACGGGGATCTGCGGGAAGTGCCCGCTGAAATACGCCAAATCGGGTGGGACGACCAATTCGAGGTGCCATTCGCTGTTTAGTTGGCGTTGACTGAGCAGCTCGGGCCCTAGTGGACGAGGAGCGTGCAGTAAGGCGTCCACATCAGCCTGAGCCAGTTTGCCTTGTGCATTGAAGGGCAATTGGCGCAGCAGCCGCCAGCGACGGGGCAGGGCGAGCGCTTCGCAATGTGGGCGTAAATGCTCGCGTAGTTGCTCGGTTAATGACCGTCGGCCTTGATTGCGCAAGGCATGCAGGCCGCTTGGGCTGAGAACCAATAACGCCCCCAGCGATGCCCGTCTCTCTTGAACGACGCCCAGCCGAGCTTCGCTGACCCAGCCGTGTGTTTCCAATGCGCGTTCCAGCAGCGGCAGTGAGATACGCTTTTCTTCGAGCTTGACGATGCGATCCAAACGGCCCAGCAGTTCGAAACGGCCGTCGGCGGCGAAGCATACTGCGTCGGCGGTCTGTTCGATGTGACCTGACGGGAGATAGGGCGAATCAATGCGCAGCGCGCCATCGCTGCTTTGGCTCAGGTTCACGCCCTCAAAGGCTTGCCACAGGCTATCGCTCTGACGCCAGGCAATACCACCGGTTTCTGAGCTGCCGAAAATCTCGGTCGGCCACTGCCCCAAGCGTCGATGAAGGATTTGAGCTGCGTCGGCCGGCAACGCGCCCCCGGATGAAAACACTCGTCGCACGGCGCTCAGTTCCGGCCAGTCCAGATTGTCGCCCATGCGCTTGAGCAGGGCAGGGCTGGCCACCCAAGCAAATGTCGGGTATTGGCGGCTAGCGCGCTGCAAGTCTTCAGGGAAGGGCAGTTGATGGCGGACAAAGGTGCGACCGGCACACAGTGGCCACAGCAGCCGAAACAGCAAGCCATAGATATGTTGGGTGGCGACGCTGCCGATGATGCAGGCGCTGCCCAGGTTTGCGCCCCACAGTTGCTCCAGCGCCTCGACTTCATTGGCTAACTGGCGCAAACACTTTTTGATCAACTTCGGTTCGCCACTGGAACCGGAGGTGCACAGGCTTAGATGGCAGGTGTCCAGGTCCAGCAGAGCAGGCGGCAGCGGTTCAGCCCGCAGATCGTTTAACTGGGTGTCTTCGACCTGATCGCTTAACCATAGATCGACTTCACTCGACCAGCGCGCCCGAGTTGGCGCTTGCAAGTCGGCCGGCATCAACACGCTAACGCCGGCACGCCAAGCGCCAAACAGCGCCACAGCCAATTCGCCCGCATCCTCCAAATGCACCGCCAATCGTTTGATGCCTCGGATTTCAAGCCCGGCAGCAAGGCTCAGCGCTTGTTCGCGGAAGTGAGCGTGATCAAGGGCTGGGGCCCGGGTCAGCTCACGGCCCGGCAAAGCGTCGAGTAACTGACGCTCAAGGGTTATCCAGTTCATGCGCGGCCTCTTACGCGCTGGCGTACTAACCATTCGCCAGCAAACAACAGGCCCATCAGCCCGTATGAAATCAATCCGTTGTACAGCGTCCACCAACTGAGCGGCGCCCACAGGGTCAATGCGCTCGCAATCAGCCCATTGCCGAGGAAAAACAGGCACCAGACTTTGGTCACTGTGCGGGTGTAGCGAACGGCGACGTCAGACAATTGCGGGTCGCTCAGGCGTGCCAGTCGCTCAACGATTGGCGGCTCATAGATCAGGCTTGCGCCAAACAAAGTCAACATGAAAGCGCTGCTCAGCACCGGATACCAGCTCAACAGCGCGGGGCTGTCGGCCCAACCCAATAACAGGCAAAAACCGATGGCAACCCCCGCCATCCACAGGCTTCCCGGTTTTCGTTCCCCGGTCAGCCCCCGGAGCAGCCACAGGCAACCCAGCAGCAAGGCGAACTGCCACGGCGCGATGTGGCCCAGACCGAAATAAACGGCGAACGGGTACAACATGCCTGCCAGCAACAGCACCAGGCCGATCAGCCGACTCATGCGGCGGGGTGAACCAGGCGATAGACAGCCTCGACCACATCGTTGACGGTGCGGACGGCTTTGAACTCTTCGGCAGCGATTTTTTTACCGGTTTTGCGTTTGATGTGATCAATCAGATCAACAGCGTCAATGCTGTCGATTTCCAGGTCCTGATACAGGTTGGATTCCAGGGTGACACGCTCGGGTTCAAGTTCGAACAGTTCAACCAGCGCAGTGCGCAGGGTTTCAAAAATGTCTTCACGTGTTTGCATCACATGCTCTTGAGTGGTCATGCCTCAAGCCGCCCGTCGGGCGCTGACGAACGCCGCTAGGCTGTCGACGCTGATGAAATGGTTGCGGGTGTCCTTGGCGTCGGCGTCGATCTTGATACCGTAGTGTTTCTGGATAGCCAGGCCGAGTTCCAGTGCGTCTACCGAGTCCAACCCCAAACCTTCACCGAACAGAGTCTGGTCGTTGCCGATGTCTTGGGTGCTGATGTCTTCGAGGCCTAGGGCATCGATGATCAGTTGCTTAATTTCCAGGTGCAGATCGCTCATCTATGGCGAGCTCCTTGATGAAGTATTGATGCAAATAGTCGTTTAGCTTGCGCGACGCCACGGGTGCCGGGCCAAGCGCAACAAAGGCTTGTGGGTCTATATCGGCACCTACTTTCAAACTGAAGTGAAAGCGCCGTTGTGGAATTCGATACCAGGGTTCAGCCTTGGTCAGGGTGCTGGGGTTAACTTGGATAGTGACCGGGGTGACGAGTTTCGCACCCCGCAGAGCAATTGCGGCACCACCGCGATGAAAGGCCGGTGCCTGTCCGGGTTGGGTGCGGGTGCCTTCCGGGAAAATGATCAGTGTCTGTCCGTCTTGTAGTGCGGCGGCGGCAGCATCAAGCATGTCCATGCTGCCGTCGTTACTGATGTAGTGAGTGGAATTTACTGGCCCACGGGTAAAGGGGTTTTGAAACAGACTTTGTTTGACCACGCAATTGGTGTCAGGCACTAGGCCGATTAAAAATACCACGTCGATCAGCGACGGATGGTTGGCGATGATTAGTTGTCCCGGCCGACCCAGGCGCTCAGCGCCTTGAACGTCATACGTCAACACGCCGGTTCGGGCCATGAGTCGAATAAACAGCCAGAACAGTCGGCTAACCGTGCGTCGAGCACGTCGCCGGTGGCTAATTACCGAGCCCGGCAAGCACCTGAGGATCGGAAAAATCAATAATTGCAGACACAGGCCTACGATCCCGAAAAGGGCAAAGCTCATGGCGGTTGCCAGTAGACGCCAATAATAGGCGTCGCGGCTTTTGCTTAAGTTTGTCGTTGCCAGTTCCACAGGCGGTTCTTCCATGAATGTTGGCAGCAGGAATGCTCGCTCAATAAAGTGCGCAGCAGGTTCAGGGTGTGCGGTAGCTGCACGCGCGGCTGTTCTGCCTCGCATGTGGTGCTCAGCGACAGTTGCCAGTCTGTGCCCGGTGTCAGTAACAGACCGACGGCGTAAGGAAAGGGCACGTCGTCGACCCAAGCGACGTAGGCCTCTGGCGGCTGTTCTTCGGTGATGATGAGCAATACCGCCGACGCACCTTCAGCGAGCAGCGCACCCGCTTCGATCACGCCATGTTCAAGGCCGTCGCCAGCCGCAGCCAATGCGGTCATTTCGCTGGTTTCGCCACGCATGATCGACCACAGGCCGATCACCGCGTTGTGCACCGATAGGCTGAACTGAGTCGGTGACAGCGGTTGCTCGGCAGCCAGTTCGCTAAGAATTTCGAAAGTGCGCGGGGTTTCGCCATGGCGGGAGACGAAGACGAGAGGCAGCTGCTCTCGCCCGTCGGCCAGTGGCCAGCCGACGCTGAACGCCATCCTTGCCAGACGGCTCAGGCGTCGGCGCTGCATGGCTGGCAAGAACGAGACGTCAGGCGCCGTGTCGCCAATGTCGACATTGGCCTGGCCGATGTTCCACTGTTGCCAGTCCTCGGTCGTTTTCAGGCCGGGAGCCCAGGCACGCCACTGTGCGATGTTGAAGGTGATCACGATTCTCTTCCCGTCCCTGCGGACTACTTCTTGTACAGCTTCCCGAACGGGGCCAGCCTTGGCGCGACGTTTAGCCGAGTGGCGCGCATTATCCCGATGGCGATGATCAGTAGCAAATTCTGTTACAGATAGTTTATTTAAATCAGCTTTCTCCTACGTTTATTCGCTTTCTGTTCTGACGTTGTGCTGTAGGAAATTCGCTTTACGGGTGTCACTCTGTGCCACTACTGATGTCCTTAGATCATTCACTCGCCCTAGAGAGCTGCTTTGCATAGACTCGGGCGATTCTGGACTCATTTCAGAACCAAGGAGTTTTCGCATGCGGCGTGTGGTGTTCAATCAAAAGGGTGGCGTGGGTAAATCCAGCATTGCCTGCAATCTTGCGGCAGTCAGCGCCTCTGAAGGGTATCGGACGCTGTTGATCGATCTTGATGCCCAAGCCAATTCAACCCAGTACCTTACTGGTTTGACCGGCGACGATATCCCAATGGGGATCGCCGACTTTTTCAAACAAACCTTGTCTTCCGGGCCGTTCGCCAAGAAAAACAAGGTCGATATCTACGAAACGCCTTTCGATAATTTGCACGTAGTGACTGCCACCGCTGAGTTGGCTGACCTTCAGCCCAAGCTCGAAGCCAAGCATAAAATAAACAAGCTGCGCAAACTGCTGGAGGAGTTGGATGAGGACTATGACCGTATCTATCTGGATACGCCGCCAGCGCTTAACTTTTACGCTGTTTCAGCGTTGATTGCTGCGGACAGAGTCCTGATTCCGTTTGATTGCGACAGCTTTTCTCGCCAGGCGCTATATGGCTTGCTCAAGGAGATTGAAGAACTGAAGGAAGACCATAATGAGGGCCTGGAAATTGAAGGCATTATCGTCAATCAGTTCCAGTCTCGAGCCAGTCTGCCGCAGCAAATACTCGATGAGTTAATTGCTGAAGGTTTGCCAGTGTTGCCGGTCTATCTCAACAGCTCGGTAAAAATGCGTGAGTCGCATCAAGCCAATACGCCGCTGATCTACCTCGATCCTCGACACAAGCTGACTCAGCAATTCGTCGAACTGCATAGCTTGCTGGAGAGCGCTTCGCCGCATTGATAGGCGTTAGGGCTCAACGAGTGGCCGTAAGGGTGAAAACAACTGTGCGCGGAGCGTGCCGGCCTGAATGGCGCTCAACAGCTGTTCTGCAGCCATGCGTGCGACCTCGGCCAAGTCAGGCGGGATGCTAATGGTCGCGTCCATGTCTGCGGCAATACTGTCCGCGCTTGCCAGCAGCCGATGACTGCCCGGTGGGCACCCGCACTGTACAGCTTGGCCTTGGGTCGCGACGGCCACATAGTGGTCAATGCACGTCGGATTTCCTTCGGCGATGAAGCCGACTCGCTCGCAACCGGGACACCAGACGAGGTCTCCCATCCGCGCTAACTTGCGCGATTGCACGACGACCTTGCCCGAAGCGCTGATGACGAATCCGTCTGTGGTTGTGCGATCACCTTCCCTGATGACATACGTCATGACTGCTCCCGGCCGTTGCTCAATTTGAGTCGATAAGGCTAGAGCAGAAAAATGCCGGTGAGTATGCGAAAAAGCTGTTTGGGAAATGCCCTACGGAAAACTCAGCGCGTGCCACTGGGCCTGTGCAAGGCTCAAGTACCCTGGCTTTTCAACCAGGCCAGCAGTTGCGGCAACGGGAAGGCGCCGCTTTGACGTGCGAGTTCTCGGCCATCTTTAAACAGGATCAAGGTAGGGATTGAACGAATGTTCAACTGCCCGGACAACGTCTGATTGGTTTCGCTGTCCAGCTTCGCCAGTCGGCATCGCCCCAACAGCTGAGTTGCTGCTTGCGCGAAGGTCGGCGCAAATGTCTTACACGGCCCACACCACTCGGCCCACACATCAACCAGCAGCGGCAAATCGCCTTTAATCTGGCTGGCGTAGGTGGCTTGGGTCACCGCAAAGGGCGTGCTGAGCAATACCGGGTCCTTGCAACGCCCACATTTGGGCTGATCGCCAACGCGGTCGGCAGGAATGCGATTGAGCCCGTTGCAGTGCGGGCAAGGGATCGTTAGAGGGTGGGGCATGATGGTATCCGATAGTTGGCCAATAGGATTGAGTTGGAGTCCAATAGCGACGTTATCAAGGTGGGAACGCGTAGATATTCATTATGTGATGTGGGATCTACAAGCGTATTACCTCCGTATTTCTTATTTCTTTGGGCCTACTCGTTCGGGGAGTAGTGCTCACTGCTAATGCTCCGTAATCTCCAATGACTTATTTAGTTGACGAGATTGTTATCCGGCCAAACGACGAACTGTTCGATATTTTTAAATCGATTTTTTGGCAATTGTTAAGGTGGGGATCTCAACATGAAAATAGTTAAGCCTATTGCGTTTTCGATGGCGTTGGCTGCCTCGGCGCTGT
Source organism: Pseudomonas sp. 10S5 (assembly GCF_035019745.1). Classification (NCBI taxonomy): domain Bacteria; kingdom Pseudomonadati; phylum Pseudomonadota; class Gammaproteobacteria; order Pseudomonadales; family Pseudomonadaceae; genus Pseudomonas; species Pseudomonas sp. 10S5. The sequence goes on from NZ_JASJVL010000002.1 coordinate 59,975, forward strand.
CGACACTTGCGCACGCAGGGCCGCCCGTACAGGTCACCTTTAAAAATCAAGGTTCAGCAGGCGCTGTGTACTCGGCTTCTGGTCGTAATGAAATGGGTACTCATACTAATGCTTCGCCCAAACCTAGAGCCACTGTAAAGTCTGGAGGTAGCAGCAGCTACACGGTGCAAAGTGGCCTTTCTCCCGATTCAAATTACGCCACTGTTCGTTACCAGATAGGCCAAAAAAGTTGTCAGTTTACAACGACATTCGTCAACACGATGCTTCGGGGCGGGGTCAAAGTTCCGAAGTGGAAGAAAAACGCAATTGCTGGGGGCGGCGCTGTCTGCACCGCGACTATTACGGCTACTAACTATTCAAATTATGGATGGTCGGCCGAGTTTACGATGAAATAAGACGTGCCCATTGAACTCCATAACCTTGTTGGGTCCACACTTTCACTCGACAAGGTTATGGTTCGGTGCTCTAAGGAGTGGCAGTGATTAATAATATACAAGCCCCGATGTTAAACAGTACCGTGGTCGACTCCATCACTACGGCCCGCCTCAACCCGCAAAAGGCGGCAGACCCGACTGCAATTGATGGCGTTGCCTACAATTTGCCGACGATTTCAACACTTTCCCGTCAACTGAGTGATAGCGCAACGCGCGCTGAACTACGGGATGAGCGTTTGAGTCGAAAACAGCTCACCGAGTTGGGCAATACACTGACCAACACTTTTTCGGGTGAGGGCTATTTTTCTCACAAGGCCCAACATGACCGTGAAGCCCCCGATTCTAATGATCCTGAATTAATCGCTAGAGCCCAACAGGCCACTGAATACGTGAACAGTGCTGCTGTAGGGGGCAAGACAGTGAAAAACCCTTTTGATGGCCTGTCACGGGATCAGCTTGCTCTTATCACTTTTGACGACAGTGGCTTGTATACGGTGAATGAGCGACGGGCCGCTTCTTACTGTGCTGACCACATTGAGGAGGCATGGTGCAAAAAGGTTGCCGACATGGCCATGGAAGAATACAACCGAACCGGAACCGCGCAGACCCCCAAAGTGCTGGCTGAAATGCTCTCTCATTACCGAACCTTACCGCGTATTGAACAAGCGCAGTTTCCTGAGGGCTATGCGACCGACCTGCAGAGTAAAATTGGGCCCGGATCTATTGCAACTAATAAATAATATCGCGAAATTTTCGCGGCCTTCGGCAGCTCCTACAGTCACTCATTATTCTGTAAGAGCGAACTTGTTCGCGAGGCGGCTTAGCTGAAATACCGCGTCACCGGATCAGGCGCTTCGCCAACAAGTTGGCTCCTACAGAACGAACTGCGCCGCAGATGGGGTCACGACGAACAACTGATCTCCAAATGCTTGCCCCACTCCGGCGGCCGCTCAGCGTAGCTTTCCATTCCTGGCTGAGCCTCGAAGGGTTTGGTCAGGACACTGTGCAAACGACGGACCTCTTCGTAGTCACCGTTCTCGGCAGCGTCAATGGCCTTTTGTGCCAGGTAATTGCGCAGGATGTAGAGCGGATTGACGGCGTGCATCCGGGTTTGGCGTTCAAGTTCGCTGCCGTTGTTTTCCCGTCCGATTCGCGCTTGGTAGTCGCTGGCCCAGGCGTCAAAACCTTTAATGTCGATGAAGTCATTCCGCAGCCGACTGCACGCCACTTCAGCCGATTCATCACCCAGGCGCCGGAAGAACAGCGTGTAGTCGACGCCACCGGTTTGCATCAGTTTGAGCAGGCGCTCGATCAATGTGGCGTCTTCGTCTTCAGCGCTGGTCAGGCCCAGACGACGGCGCATGAGGTCAAGGTAATGAGCCTGGTACAGCGGTAGGAACAAAGCCAGGGCTTCACGCAATGCCTCTACGCTGATGAACGGCGTCAGGGCTTGGGCGAGGGCGCTGAGATTCCACTGACCAATGGGCACCTGATTGCTGAAGGAATAGCGGCCATCATGGTCGGAGTGGTTACAAATGAAGTTCTGATCGAAGTCATCGAGAAAAGCAAATGGGCCGAAGTCGAAGGTGATGCCTAGGATCGACATATTGTCGGTGTTCATGACGCCATGGCAAAAACCGTAGGCTTGCCATTTCGCAATCAACTCGGCGTTGCGCTCGACGATCTGGCGGAACATCGCCAAATACGGTTCGGCGTGCTCCAAGCATTCGGGGTAGTGCATCGCAAGTACATGCTCGCCCAGCGCCTTGAGTTCATCCGGCTGCTTGGTATAAAAAAAATATTCGAAACTGCCGAAACGAATGTGGCTCGGCGCCAGGCGCAACACCATGGCCGCGCGCTCCTGCTTTTCACGCCAAACGGGCGTGCTTGAACCGATCACGGACAAAGCGCGGCTTGTGGGAATGCCCAGCGCATGCAGGGCTTCGGACGCCAGAAATTCGCGAATCGACGAGCGCAATACCGCTCGACCGTCACCCATTCTTGAATACGGCGTTTGCCCGGCGCCTTTGAGGTGCAGGTCCCAATGTTCGCCTGCGTCGCTGTAGACCTCGCCCAGCAGCACGCCGCGGCCGTCACCCAAACGTGGGTTGTAAGAGCCAAACTGATGACCGGAATACACCATTGCCCGAGGCTCGGCGGTGGCCCACAGTTTATGGCCGCTAAAAATTTCGGCGAAGACCGGCAGTTCGGCTTGGGCCGGATCGAGGTCAAGCAACGCCATGGCCGCCGCGCTTGACACGACTAGCCGTGGGTCAGCAATGGGTTCAGGCAGCACCGACGTTGAGAACGCGTCCCCCAGTCGGGCGAAGCGGTTGTCGAAGGTCAGTTCGTCGAGGGCTTTCAAGGGCCATCTCCCAGCAGAATGTCCGACCATTCTGCTGGGATTAAAGCCATCAGTCGAGCTTAGCCTCTGGTGGCTCGGGTACGTCGCTGATCGCAGAGGGGGCTGGAAGCGAGGGTTTGCCTGCGTCGCCCGGTTCGTCGGTGGGCACCAACCTGTATTCCTGCCCATGCAGATTTTTGAGGTGAATCTCCATCTGCCGGAACGAAATGTTGATGTTGTTGGCTTTGAACTCTTTATTGATGAAGCGGTTAATCTCATCGACTGCCGGATTGCGGTCACCTAAGTCACGTACGTGAATGCGCAATTCGTGGTCGAGGGTGCTCTCGCCAAAGTTCAAAAAGTAAACTTGCGGCTCCGGTTCTTTCAGTACCCTTGGGTTGTCTTTGGCGGCCTGTAACAGCAGGGTGCGCACGAGTTCCAGATCCGAACTGTAATCGACGCCTACTTTGAGCGTCACGCGGGTGATGGTATCGGTCAGTGACCAGTTGATCAGTTGCCCAGTAATGAATGTTTTGTTCGGGACGATAATGTCTTTGCGGTCGAAATCAGTGATGGTTGTGGCACGGATGCGAATTTTGCTGACGGTTCCCGACAGGCTGCCAATAGTGATGGTGTCGCCGATACGAACCGGGCGCTCGAACAGAATCATAATGCCAGAGATGAAGTTGGCGAAAATTTCCTGCATGCCGAAGCCTAAACCGACCGAAAGTGCAGCCACCAACCATTGCAACTTGTCCCAGCTCACGCCTAATGCTGACAATGTCGAAACAAAACCAATGCCCGCGATGGTATATGACAGCAACGTGGTGGTGGCGTACGAGCTGCCTTGGGCAAGATTCAAACGCGACAGGACAAGCACTTCTAGCAGTCCGGGCAAGTTGCCAGCCAACACTGCGGTGGTGCCGATGATGATCAGTGCACCCACCAGGTCACCTAGGCTCAGGGGTACCATGCTCATCGTGGCGCCCGTGCCACTGGTGTATTCGTATAGCGTGATGTTGTCCAGGTACGAAAACACGCTGATCAGGTCCGACCAGACCCAATACAGGGCGGCGATAAAGCCAGCAAGCAGCGCTAGCCGAATCAGACGCAATGATTGATCGTTGACCTTTTCAATGTCCAGCGCTGGCTCTTCCACCACATCGCCATCGCCGTTTTCTCTTGCTGCCAGACGTTTGCTTTGGGCGCGCTGGTAAGCCAGTCGCCGGGCGGCAACGCTCAGCCCGCGAACGAACGCGGCTTCGATTACCAGCCACAACATCAATAAATAAAGGGTGTCGATCAATCGATCGCTCAGTTTCAGTGCGGTGTAGTAATAGCCAAAGCACACTGCGAGAAAGAGCGCTACCGGCAATGCGGTGAACAACACGCCGATGATTTTTCGAAAAAATGAGGCGCTATGCTGCGTGGGACTGCGGATCAGCAAGCGACTTAGTAGCCAAGTCATCAAGGCATAGCAGGCCAAAACCACAGCGATGCCAAGCACGTCATCTGCTAGCGCCGCCGGTTGGTGTTCTGCCACGGCCACTACGGCAACCAAGGCCAACACAACCAGCCCCAAGCGCCGAATCCAACCCTGAAGAAATTCAACCTGTGGCTTTTCCCAGCGGAAGTGCAGTTGGGCAACCCCACCTGGCGCCAGGACGCGATAGGCGGTGTAAAACATCAGCCACGCCAAGGCAATTTGCAGCAATGCCGAGCCCAAATTGACGTTTTGACCGCGTGCGTCTATCTGCAAGGCGTATCCACACAGCGCCAATCCGAGTGCTACCGGTACGGCAAGCAAAATATTGATAAGAATTGCCAGCGGCGTATGCCATTGGCTGTCGCGTTTGAAGTGGCCAATATCCGAATGCAATCGAGTGAGCTTTTCGTAAAGCGCCTTTCGTTTCCACACCAAAGCCCCGATCAGCACCAGCAGTGGCAAAAATAACAGGGGGCGTTGTGTCAGACCATCGGTCAGCTCACTCACGCTAGAGGCCCAGGGCAGGGTGGTGATTTGTTTGCTGAGGCGCGGTGGAATACCCTCAATCCAGTCCAGATCCAGTGGTTTGTTGCTCGGGATCCAGAACATTTGCTCGTCAAGGGTTGCGCGTAGGCCGACGGCGGTACCGACCAGTTGCTTTTGATTGAGCTGCAGGGTGATGGATTCGTTGAGCAGCGAGCTCAATTCTTTGTTCAGGCGTTCCAGCAAATCGGTGCGAGTCACCGCGAGATCGAGCAAGGTTTTGCGCAGCGCCGGGGTCGCGTCTTCAGGCGGTTGCGTAGCGAGTAATTTTTCGACATACGCGCCAGGGTTGCTCATCACTTCCCGTTGTTGGTTGACTTCGAATTGATACAAACGGATGTCAGCAATTTCGTCAGCCAGACCCCTGTCAAGGGTTAACAACGGCAGGGCTTGTTTCTGTTTATAGAGAATTTTGGACAGCAACAAACTGCCGCGAAGCACGTTGATTTGCTCGTCGAGTGCCTGATCGCTTTGAGTCAGGCTGTCCAGTTGCTGCTTGGTCTTGAGGTTCTGCTGTGTTAGCTCATTGAGCCGGTCGGTACCCCGCAACAGATAGTCGGACAGCTTGAGGTTGGTTGCGGTCTCGGTTGCCAGCAGGCTACTGCTGCCCGCTTTCTGAGCCTCCAAAGACAACTGGGTTACGGTCTGTTGTGATTGAGCACGACGCTTGTCGTTGATTAGCGTTTGCAGGTCTTGGATGTCCTGTTCTTGCCGGTTGACCTTCTCGGTAAGTAAGTCTCGCTGGCTGTTGCCCAAGTCTTGCAATTGACTGTTGCCTGCCAATTCTTGACGGCGAAGCAGGGTGAGCGCATTGAGCGAAGCTAATTCGGCGTTGAGTTGGTCGCGTTGATCGGCATTGATACTTTTGCCGCTGTCTTTGCCGGATTTCAGGATGTTATTGATTTGCTGACTGCGTGTCTGATTGGCGCTGATTTCGCCTTGAGCTCGCTCCGGACGAGTCTGTGCAGTAATGGTCAGACTGTTGGCATCGTTGAGTGCTTTTTGCAGATCGGCTAGCTGGGTGCCGCGTTCAGCGAGCATTTGTTCAAGTTGAGCCACGTTGAGGTTCGCGAAACGCTGAACAATCGGGACCACTTTGCTGACTTTCAATCGCGCTAAATCACGCTGATTGTCCGTGGTCTGGCGCGGTGCCTGGCTCAATTGCTGTTTGAGTTCGCTCAGCCGCTTTTCGGTGTCTTCTTTGCTCGAAATAAAAGAAAGGGTCTGCTCCAGGACTTGCTGCAGGGCTTTTTGATCAGCATCAGCCAATTTACGGTCAGCAATTTTGGCCAAGCTTTGCTGCACAGCGGCGCTTGTGGGTGGGTCGGCAGCCTGAACGGTGGTAATGAAAAGGCAAAGTCCAATTAAGGCGGCAGTAAAAAAAGGTCGCAAGGTCAACATAAATACCGGTCGAACCGAATGAAGAAAGAGGGGAGTTTAAAGGAACAATCCAGGGCCTGGGCGGCTTCCTTCGGGAAATTTGACGCCGACTTTAAGGATCTTGTTCCCGTCCATGACTGCGACAGTCCACAGGGTGCCATTCCACTCGATCTGGTCACCAACAACGGGCTCGCCACGATTCTTTTGAGTGATGAATTGGCTAAGCGGCATATTGGCGTCCAGTCCGTCGAGCTTCAATCCGTACAATGCCGCGACAGCCCCGAGCTGAGCGTCTCCCTGGAGAACGAAGTCGCCGAAGAATCGCAGATCGAGGCCGCGTTGTGGGGCTTGGCTGAACAACTTGCCCAAGGCCGATAAATTGTGTTCATGGCCGATTACGCACAGTAAATCGTCCACCTCCAACTTCGTACTACCCGACGGATGGAGCAGTTGCTGGCCACGAAACAGGGCTGCAATTCGAGTTCCTTCGGGCATTTTCAGTTCACGCAACGCTGCGCCGATGCACCATTTTTCAGCGCCCAGGCGATAAACGAACAGTTCCCACTCGCTTGTGACATGCACTTCCAGCGCAGAGCGGGAAATCGGTGCGGGCTCTGGGGGGACAGTAACTTTTAGCAGTTTGGCAATCCATGGCAGGCTCGTGCCTTGGACCAGCAGCGACACCAGTACGATAAAGAACGCCAGGTTGAAATACAGCTGAGCATGAGGAAGGCCGGCCATAAGCGGGAACACAGCAAGAATGATCGGCACCGCGCCGCGTAGTCCTACCCAGGCAATAAATGCTTTTTCTCGCGTGTGAAACGCTTTGAATGGAAGCAGTCCGACCAGCACCGACAGCGGCCTGGCCACTAGAATCATCCACAGGGCCAATCCCAGTGCAGGCAACGCGATGGGTAGCAAATCATGAGGTGTGACCAGCAAGCCCAGCACCAAAAACATGCCGATCTGCGCCAGCCAGGCCATGCCGTCGAGCATGTGCAAAATTCCGTGGCGGCTACGAATTGGCTGATTGCCCAAGACTAATCCGCACAGGTACACCGCGAGAAAGCCGCTGCCGTGAATGGCGTTGGTCAGCGCAAAAACCACCAGCCCCCCCGCTACTACCAGTATTGAATACAAGCCGGTTGCCAGGTGAATTCGGTTGACCAGTTGCAGCATTATCCATCCGCCGCCCAAACCAATGATTGCGCCGATGCCGAACTCTTGAATCAAATGCCCTAGCAGGCTCCAGTGCAAACCGGTTTCGCCGCTGTGCAGCATGTCGATCAGGGTCACGGTCAAAAACACCGCCATGGGGTCGTTGCTGCCGGACTCAATTTCCAGGCTGGCGGTTACGCGCTCATTGAGGCCTTTGCCGCCCAGCAGTGAGAACACCGCAGCAGCATCGGTCGAACCGACAATGGCGCCGATCAACAAGCCTTGAATCAAATTCAGGTTAAACAACCATGCGGCGACCATGCCGGTCAGTGCAGTGGTGATCAGTACGCCAACCGTGGCAAGTGACAATGCCGGCCATAACGCCACTCGGAAACTGGCGACACGGGTACGCAGTCCGCCGTCGAGCAGGATGACTGCCAGTGCGAGGTTGCCGACTAAATAGGCTGTGGGGTAATTATCGAAAACGATGCCGGCACCATCAACACCTGCCGTCATCCCGACTGCGAGGATGATCACCAGGATCGGGATGCCGAGGCGCGAGGACAGTGAGCTGACCAGAATACTTGCACTCACCAGCAACGCGCCGATCAAGAACAGGCTGTTGATGGTGTTTGCATCCAAAAGGCGGTACTCCAAATCGAAATCGAGAAAGCAAGGCGGGGACTGGCCATGCAGTCCGCGTGCCAAGGGATTCTAACCTGTTGAATTGGAGAGCTGTCAAAGCTTTGTATCTTGATCCCCGGTAATGGGCTGCTGCGAAGCCGTTGCCGTGATGCTCAGCGGGCATTGAAGACGCGAGCAATAAATTAATGAGGAGATAAGTATTTACCTCATCGAGGCAGCAGGCGTTATTTATGGTTTCTGTCCAACTAACGACAGGATGTCAAGTTATGTACGAAGTACACGCTCCGGATGCTCTCGCTGACGAGGTTTTTAAAAGCCTGAACATCAAGTACGAATCGCCAGAAGAATACGCGAAGGAAACAGTTCGCACTTACGCGCAGCAGAAATGGGGAGTTCTTCTTGATCCGGACGAAATGGTCATTGCCACGCTCTACATTGAAACGGCAGGCAGGCAAGCTCCGTTCAACGCAGACGTAGCGTTTTCCATGACGCTAACCCAAGCGATGCTGCGAAATTGGCAGCAAAAGGGCAGTGGCGAATTTTTTGAGCACCTCAGCAGGCTTGAGGGTTACAGGCCAGGAGGCTATGCAGTCAATCTCGTGAAGAGTCCGCTACCGCTTTGGGACTGCGTTGCCTATGAAGCTGTTTACCGCAAAACCACCCCGCAGCGTTATGACGCTTCCACCCATCTTTATATTCGAGCAGACGAATTCAAGCAGTACGTGTGGGACTGTAATCTTCAGGCTCACTATAGAGCCAGGCTTGCCCAATTCTGGAAAGAACATGAGCCCCATTACAACCTTCTGATCAAAGGTTCGTTATTAAAGGTCGTTTATGCGCAGGCGACGGCGGGGGAATTAACGGTCGCGGACAAAAGTTTTTTATTGAATGCCTTGGGACTGGACGAAGGCCAGACATGGGAAAGCCTCACCTGGGATCAATTCGTTAACGCCCCCATTTCTAGTAATGCCACATTTCGCGAGATGATTGTTTACCGTTACACGGCCACCGACATACTGGCTATCAAAAACGAACTAACGGGTCGCGTCATTATTTATATTCCCGGTAATTCATCTCCATTACACGGTTTTGATTCGGAGCGCTTGGCCAAGGATTGGTTGGGGCGGCAGTGCCGGGATCCTCGGAAAAGGAAAGCGTTGGAAAGCCATTTCAGAATGGAAGATGACGGCGATGGAGTGTTTTTAAGCGGGTTGCATGCAGCGTTAGCCGGCATGGCGGTTTATCCAAAATTTTTGAACCAAGCCACGGGTTACTGGCCCCCTCAGTCCACCATCAAGTTTGGGGCCGCTATCACGCTCTGGCCGTTTAGCCATTTCCGGGAACGTCTCAAAGAGCGGCTCGGCTCTGACGCGGTGCAATCGATACATACCCAAAGTGATTATTGGAAAGCTGCGTCTGCTCACGGGATAACCGACGCTATTTTGGTTTTGGGAGGGGTCGTTATGGTGGCGCCTGAAGTTGCTCCACTTCTCGGCGCGTTATCGATCGCGTTAGTGGGACTGGGCGTCGACGAAGTGGTTGAGGGGCGAGATGAGGCTGAAAAAGAGCAAGGGCTTAGGCATATCCAATTTGGTGTATTAAACGCTTTGCCTCTTATCGGAGAGGGTGTTGTTAGCGTGATGGAAGCTGGGCGAGCGGTTAGGGATAGCGCCGAAGCCGTTAGGTGGGGGGCCAAGATCGACGTCGCTACTGTTAAATGGGGGGACTCAGTAGACGTAGATGCTGAGACCCCCGCAAGCCTCGCCGCCAGAGAAGAACAGGCGCGACTCGCAGAGCAAGCCCGGCATAAAACCATTGATGACACTGAGCGTAGTTTCGGTATTGAACCTGCAGGTCTACGTTCATTGCAACCGCAAATGCGATTGAAGCTTAAGGCGCTCGAGTATTCGCCACCGCTGAAAAACGGTGCATGGTCATCTGCTAACGGCACTAATGAGGTTTATCAGGCGTTCAATTTTCAGGCGAACACAACTGAGTATTTCATTCGGTTGCATTCCAGGATTTACCGGGTTGAATGGGTAGAAGCGGCCAGCCAATTTCGTATTCGTGCGCCGTATAGCGAAGGTCTCCCAGGGCCATATGTTAAGGAGCTAAGCCTTGGTCGATGGGACGTGGATTTGAAGCCAGCATTGCGCGGCGGCGAAAGTTTTGACGGTTCATCATCACTAGCGCCTCTTGATCCAGGTATTGCATCCGTTCAGCCGCTACCAGATGTGCCGCTCATTTTTCAGCCGGACATTCCAAAAATTCAAATAGAACTGCCCATGGATGGAGTTGAAAGCGCAGAAGATAAGTATTTTATCCACCTGAAAGGTAAAAGGACGCCGGTTTACTATGACGCTGATCCGGAGCTACCCGGCTGGACGTTGAATACGGGTGACTACGTTTGGAGAGATGCGAAAGGCGAATGGCGTAGCGTAGACGCGAAAGTGTATAGAAAACTCGAAGACAAGATTCCTCAAAGTAAGGAACACCAGATCTACACGTTTGCGCGACTGCCACGACTACCCACCAATACCACACCTATCGCACGGGAAGTTCACTACATTTGGATGGGTGATAGACTGCCCGGCGAAAAATTATTAATTAACCTTTCAAGAAACGCGGCAAAAAGTTCGGACCTGACTTTTATCCTCCATATCGATATAGATAGCGATCTGGCCTTTCATGATCTGTCTTCGCGTTTCACCAACCACCCTAATATTCATATTTCCAGGTTGAGAGATGAGGCTTTTTATTCGGACTTCCTGAAAAGCGAACTGGCACCAATGTTTAATTATTTCCGCTATGGAGACTATCAAAACCTGGCGGCGGCGTCCGATGTCCTCCGCTATCGATTGATTTACGAATACGGCGGAATCTACATGGATTGCGACGACACCATCGTGAGTTCTTTTGAAGGGATCAGCCTCGACGCGGGGCCTTGCGATGTGTTGATGGGGAACGAAATCAGTGCCCCATCAGTTAATTATGTCGGACCCAACACGAGTCACTTTGCCAGCCATCCTCGAAATCCGGTATTGAAAGAACTGATGCGGGAAATGCACGGGCGTTTCGTCAGTGAAGACCCTGTGTTTTTCACGACGCCGCGGCCCCATATAGACAGATCAACGGAAGAGCTGCGTGTTGGGTCGAAAGCGGCAATGGCCCCTTATATGACCAAGATCTTTGAATTGACGGGGCCAGGCTTATTTTCTGATGTCATCAGGAAGCTGCGGCCGGATTATTTTGATCTGTTGGCACGAAGCCTCAAGCCAGAGGTGATTATTTCCGCCGCCTATACCGAGCGTATGGAGGCTGCGCGGGACTTCTACTTCCCCTTCAAACGCAAAACCCGGATCCTGGCAGGGAGCGCAAACGAATGGTGAGTCGCCATACGATGAGCTCCACGCTTAGTCTTAAGGGCTAAAACCAGTCATCCTGCATAGCCAGGCACGTATCGTCGCGTGCTTCCAGTATCGTTAACTCATGATGGCAGCCCGGTATTTCCCATGTCAGAAAGTACCGGGCTGCCTGTAGTTTGCCTTTATAGAAACTCGCGTCAGCTGGGTTACCCTTGGTTAAACCTTCCTCAGCACGAATTGCTTGTTCCAGCCAGCGCCAGCCAATTACGGTGTGACCGAAAACTTTCAGGTACAAAGCTGAGTTAGACAAGCTGCTGTTGATTTTGCCTTCGCTCAGATCGGTCAGAAGGCCAATGGTTACCGTTTGCAAGCGCGCGACCAGTTGTTCCAACGGCTGGCGTAGCGGAGTTAATCCCTTGTACACCTGCGCCCGGGCAGTCGTATCGGCAATCAAGCGAATCAACTGCTGGAGTCCGGCGCCGCCGTTTTGCGCGAGCTTACGACCCAGCAAATCCAGCGATTGAATGCCGTGAGTGCCTTCATGAATCGGGTTCAGACGATTGTCGCGGTAATACTGCTCCACCGGATATTCACGGGTGTAACCATGCCCACCGAGAATCTGAATTGCCAGCTCATTGGCCTTGAGGCAAAACTCCGAAGGCCAGGACTTGACGATGGGTGTCAGCAAATCCAGCAACTCATGAGCCTGTTTCCGAACCTCGTCAGTTTCGCCGGTCGTTGTGTCATCGAACAAACGAGCGGCGTAGAGGCCAAGGTCAAAGGAGCCTTCGACGTAGGCTTTTTGCGTCAACAACATCCGTTTGATGTCGGCGTGTTGAATGATCGAAACCGGTGCGGTATCGGGATGTTTGTTGTCGGGCAGGCGCCCCTGTGGTCGTTCGCGGGCATATTCCAACGAGTACAAATAACCGGCGTAACCGAGCATTACAGCGCCCATGCCAACGCCGATTCGCGCCTCGTTCATCATTTGGAACATATAGCTCAGGCCCTGATGCGGTTTGCCCACTAAGTAGCCGATGCATTCGCCGTTGTCGCCGAAATTAAGCGCCGTTGACGTCGTGCCGCGCCAGCCCATTTTGTGAAACAGACCCGCCAAGAGCACGTCATTGCGTTTGCCCAAGCTGCCGTCATCGTTCACCAAAAATTTAGGCACGATGAACAGCGAAATGCCCTTCACCCCTGAAGGCGCATCCGGCAGTTTTGCCAAGACCATGTGCACGATGTTTTCAGACAGCGGATGGTCGCCACCCGAGATGAAAATCTTGTTGCCGCGCAGACGATAGGTGCCGTCCGCCGATGGCTCGGCCCGGGTACGAATGTCCGACAGCGACGAACCTGCATGGGGCTCGGTCAGCGCCATGGTGCCAAAAAAGCGCCCGTCGATCATGGGCTGCAAAAAGCGTTGCTTCTGCTCATCGCTGCCGAAGCTTTCAATCAGGTTGGCCGCGCCCATGGTCAAGAACGGGTAAGACGTTGACGCCGCGTTAGCCGACTGAAAGTGTGCAAAGCAGGCTTGAGACAACAGCGTGGGCAATTGCATGCCGCCCGCTTCAAAGCTGCGCGCGGCGTTCAGAAAGCCAGCTTCAAGAAACGCATCCACTGCCGGTTTTACTTCCGGGATCAGCACCGCTTCGCCGTTTTCATAGCGAGGCTCGTTTTCGTCACCCTTGCGGTTATGTGGGGCGAAAAACTTTTCGGCGATGGTCCGTGCGGTTCCGATCGCAGCATCGAACGTTTCGCGATTGTGCTCAGCGAACCTCTCGCGCTGGGTCAAGGCTTCGGCGTCCAGCACTTCATACAGCTCGAAAGCCAGGTTGCGTGAACTCAGAAGCATCTCGGACATGGCGGCCTACCTATTTTGGAATGGCTGAAGTCTAGGCGCAGACGCGAGAGGCTGAATAGCAAGATTGATGTGGGTGATGGAGGGGTAAAACGTGCAAGTGCGCAAGACCGTCCCGCGCATCATCGGCATGCGCCTGTGGATCTATGGTTTCTCTCGGGGCGCTGCCGAGGCCCGGGCGTTCGCCAACTGGCTGGAGGCACTGACCAAGGTCGAAGTGGAGGGCGAAACCTGTTACCTGTTCGCCGGAATCCCCATCAGCATTGGCTTCATGGGACTGTTCGATACCGTGGCCCCGTTTGCCGCCGGGCACATGGGTTGGGCCGATGACTCCATGCGTTTGCCGGATTCAGAGAAGTTTCTGGAGCGCTGCGTGCATTTGGTCGCGGCTCATGAACAGCGCGGCTGTTTTCCACTGGATTCGATTCGGCGCAAGGACAATCCTGACGATCCGAACGGCGGGTCAACCTACCGTAATGGAACGTTTGAATACCTGTACCCCGGCGTCCACTCGGATGTGGCGGTGGTTATGCGCCGGGTGAACAGGGGAAGGCGATAGCGGGAAGTCAGGATGTACTGTCGCAAATTCCGCTGCAGCATATGTATGCGGAAGCCTATTCCGTCGGAGCCCCATTGCAAGCGCCCTCGATTGCGCTCAGCGCTGAGCAGAAAGAAAACTGGCCATGGAACAGCTGGCGATCAAACTGGCCTACGAACAACGTATCGGTGCTGAAAAACCGACGACGTTCAACATGCGCAAAGCCTTCGAACCCAGCCTTGACCAAGCGCAAATGGACAACGCCATGGACGAGTTTCGCCGTGACTACGTGCCCTCTTTTTGGGGGCTGTCGTGGGACGCCGATACCGTTAGCCTTGCCACCCTCGCCCACGTCACCCTGGGCGGCTGGGTGTACTTGACCAACGAAGAGGACGAAGCCGAGGAATACATTCGAATGCGCCGAAAGGCCAATATCGTCTTCAACAAGCTCTACGCCCCCCGCAGTTTTGAAATCCTCAGCGATAGAGCGCAGACCCTGACCGATTTTTTCGACGAGCAGGTTCACGACTCCCGTGCCTGGTTCATGAACGCCGCCCTGGGCGAGCGCGAGTTATTCACCGATTACTTCCGCTACCGCTGCATTTTCTTCGACAACGAGTCGAGCAAAGCCCTGTCACCTCTGGTGTTCACTGAGCAAGTGATAGGTGTCGCTGTCGCGGTCGCCAGCATTGGCCTGAGCATCAAGCGTCATGACCCCCGTTATCTGGTGGGGTTGTTGGCACCGTCGTTTGGGATTCCGGTGTTTCGAGGCAAAGTCGGCCTGCCGGGCATCAGCGCCTTCGACACCCTGACCGGCATGGCCCTGCCCATGCTGAGCAACCTCGACAACCTCCGCGCCTTCACCCAAGACACCGGCGACGTACTGAAACTGGTTAACGCCTTGCCGATTCCGCCCACCCTCAGCGAAGAAACCGCCACCACGCCAGAGCTTAAAGCCCTGCTCAACGCCCACAAAACGGCGAAGGTCGCAAAAATGGCCAAAGACTTGTTCGACAGTCTTCCCGCCGAAGAGAAAACCAGTTGGCTGGACCAAATCAAAGGCGCCGTGGGTGGCTAATCCACCCACCTGTGGGAGCCAACGTGTTGGCCAAGGGGTTTGACGCGGTATGCCTGACAAAACGCCTCGCGAACACGTTCGCTCCTATAGGTCAACTGAACCTTCAACGCTGCGCAGCCAACAACTCTGCCAGCTGTTGCGGCGGCATTGGATACGCAAGCAGGTAACCTTGCGCCGAAGGGCAGCGCAATTCTTTAAGCCGCTCCAGTTGCGTTGGGGTTTCGATGCCTTCTGCCGTGATATCAAACCCGAGTTTTCGACCCAGCCACAAGATGCTTTGCACAATCGCCAGGGTCCGGCTATGGGTCATCATGCGTGAGACAAATGAGCGGTCGATTTTTATCGCGTCGATAGGATAACGATCAATGTAAGCCAATGAACTGTACCCGGTGCCGAAATCATCCAGCGCAACACGCACGCCTAATTCACGTACTTTTTTGAGTATCAAACCGATGGCTTCGGGCTCTTGGAGAAAAATATTCTCGGTAACCTCTATCTGCAGGCGGTTGGCAGGGAAGTGAGTATTGTGCAGAACCTGTTCCAGCTGGGCGATGAATCCGGAGTACTTAAGCTCTCGTCCGGAGACATTGACGTTGAGTTGTAAATCCATTTCCGGGTATCTGCTTTTCCATTATTGAAGCTGCCTGCACGCTTCGCTCATGACCCAATAGCCAATTTCCTGAATGACGCCGATTTCTTCGGCGAAGGGGATGAACAGGTCAGGTCTCACCAGACCGCGCTGTGGGTTATTCCAGCGAATCAGTGCCTCGACCGCTTTCATATTGCCCGTCAGCAGGTCGTAGATCGGTTGGTAATGCAGCACGAACTCATTGCGAGCGATGGCTTGTTTGAGGGCACTCTGTAGCGATAGGGCTTCAATGGCTTTCTCGCGCATTGAATGGTCGAAAAGTGCGTATTGACCTCCGCCTTTGGACTTGGCGGTATACATGGCGACGTCGGCATCGCGCAGTAGCTCTTCGGGTGTCTCATGGCTTTTATTGATGCTGACGATGCCAATGCTGCAGGCGGTAAAGATGTCCTGCCCACAGATATGGAGCGGTGCCTGTAATTGCTCGATGATTCGCATCGCCAGAGCGGCAGCATCAGCGTCGGTTAATTGGCCCTCGACCAGAAGAACGAACTCATCGCCGCCGAATCTCGAGAGGATTTCAGATGGGCGCAAACACTGCTCAAGTCGACGAGCCACGGCAGAGAGCAGAAGGTCTCCAGTGCGATGCCCCAGGCTGTCGTTGACCAGCTTGAAGCGGTCCAGGTCCATGAACAAAATAGTGGCGTGAGGATGCCCTTTGAGTTGTCGCCGCTCGAACACCTGGCTTAGCCGCGCCATGATGAATGCGCGATTGTTTAGCTGGGTGAGGGCATCATGTGACGCGGCGTAGGACAACTCCTGCTCGATCTGTTGCCGCTCGACCAGCCTTATTTCCAACGCATTTTTTTCGGCCAATACCACGTGTGCTTTATGAGCGAGCTCTTCGGCCTCCTTTCGTTCGCTGATATCGCGTTGAACAGAGATCCAGTGGGTAAACCAACCGTGTTCATTGGCCACAGGAACGATACTCAGTTGAACCCAGAACTCGCTGCCATCGCGCCGCTTGTTCAGCAACTCGACTTCGATCGGTTGCCATCCTCCAAGGGCTGTCCTTATCTGGTTCAGGGTTTCGCGATTGGTGTTATCGCAGTGAAGTATGCGAGGTGTTTTTCCCAGCACCTCGGCTTCGCTGTAGCCGGTGGTGGCAGTAAAAGCGGCGTTGCAGTAGACGATTCGGGGTCCTGGTAGATCGACGGGTTCGGCCTCGGTGATCAGAATCGCGTCCTTGGCATGAACCACGACAGATTCCAGCAGCCGCAATCTTTCCATGATGTGTTCATCGAGATACGGTTGGGTCACGGGGGGGCCTCATTTCTTATGTACAACGTCCAGTTCGTACGGCGCGCACGATTCTCGATATCGAGTCTCGTCACGACAGGGTCACCCGGCCTAAAGACGCAACATCGCTGATGGCGCTTTGATGTGAGTGCATACCAACTTGTACATACTTACACGATAAACTTATACATAAATAAATCTATGTAAAAGCTTTGTATTAGTAAAAATCGCTGCTTCGTGACAGGGGAGGAGGGGCTAAACATGAAAAGGGGAGACGAAGCTCCCCTTTTTTCGTGCGCATCAGGTATCAGCCAATGGTCATTAAGCTCGCATTCCCTCCTGCGGCGGCGGTGTTCACACTCAACGCTCGCTCAATCACCAAACGTTCAAGCGCGATATTGGTTTCCCCGTGGGACAGTCCGTGAACCCCAATGATGGCACCATCGCGTTGGGCGATTTGCTGACAGACGGTCTGGAGCTGATCCGAGTCGCCATGATGCAGAACCGCATCAATGACCACGTCGTCTTTGTTCCAATCTGCTACCAGTTGGATGCGCGCTTGTAGGTCTTTAGGCAAACGAGTACGCAGGGTTTTGCCCAGTTCACTGTCAGGCCAGACAGCCGTGCTACCGACTGCCAAAACGGCTGCCAATTGAGTCAACAAGTCAGCTTCGCTTTCGGCCAGGCACAGCACATGCTCGCGCGGCAGAAGGCTGTAGCTGTTGCGTTCACCTGTTGGCCCGTTCAACACCCGAGTGATGCCGCTTTGCGACTGTGCTGCGAACTGATTGCACAGGGCGCCAAGCGGTTCAAGCTGTTGGCTGGCGGCCCAGGTTTGCAGTGCCTTGAGCGGTTTGCTCATGGCATCGCGCATTTGGGTGTTGGGTGTATTGAGCGCATCGCCACGGGCGAAGGATTGTTCGATGGCGTTCACGGGGCGCGTGGATAACAAACGATACAAGTACAGCGGGCCACCGGCTTTCGGGCCAGTGCCAGACAGACCTTCACCGCCGAAGGGCTGAACGCCGACTACCGCGCCCACAATGTTGCGGTTTACGTAAACGTTGCCCGCGTTGACGTTATCGATGACTTTGGCGATGGTTTCGTCGATGCGTGTGTGAACGCCCAAGGTCAACCCATAACCGGACGCGTTGATCTGACCTATTAACAGGTCGAGCTCTTTGCGCTTGTAGCGAACAACGTGCAACACCGGACCGAAGATCTCGCGCTGCAGTTCGTCGAAGCTTTCCAGTTCAATCAAGGTCGGCGTGACGTAGGTGCCACGTTTGATTTCATCACTGTCGGCAATGGCTAACTGATAAACGTTGCGGCCTTTGTCGCGCATGGCCTGAATGTGCCTCTCGATACCGGCCTTGGCTTCGGCGTCGATCACTGGGCCGATGTCGACAGACAGGCGTTCCGGATTGCCGAGACGGCATTCGGCCATGGCACCCTTGAGCATTTCGATCACGCGATCGGCGGAGTCTTCCTGCAAGCAGAGTACGCGCAAGGCCGAGCAGCGTTGACCCGCGCTGTCAAATGCCGAAGACACAACGTCGGTGACCACTTGTTCAGTCAGCGCCGAGGAGTCAACGATCATCGCGTTTTGTCCGCCGGTTTCGGCGATCAGCGGGATCGGTCGGCCTTGTGCATCCAGGCGTCCGGCAATATTGCGTTGCAGCAGGCGGGCAACCTCGGTTGAACCGGTGAACATCACGCCTTTGACTCGGTCATCACCCACCAGACGCGCACCGACTGTTTCACCGGGCCCTGGAAGCAATTGCACGACGCCTTCCGGAATGCCGGCCTCGAGCAGTAGCCGAACTGCCTGCGCAGCAATGAGCGGCGTTTGCTCGGCAGGCTTGGCCAGCACTGGATTGCCGGCGGCCAACGCAGCGGCGACCTGGCCACTGAAAATAGCCAGTGGGAAGTTCCACGGGCTGATACAAACCACCGGACCCAGCGGGCGGTGGGCGTCGTTGGTAAAGTCATTGCGTGCCTGTACGGCGTAATACCGCAGGAAATCTACCGCTTCGCGGACCTCGGCGATGGCATTGGCGAAGGTCTTCCCGGCCTCGCGGGCCAGTAGGCCCATCAGCGGCTGAATTTCGCCTTCCATCAAATCGGCGGCACGCTCAAGAATAGCGGCGCGTTCTGCAGGCGGGGTTGCTTGCCAAATAGGCGCAGCATTTAAAGCACTTTGAATGGCGTTGTCGACGTCTTCCAGATTGGCTTCCTGGACGTGGCCAACGACGTCGCGCAAATCCGAGGGATTCAGCACGGGAGCAAATATGCCAACGCTCGCAGGACTGCCCAGCATTGGTCCGGCTTTCCAATCGTTATGTGCGGTGGCCAACAATGCCGAAGACAGTGATGCCAATCGGTGTTCGTTGGCCAGGTCGATACCGCTGGAGTTGGCGCGGTCCGGGCCATAAAGATCACGCGGCAGAGGGATGCGCGGGTGCGGCAAGCCGAAGCCGCCTTCCTGCGTCGCCATCTGCTCGATGCTGTTCACTGGATCAGCCACCAATTCCTGTATGGAAATAGACTGGTCGGCGATGCGGTTGACGAACGAGGTGTTGGCGCCGTTCTCGAGCAAACGGCGGACGAGATAGGCCAGCAGTGTTTCGTGCGTACCCACCGGCGCGTAGACCCGGCACGGTCGATTCAACTTGCCGTCGGCCACTGTGCCCACCACCTGCTCATACAGCGGTTCGCCCATGCCGTGCAGGCACTGGAACTCGTATTGGCCAGGGTAGTAATTCTGACCGGCGATATGGTAAATCGCGGCCAGGGTATGGGCGTTGTGTGTCGCGAATTGAGGATAGATAACTTCCGGCACCGACAGCAGCTTTCTTGCGCAAGCGATGTAGGAAACGTCGGTGTAAACCTTGCGGGTGTATACCGGGTAGCCTTCCAGTCCATCGACTTGGGCGCGTTTGATTTCGCTGTCCCAATACGCGCCCTTAACCAGACGAATCATCAAGCGATGGCGGCTGCGGCGCGCAAGATCAATGACGTAGTCGATAACATACGGGCACCGCTTCTGGTACGCCTGAATGACAAAACCGATGCCGTTCCAGCCAATCAACTGCGGCTCGAAACACAAGCGCTCTAGCAGCTCCAGTGACAGCTCAAGGCGGTCAGCTTCTTCGGCGTCGATGTTCAGGCCAATGTCATAGTGTTTGGCCAGCAGGGTCAGCGATAACAATCTCGGGTACAACTCGTCCATAACGCGTTCGTATTGCGCGCGGCTATAACGGGGGTGCAAGGCGGAAAGCTTGATCGAGATGCCTGGGCCTTCATAAATGCCACGACCATGGGACGCTTTGCCAATGGAGTGGATGGCCTGCTCGTAGGAGGCAAGGTATTTCTGCGCATCGCGTTCGGTCAGCGCTGCTTCACCGAGCATGTCGTAAGAGTAGCGGAAACCCTTGGCTTCAAAGCGGCTGGCGTTAGCCAAGGCTTCGGCGATGGTTTCGCCGGTAACAAACTGTTCGCCCATCAAGCGCATGGCCATGTCCACGCCCTTGCGGATCATGGGTTCGCCACTTTTACCGATGATGCGGCTCAGGGATGAGGTCAACCCGGCTTCGTTGTGGGTGGCGACCAGTTTCCCGGTCAGCAGCAGACCCCACGTAGCCGCGTTGACGAACAGCGACGGGCTATTGCCCAAATGCGGGTGCCAATTACCGGTGCTGATCTTGTCGCGGATGAGCGCATCGCGAGTGCCTTTATCCGGGATGCGCAGCAGCGCTTCGGCCAGGCACATCAGGGCTACGCCTTCTTGGGACGACAGCGAGAACTCTTGCAACAAGCCTTGAACGATGCCCGCACGACCAGTAGCACTTTTTTGATTGCGCAGTTTCTCGGCAATGCTCGCCGCAAGCTTCTGGGTGGCTTCGGCCATGGCCCCTGGCAGACGCGCCTGTTCTAACAGCATGGGCACAACTTCAGGTTCGGGGCGGCGATAAGCGGAAGTGATCGCGGCACGAAGAACTGATTGTGGAAGGATGCTTTCGGCAAATTCCAGGAAGCACTGATGGGCAACATCGGCGTGATGGTCGACCAGTTCGTCGGGCTCTTTTCCGGTCAGGCCATTGAGCTCCATGAGGGTCGCGCCGCCCTCAAGCTTCTCAAGGTAGTTGAAGATGGCCTGCTTGATCAGCCAGTGGGGGGTTCGATCAATGGACTGCGCGGCGGCTTTCAAGCGCTCACGGGTAGCATCATCGAGTTTGACACCCAAGGTGGTTGTCGCCATTTCTCATCCTCTAATCGCCACCATCGTGTGGCATAGCCGACGCTCAGGTTAATCTCGAAATTCTACTGGTGCAACCCGGTGCAACCCGTTTTTTTTCAGAAATATTATTGATCCGTCCCTGCAACGCTTGACCCCATATTAAGGGCGCTAGAACGGTGCTTTTTAGCCCTTGATTACAGCGCGAGGCTCTGAAACGGAGCAAAACATGAGGTAACTAAAAATACCTTACAGGTACAACTTGATGGGAAAAATGGGTTGCACCCTATTTGCGTTGTTGACTAGGATTCCAGCCTTCGAGGTGATGCGTGTTCATTCTCGGTACATCAGCTGACGTTTTCCTGGGGAAACTTCAGTCCAGCGTGCGGCTAGTTATTCATCCGTGTGGAACGTTTTGATCGTTGCGCACCGATTGATTGCCGTGCAAATAATAACGCCAGGGCGCCATTTTATGACTGTCAGTAATCCCACTCTGATCACCTTCGTGATCTACATCGCGGCAATGGTTCTAATCGGCCTGATGGCCTATCGCTCTACGAATAATCTTTCCGACTATATTCTTGGTGGCCGCAGCCTCGGCTCCGTAGTCACTGCCTTGTCGGCCGGTGCATCGGATATGAGCGGATGGCTATTGATGGGGCTGCCAGGCGCTATCTATATGTCGGGCCTATCCGAAGGCTGGATCGCCATCGGCCTGGCCATGGGTGCTTATCTGAACTGGCTGTTTGTCGCCGGCCGCCTTCGCGTACAGACCGAGCACAACGGCGATGCACTGACTTTGCCGGATTATTTCACTAGTCGCTTTGAAGACAAAAGTGGGGTGCTGCGGATTGTTTCGGCCGTGGTGATTCTGGTGTTTTTCACCATTTATTGCGCTTCAGGTATTGTTGCCGGCGCTCGCCTGTTTGAAAGTACATTTGGTATGTCTTACCAAACTGCCTTGTGGGCCGGTGCTGCTGCAACGATTGCCTACACTTTTGTTGGGGGGTTCCTCGCTGTGAGCTGGACCGATACGGTGCAGGCCACTCTGATGATCTTCGCGCTGATCCTTACACCGATCATTGTGTTGCTGGCCACGGGCGGCATAGACGCCACCTTGCTGGCTATCGAAGCGAAAGCCCCAACCCATTTCGACATGCTTAAGAATACGTCGTTTATCGGCATCATTTCTCTGCTGGGCTGGGGCTTGGGGTATTTCGGCCAGCCGCATATCCTGGCGCGGTTCATGGCAGCCGATTCGGTCAAGTCGATTGCCAAGGCACGTCGTATTTCCATGACTTGGATGATTTTGTGCCTGAGCGGCACAGTCGCGGTGGGCTTCTTTGGGATTGCCTACTTCTCAGCGCATCCAGAGTTTGCCACGCCGGTCACGGAGAACCCTGAGCGGGTGTTCATCGAGCTGGCCAAATTGCTGTTCAACCCATGGATTGCCGGTGTGCTGTTATCGGCCATTCTGGCGGCGGTAATGAGCACGTTGAGCTGTCAGCTATTGGTGTGCTCCAGTGCGCTGACTGAAGACTTCTACAAGGCTTTCTTCCGCAAGCGCGCATCAGACTCCGAGCTGGTGTGGGTGGGTCGGGCAATGGTGTTGTTAATTGCCGTGATCGCGATTTTCATTGCGTCGAACCCGAACAATCGTGTTTTGGGTCTGGTGAGTTATGCGTGGGCAGGGTTCGGCGCTGCATTCGGCCCGGTAGTGCTGATTTCAGTGTTGTGGAAAGGCATGACGCGCAATGGCGCGCTCGCGGGCATTCTGGTTGGCACCGTTACGGTTGTCGTCTGGAAGCAATCCGCGTTGCTAGGGTTGTACGAAATCATTCCGGGTTTCCTCTTCGCCAGCGTCGCAATCCTGGTGTTCAGTCTGCTGGGTAAAGCGCCGACCGAGGGCATGCTGACACGCTTTGCGGCGGCGGAAAAAGAGTTCAAGGCCGCTACGCTTGAATGAGTGAACCGCTACAAACGGCCCATGCAATGAGCCGTTTTACTCGAGGTTATTGGTCCTTTACGTGATTAATAACCCTGTTGTAGAAAGTCGCTTATCTCCTTCGCCCTCCGACCCCAGAGGTACAAAGAGCGCTCGCGCTTGATTGACCGCTGGGCTGCTCGGGTTCAATGTTTTCGTCCAACAGCTAAGGTCTTTTTTTGTGAAAAAACGGATTTGGTGTGTAGTGGCCTTGTGCAAACATCTACCGTTAGTCGGGTGGACGGCATTTAGCCACCAGATGATGCGTGCCTCGCTTCTGCTTTTGTTTTGCCAGGGCTAGAGTAAGCCGCTAGTAGAATTCTGGCCTCGCCCTACGCCCTGGCGTAAGGGCTATAGGAAGAGAAGCAGCATGGAATGCCTGCAATTAAAGCCGTTGGACGCTACCTTTGTTCTGTTGGTAGTTGATGATTACCCTGAAAATCTGATCACCATGCGTGCCGTCTTGCATCGACAGGATTGGCATGTCGTCACGGCCGCTTCCGGGGCCGAAGCTCTGAATGTCCTGCTTACAATGGACGTCGATCTAGTGTTACTCGATGTTCACATGCCGGGCATGGATGGTTTCGAGGTCGCTCGATTAATGCGTGGCAGCCAGCGGACCCGTTTCACACCGATTATTTTCCTGACCGCCAGCGAATACTCTCAAGAATCTGTCCACAAAGGCTATGCCAGTGGCGCTGTGGATTATCTGTTCAGGCCTTTCGATCCGCAGGTGCTTAAGCCGAAAATCCAGGCGTTGCTGGAACATCAGCGTCATTGTCAAAACCTGAAAACCCTCACCCACGATCTGGAAGCTGCTCGCGCTTTTAATGCATCAGTGCTGTCGAACGTTGCCGAAGGTATCTTGGTTGTCGACGAAGGGGGAGTAATCAGTTTCGCCAACCCGGCGATTTGTCGATTGCTCAATGCAACCGTCGATGAGTTGCAGGGCGCTGAAGTGATTGATTACCTAAGCAAGCCGCACATTGTGCAATGGTCGGAATCGGATTTCTATCGCAGTTATCGCAACGCGGATACGTACCGCATGCACGACGCGGTACTGCGCACGGCTGATGGTTCTAAAGTACCGGTGGCCTTGTCCTGCGCGCCTTTGCCCGCTGAGCATCGGTCGATGGTGCTGAGTATTCTCGATATGTCGGTGGTGCGCGACTTGTGCCAGCAACTTGAGCAGCAGGCAGTGACCGACCCGCTCACAGGGCTACTTAACCGCCGCGGATTTTATCAAACGGTTGAAAACACGTTGGCGCGTTCCGACCGTGTGGAAAAATCACTGGTGGTGTTGTACTTGGATCTTGATGGGTTCAAGCGTGTCAACGACTCACTGGGTCACGATGCGGGCGACCGGGTGTTGCTCTGGGTTGCTGAACAGCTCCGGGATTGTCTGCGCCCTTATGACATTTTGGCGCGCGTGGGCGGAGATGAATTCACCGCAGTGATAGACGGTTTGGATTATCCAGAGCAAGCGGCGATCATCGCCGAAAAACTGATTGAGCGCGTGTCTGTGCGGCAGCAGATCGACGGTCTGGATATCACTTTGGGCGTCAGTATCGGTATTGCAACGTACCCGGACTGCGGCGCTGATATCGATGGCTTGCTGCGCGCCGCCGACATTGCCATGTACGAAGCCAAACGCGCAGGGCGTCAGCAATATCGTTTTTATGACCATGAAATGAACGGTCGCCCTCGCTCGCGATTGATGCTCGAAGACAGTGTGCGAAAGGCCATTGAGGGGAATGAGTTCTTGTTGGTGTACCAGCCTCAGGTCTCTATCGCGAGTGGCTGCGTGCGTGGCTTTGAGGCATTGCTGCGTTGGCAACATCCCGATGTTGGCGATGTGCCCCCCGGGCTGTTTATCCCGCTGCTCGAAGAGACGCGTTTGATCAATCAGCTAGGCAGCTGGATATTTGAGCAGGCTGCGCAGCAGCGCCAAGCCTGGAACGTCATTTTTCCGCAACATTTAGTGCTGGCCGTGAGCGTGAGCACAGCGCAGTTCAGCATGCCTAACCTGGCCACGGAACTTGAACGCGCTATCGACCGTTACGGACTCTTACCACATCAGCTTGAGGTTGAAATTACCGAAGGTTCGTTAGCGCAAAACCCTCATCACTCACGCAAGCAATTAAAAGCGCTACGTGACGTTGGGGTACGTATTGCGATGGATGATTTTGGCGTCGGTGAATGCTCGCTATCCCTCCTGCACACGCTTGAACTGGATACGTTGAAGATTGATCGCCAGTTTGTGGCCAGGCTATTCGATTCGCCGCGCGGGACAGCGGTGGCGCGCAGCGTAATTCAGCTCTGTCGTGAGTTGGGCATATTGATCATTGCCGAGGGTGTTGAGAAAGCAGAGCAGTATCACTGGCTGGCAGAAAACGGCTGTCACCTGGTTCAGGGTGCCTGGGTCGCACCGCCGCTGACGGTTGAAGATGCCCGACAATTTGTTAAGCCGTTCGACTGGAACGAGTGCAAGGGGATTTGAATTCGGTACACTGGCGCCCTTTGAAATCTTCGTTGCGCCCATATGATCGCGCCTGCTCTTGCTCCGTTGAAATACCTGCAAGCCTATCCGCCTGCTCTCCAGGAGCAGGTGCAGCAATTGATTGCGCAAAATCGACTGGACGCGTACTTAAAACAACGCTATCCCGAGCGCCACGCGGTGCAGAGCGATAAAGCGTTGTACGTTTATGCGCTGGCATTAAAGCAAGAGCATCTGCGCAACGCGCCGAATATCGATAAGGTGCTGTTCGACAATCGTCTGGACCTGACACACCGTGCGCTGGGGTTGCACACGACGATTTCTCGTGTTCAGGGCGGCAAGCTTAAGTCCAAGAAAGAAATTCGTATCGCTTCGCTGTTTAAGGACGCCGCGCCCGAGTTTTTAAAAATGATCGTCGTTCACGAGCTGGCGCATTTCAAAGAGTCAGATCACAACAAAGCGTTTTATCAGCTGTGCGAGCACATGCAGCCTGGCTATCACCAGTTGGAGTTCGATCTGCGCATTTACCTCACGTACCGTGATCTACAAGGCAAAGCTGCCCAATGAACCTCCCAAAGGCCCAGGCGATGGATGTTAACAAGACTAAAAGCAGTTTTTATCGCCGTCTGTACGTGGCGTATTTGATTGATAGCGGCACCGCCGTCAGTGTTCCGGCGCTGTGTGAAGCAACGGGAATGCCCCGCCGCACAGCCCAAGACACCATCGCGGCGCTGGCAGACCTTGACATTGTGTGTGAGTTTGAGCAGCAAGACGGCGCGCGCAATCATATCGGCAGTTATCAGATCAGAGAGTGGGGAGCCCTCGACAAAGGCTGGATCGCTCAAAATCTGTCCGCCATAAAAACGGTATTGGGCTACCCGTAAATAAGCACTAGTCCAGGTCGCGGCGCATGCCGATGTGAAGGATTTCGTCCTCCAGGTACACCTCGCCAACAGGCCTGAAGCCATAGCGTCCGTAGTAGCCCTGTAAATGAGCTTGAGCTGAGAGGTAGATCGGCTGATCAGGCCACTTCTTTTCGGCATGTAGCAATGCCTGAACCATCAATGCGTGGCCCATGCCCCTGTTACGCGCAACGGGTGCGGTGACAACGCGGCCGATGACGACATCACCGCCTTGTTGGATCGGATCAAGCAGACGCAAATAGGCCACCAGTATTTCGTTTTCCCACGCCATTAGGTGGCAGGTGTCACCCGCCAGATCCTGGCCGTCGACGTCCTGATACCAGCACTTTTGCTCAACCACAAAAACTTCTGCACGCAAACGCAATATGGCGTAAAGCTGTTCTTTGCTGAGGTCGGTGTGGTGTTTGCATAACCAGTTGATAGACATGTGACAGACCTAAGAATGAATTCTGGGCGGATACTAAAACCAGTGTCCGATTAGATGCCAGATAGAACTGTAGCGTTTTAATACAAAACGCTACGAGTGGGGCCGAAAAGAAAAAGTTTTTGATCGAGACGACGGGCCCTCAGGACTGTTGGTCGCAAGGTTTTCGATTGTGTAATCTGCACGCCGTCTCTGGATTTCGGTGGGGTAAAAGCGGGTATTAGTTCGGGCCGTGATCCAATGCGTCCCCCGTATGGCGGGCAGTTGTCCGCCTCAGGATTTTGAGCATGCCACGATTGCTTCGAGCCATGGGTTTGCTGGGATTGTTATTGATGGCACACGGCGCCCACGCGGCACCGTTGCGCTTGGTCGCTGATGCATGGCCACCGTTTACCGACATCAATTTGGTTAACGGTGGATTGGCTACGGACATTGTCAGTACGGCATTAAAGCGTGCTGGATACTCCACAGGTTTTGAACAAGTGCCCTGGGCGCGTGCGTTATTTGGGTTAGGCGAGGGGCGCTATGACGTGCTGGTCGATGCCTGGTTCAGTCATGAACGTACCCTTTTAGGCGAGTTTTCCAACGAATACCTGCTCAACCGCGTCCGCTTTCTTAAGCGTAAAAATTCCCCTATCGTCTTCGATAGCGTGCAACAGCTTCACTCATACCCCATCGCTGTCGTGCGGGGATATGCCTATTCGGTTGAGTTTGATAGCGATGTGCAGCTGCAAAGAGTCCCGGTCCACAGTTTTTCCATGGCGTTGCAAATGCTGCAAGCAGGACGGGTCGCGCTGACGTTGGAAGATGAATATGTCGCCCGTTACAACTTGAGTCACGAGCCACAGCAGGTGCGAGACAGCGTCGAATTTCTGCCCAAATCACTGCGCGAAAACAGCCTGCATATTCTGGTCAGCCTGAAGAATCCCGATCACACGCAAATCGTTGCGAACTTTGATCGCGAGATAGCCGCGATGAAAGCTGATGGCAGCTACGATCGTCTGTTCCGTGAGCACGGCCTGTAATTGAAACTGATGATCTTTTCAGGCCGCGATGGATTCTTTGATCAGGTGCGCGGCCAACGTTCGCAGTGGCCCCAATTGACGACCAATTAACGCGAGCTGGGTTTGTACCAATCGCTGACCGTCGTCTATTTCATCAGGAATCTGTTCAAGTTCATTAGCCAGTGCTTCCTCCGCGTCACTCTGAATCGCGACGGGTTGCTTGTTGGCCAAGCTTTGGGCGATTTCATCAATGCTCGCCGCCAGGCTGGCACCGGCGCCATTGATCAAATGCTCGCGGGTCTCGGACGGCAACTGCGTTTCGCGGTGCGCCCCCAGCCCTGATAG
Source organism: Pseudomonas sp. 10S5 (assembly GCF_035019745.1). NCBI lineage: Bacteria > Pseudomonadati > Pseudomonadota > Gammaproteobacteria > Pseudomonadales > Pseudomonadaceae > Pseudomonas > Pseudomonas sp. 10S5. The sequence goes on from NZ_JASJVL010000002.1 coordinate 88,109, forward strand.
ATAACTCAACAGCGTGTGGGACAGCACTAAAAAGCGGAAGCCTACATCAGCGTCTTTGCGAAAGTGTCCTGGCTCCATAAGCATGTTGGCCAAGGTGGTCGATAGTGCAGCGTCGGCATTATGGGCGTTACGACGGGCCAGGCGGTAAGCCAAGTCGTCATTCTTGCCGTGCGCATACTGCTGCATTATTTGCCGCAAATAAATACTGTTGCAGGTGAGTGTGTTCGCCAGCACCTTATTGAGTCGTCGCCCTTGCCAGTCCGGCAGAAAAAGGAAAACGGCGAGGCCGGCAATCAGACTGCCAAGTAAGGTATCGAGCAAGCGAGGCAGAAATAGCCCGTAACTATCACCGGTCTGGTTGAAGCAGAACAGAATCATCAAGGTCATCGCCGCGGTGGCCAGGGTGTAACGCGAGGTGCGATTCACGAAGAACACAATGCCCGCCGCAATGGCAAACATTGATTGAATCAAAGGGCTCGGAAACAGATCAAACAATGCCCATCCGGCTGTCAGACCAATGGCCGTGCCGCTGATTCGCTGCACCAGCTTACGCCGCGTCGCGCCATAGTTGGGCTGGCAGACGAACAGCGTCGTCAAAATGATCCAATACCCCTGCGATGGATGCACCAAATGCACCATGCCATAGCCGACGCTCAACGCCAGCGGTAGTCGTAAGGCATGGCGGAACAACAGCGACGTCGGCGTCAGTTGCAGCCGGACTCGGTTCCACACGTCCTTAAGACCGCTTGGAGAGCGGTCGAGCAGGCTGCTGTCAGAGGCATCTGCCAAACTGTCGGGATTGCTGGCGTCTCTAAGTAGACGGTCCAACGTTCCTAAATTTGCAGCCAAGGCACGCAACGAGCGCAATAGTCCACGCCACGCCGGATTACTCTGAATGCGCAGATGCTCTAGCGAGGCATGCAAGTCTTCCAGCGCATGGGCGAAGCCTTCGTCGTAAACAAAGGGCTGACGTAGCTGGATGGTTTCTGACAATCGACGGCATGCGATCCCTTGCTGGCGCAGCAATCGAAGGCAACGGAACAGCACGTCGCTGTGGAAAAATGCATCGGCCAGCGCGTTGTACGGGTAGTGGGACGAGCTGGCACGCTCATGGATGTCTTGTGCCAGAAAATACAGCTTCAAGTAGCGACTGACCTTTGCCCCAGGTCGACCATCGCCCACGCGGTGCAGGATGATTTCCTTAGCAGCATTGAGCGCGGCGACGACGCGACCATTTTGTTGCGCCAACGCCAGGCGCCGACCTTCGAGGTCCAATTGGCGGATGGGCTCAAACAGCGTCGACTTGAGTTCCAGATAATGTCCCAGTTCGCTAAACAGCTTGGCCAAGCTTTGTTGGACCGGCTGATTGGAAAACAACATCTGCCACAGCACGGACAATAAGCCGTACCAGGCAGCTCCAGCGACCAGCAACATTGGCTCATGCCAAACGTCCGTTACCTCACCGCCGCGCTGATCGACGCCGATCATGGTATACACCGACAAAATCAAGGTGGCGGACGCAATGGCGCCATAGCGCCCGCCCAAAGCGCCAAGCATGGTCAGGCAAAAAGCTGCGATGGCCAAGGCACAGACGAAAAATAGCGGGTAGGGAAACAACAGTTCGACCGATAGAGAGGCGATGCTGAAACACACCAGCGTCACGGCCAGAGCATTCAAACGGCCTTGCCAGCTGTCATCGGTCTCGGCCAACGCGCTGGCAATAATCCCCAGAAACACCGGGATCAAAAGAGCCATTTCGTTTTGATACCAACACAGCGCCATTGCTCCGGTCAGGGCAATGAAAACCCGCAGGCTATAGCTGAACTTATCCAGCGCCCACAAACGACGGAGCGTATGACGAAAAGTAGGTGACGGCATAAGGGGCTAACGGCCTTCTTCGCTGTTGATTCAGACCACATAAGTATCTACAGCGCTAAGTGTCAGCTGTACATAAGGTTCAGCAAAAATCTTTTTGCAGCCAACAGGTCACCACCCTCTGTTGTCTTCAGACAAACTGCGCAGCCGCGTAGGCCGAGGCCCAGGCCCATTGGAAGTTGAAGCCGCCCAAGTGGCCACTGACGTCGAGCACTTCACCAATGAAATACAGCCCCGGTGATTTCAGCGACTCCATGGTCTTGGACGACACCTCGCGGGTGTCGATACCACCGAGTGTCACTTCTGCCGTGCGATAGCCTTCGGTCCCCGCAGGCACCACATTCCAGCAGGCGAGCTTTTCAGCGATGTCGTTGAGTTCGCCCGGTGTGTATTGCTTCATCGGTTTGGAGGCGAACCAATGCTCGGCGATCAGGTTGGCCATCTTTTTGGTGAAGAGTTCACCCAGCAAGGTTTTGAGTTCGCTGTTAGGCCGTTCCGCTTGCTGCTGCAGTAACCATTCAAGCGCATCGTGATCCGGCAGCAGGTTGATTTCGACGGTTTCGCCGGGGTGCCAGAACGAGGAAATCTGCAAAATCGCCGGTCCGCTCAGGCCCCGGTGAGTGAACAAAAGGTTTTCGCGAAAGCTAATGTCATTGCAACTGACCAGACAATCCACCGAAGTGCCGGACAGTTCGGTACACAGTTCTTTGAGTTGGTCGGTGATGGTAAACGGCACCAGTCCGGCGCGGGTCGGCAGCAAGGTATGACCGAACTGTTTGCCGACTTGATAACCAAACCCGGTCGCGCCCAGCGTCGGGATCGACAGGCCTCCGGTGGCGATCACCAGCGATTGGCAATTCAACGTGCCCAGCGCCGTGCCGAGGCTATAGCCGTCGTCGGTTTTTTCGATGTCTTGTACCGATGTGTCCAGATGCAGGCTGACACCGGCTTGTTCGCATTCGTTAAGCAGCAGCTCAAGGATGTCGCTGGATTTGTTATCGCAAAACAACTGGCCGAGTTTCTTCTCGTGATACGGCACACCGTGTTTGGCGACTAGCGCAATGAAATCCCACTGGGTATAACGCGCCAGCGCCGATTTGCAGAAGTGCGGGTTTTGCGAAAGGAAATTTCCGGGTTCGGTGTACATGTTGGTGAAGTTGCAACGTCCACCGCCGGACATGAGGATTTTTTTGCCGGCCTTGTTCGCGTGATCAATCAGCGCCACCTTGCGCCCGCGATTGGCCGCCGTGAGGGCGCACATCAAACCTGCGGCGCCAGCGCCGATGATCACAACGTCAGTAACGGGCAAAGCGAAATCCTCAGGTAACGGTTAAAACTTTATGGTCCGACATGGCCCCTTCCCGAATTCAATCGCCCCCTGTAGGACCGAATTTATTCGGGAAGCTTTTTGGGGTCTTACAAAATCCGAACCCGCAACGAGCGACCTTTGATTTTGCCGTTGTTCAAACGCTCCAGCGCTTGCATGGCCACGACGCTTTCGACGGCCACGTAGGCCTGGAAATCAAAAATGGCGATTTTGCCGACCTGGGTGCCTGGAATGCCGGCATCGCCGGTCAAGGCGCCAAGAATATCCCCAGGGCGAACCTTGTCTTTACGGCCTGCGCCGATCACCAGCGTGGTCATGGTCGGTTGCAGCGGTGCGCCGCCTTTGCTTTTCAAATCGTCCAGTTGTTCCCACTTCAGCGGGGCTTTCTGCACGTCTTCGATGGCTCGGGCGCGGTGCGCTTCGGACGGAGCAACCAGGCTGATGGCAAGGCCTTTCTCACCAGCGCGACCGGTACGGCCTACACGGTGGATGTGCATTTCGGAGTCACGGGCCAGCTCAACGTTGAGCACCATGTCCAGCGCATCGATGTCCAGACCGCGAGCAGCGACGTCGGTGGCAACCAATACCGAGGTGCTGCGGTTGGAGAACATCGCCAGCACTTGGTCACGGTCACGCTGTTCCAGATCGCCGTGCAGGCCGACTGCGGAAATGCCTTTGGCGGTCAGGTGGTCGACCACTTCCTGGCACTGCTGCTTGGTGAAGCAGAACGCAACGCAGGACTGTGGACGGAAATGCCCAAGCACTTTAACCACAGCGTTGAGACGGTCTTCCGGGGTGATTTCATAGAAGTGCTGCTCGATCTGGCTGTCGGCATGCAGCGCCTCGACCTTGACCGTTTGCGGGTCTTTCATGAACTTCGAAGACAGCTGCTTGATGCCGGCTGGGTAAGTTGCCGAGAACAGCAAGGTCTGACGTTTTTTTGGTGTCTGATCAATGATGTTTTCGATGGCGTCGTAGAATCCCATGTCGAGCATGCGGTCAGCTTCGTCGAGAATCAGCGTGTTCAGGCCGTCCAATACCAGCGAGCCTTTGCGCAAATGCTGCTGAATACGCCCCGGCGTGCCAACGATGATGTGCGCGCCGTGCTCCAACGAACCGATTTGCGGCCCGAAGGAGACGCCGCCGCACAAGGTCAGGACCTTGATGTTGTCTTCCGAACGCGCCAGACGACGAATTTCTTTCGCCACTTGGTCAGCCAGTTCACGGGTAGGACACAGCACCAATGCCTGGCAACCGAAGAAGCGTGGGTTGATCGGGTTGAGCAAGCCGATGCCGAACGCGGCGGTTTTGCCACTGCCGGTCTTGGCCTGAGCAATCAGGTCCATCCCCTTGAGAATCACCGGCAGGCTCTGCGCCTGAATCGGCGTCATCTCGGCGTAACCAAGGGACTCCAGGTTAGCCAACATGGGGGCGGAAAGAGGCAGTGAGTTAAAAGCGGTGCTAGTCACGGGACGGGCCTGCAAAACAAAATGTCGCGCAGTGTATCAGGTCGCGGTCCCGTCCTAGTCGTGGATCTCGGGTTCCTGACGAGGAACACTTCGTCCGCCTTGAGGGGGTAGCTGTAGAAAAATCCCCGCAGCCAGCATCGACAGCACCCCAACGCTAAGGAACGTCTTTTGGAACGCCCCCAATAAGCCGCTCACTGCACCGCCGGTAATGTCGTCGGTGAAACCGCCGAGTAAGGCTGCGGCACAGGCCACGCCCAGGCTCAAGGACAGTTGCGCCACCACTGACAGTAGGCTATTGCCGCTAGCAGCACTCGCATCGTCAAGGTCTATCAGGGTTACCGCATTCATGGCGGAAAATTGCAGCGAGTTCACCGCACCCACAAATCCGAGGTGGATCAACAGCAACCAATACGGGGTCTGTGCATCCACCAGACCCAGGCTGGCCAGCAGCAAGCCCAGCAGAAACGTATTGCCGGTAAGTACGATGCGAAAACCCAGACGCTCAATGAGCGGCCGCGCCAATGATTTGGAAATCATCGCGGCAACCGCCAGCGGGATCATGCTCATCCCCGCTTGGGACGGCGAATAGCCCAGCGCCACTTGCAGCAACAGCGGTACGAGAAACGGCAGGGCGCCACTGCCGAGGCGCGAGAATAAATTGCCGAAAATACCCACGGCAAAGGACCGAGTTCGGAACAGCGTGGGGGCAAAAAGCGGGTAATTGATATTCCCGGCCCGCAACCAGTAGGCCGCCAGGCATGCCATCCCGCCAAACAACAGCAGCACCACGCGCATATGCGGCAGGTGCAATTCACCCAAACCTTCGAGCGCGATGGTGATCAGCACCATTGAGGCGCCGAATAACAGAAAGCCGACCCCGTCGAAACGCGTGCGACCGCCGCCTGGCAAGTTCGGCACTAACGCATTGATCGCGTAGCAACCAATCAGACCCACCGGAATATTAATCAGAAAGATCCAGTGCCAGCTCAGGTACTCGACCATCCAGCCACCCACGGTCGGCCCCATCAGCGGCCCCAGTAAAGCGGGTACGGTGATGAAACTCATGATCCGCACCAGATCCGATCGCGGGTAAGCGCGCAACACAATCAAGCGTCCGATGGGCACCATTAATGCGCCGCCCAGGCCTTGAATCACCCGCGCCGCGACCAGCATGCCCAGCGAGTTGGACAGCGCGCACAGCAGCGAGCCAAGGCTGAACAGCAGGATCGCGCCAAAGAAAATCCGCTTGATGCCAAACCGGTCGGCGATCCAGCCCGAGGCCGGAATCAACAACGCCACGGTGAGCATGTAAGCAATGACCACCGACTGCATGCGCAAGGGGTCTTCATTCAGCGAGCGGGCCATGGCCGGAAGGGCGGTATTGAGAATCGTGCCGTCGAGGCTCTGCATGAAAAACGCGATGGCGACGACCCAAGGCAACCAGCGCAGGGTCCGGGCATCCAGAATCGGTGTACTGGTTGGCATGCGTTCCTTAGAGCGTGAGGGTCAAGCGACTGATCAGCGCACCTGGCAGCAGGCTTGAAGCGGTTTGACGTTGACTATAGGTGCTGGTGGACAAGATCAGTTCCCTTTCGCTAGTCAATTGTTCGAGTGCGCTGCCCAGCAGACTGTAGACGCTGTCGTCGAAACGCATGGTGTTGACCGGCGCCTTTATTTCACCATTTTCGACCCAGAACGTGGCGAAGCGGGTCATTCCGGTCAAGCGTGCGGCGGATTGATCAGAGAAGTTCAAGTACCACAGGTTGCTGATGTACAGCCCGGTGCCGAGTTGCTTGAGGATATCTTTCAGCGCCAGGGTTCCGCCGGCCATGCTCAGGGCGCTGGGAGATTCGCCGCCGCCCGCACCATTGGCGGTCAGGCCATATTCCGCCGCGCTGCGCGAACCGACCAGTTGTTCGTGGGCGCGGCCTTCGCTGATCAGCGACAAGTCACTGCGCGGATAGCCTTCGCCGGAGAACGCAGGCGACAACGAGCCGGTGACCTGTTCGTTCAGGCTCACCAACGGGCTGAGGTGCGCGTCGCCGTTGTACAGCCGCTGTAACGGGCTGGTTTTACTGGCGATGGCGTCGGCGGAAAAGCCACCCCAGCAGAGCATGCCGATCACTTCTTCAAGTGCCGCAGGAGCCAGGTACGCGCGGTATTCGCCGGGCGCTAAGGCATGCAGGGGTCGACCAAGAAACTCGAGTTGTTTCCGGGCTTGCTGGAAGCGCTGGGCGAACGTCTGGTCGTCCCAGTGATCCCCGGCATAGCTCGCTTTCACCGCCTGACCGTTGGCGTGAAACAGGCTCCAGTCGAAGTTGAAACTATTCGCCTGATGCCAACCCAGCGCGCCCCATGAACTGGCGAAACCCCGGTACAACGGGCCTGCGGCATAAAATCCCACCAGGTCCAGGCCTTCGGCCAATTCGCTGATTTGCGCCAGCACCCGCGCGCTGTCTGGCAGGGGTTGATGCTGAGTGTTGCTGATCTGCCAATCGTCAGTGTTGGGCAGCAAGTACGGGTCTTGCGGCAACAACACCAGGGTTTCCCGTAACTGTTGCAAGGCCGCCGCCAAGCGACTTTGATCAACCTCGGCGTCCCCCGACAAGGTCAAGCGCAAGTCAGCATGACGGCCATCGTTGATCAACTTGAGGTTCAAATCAGCCTGCTGCACATGCCCGGCCTGACGCACTTTGGCATGGTTGAAACGAATGAATTCTGAGGCTTCGGCGTTGTAGCCCAAGGTGAACGCTTCGGGGGCGGCAATCGCGCCACGCAGCCAATCGACCAGCGCGGTGAATTGTTGTTGCTGAGTCAGGTGTTCCATTAAGCGTCCCCTCCGAATACATCAACCTGCGAGAACACGCAGGCGGGTGAGGCGTGGCCGACACGCACTACTTGGTTGGGTTCGCCTTTGCCGCAATTAGGCGTGCCCAGGACCTCGAAGGTGCTGGCATCGCCCACGGCCGCGAGGTTGCGCCAGAAATGTGCGGAGATCGCCCGGTAGTTAGGGTTCTTCACCACGCCTTTGAGTTCGCCGTTCTCGATCAATTGGCCCCACTCGCAACCGAACTGGAACTTGTTGCGTGCGTCATCGATGGACCATGAGCGATTGGTTGACATCATGATACCGTGCTCAATGTTGCCGATCAGTTGGTGAAGGGGCGTGTCTCCGGGTTCAATGTTCAAGTTGGCCATGCGGTCGATGGGAGGACGGTTCCAGCTGCATGCGCGGCTGTTGGCAACGCCTTCCATGCCAGATCGAAATTGCGACAGCGCACCGCCCAATGGTCGGACCAGCACACCGTCGCGGATCAGAAATTGTTTGCTGGCGGGGGTGCCGTCATCGTCGTGGCTGTAACTCGCCAGCTGTTCGGGGATGTCTGGATTGAACGTCACGTTGAGCAGTTCGGAGCCGTATTGCAGGCTGCCAAAATCACTGGCTTTGACGAAACTGGTGCCAGCGTAATTGCGTTCATCACCGAGAATCCGGTCCAGCTCCAGGGGGTGACCAATGGACTCGTGGATTTGCAGGATCATTTGGTCGGGCGTCAACAGCAGGTCTCGCGGCCCGGACGGGGTATTCGGCGCCATGATCAGTTGCAGCGCTTGATCGGCGACCTGTGCAGCGGCGCCGATCAATCCGCAGTTGCTGATGACCTCTGCGCCGCCCTGTTGGCCGAAATTATCGCGGCCCAGGCTTCGAGTTTGGCTGTCGCTGCCGTCATACGCCGTGACGCTCATGCCCGGATAAACGTAGCGCTGGGCCAGACGAACCTCGGCGCCTGCGGTGTTCAAGTAGATTTGCTCGACGTTTTCCAGCCCAAGACTGACTTGCCAGCTCACCAGGCGTTTGTCGCTGGGCACCGCTGACGATTCGGTTGATAGCAGTTGATAGCAATCGCCCAATGATGGGAAAACATCGGCCAAATGCGGCGACAGGTAATCGGCGCGGCTGTTGGAGACCGGCTGATCGCGGAGGTCGAGCAGGGCGTAAGGCGCCAAACGCCGGGCGTGTTGCTCGGCCTGCTCAAGTGCTGCTTGCAGCCCGCGTTGCGAGAGATCGTTGGTCGCCGCATAGGCTTCGACGCCATTGACGCGCACGGTCAGCATCGCGCCTTCATCAGTACTCAGGTAAGGCGGCTCGGCGACGTTCTTGCGCACGGATAAGTGCTGGCTGGTTTGTCGGACGTAACGCAGGGAGAAAAATTCGGCAGGGCTGCGCAGCGCGCTAAACCGCTGCTTGAGCTGAGCGGAGAAATCGAACATTGCACAATGGCTCCGTCAAATGGGCTGATGCCGTCGCGGATGAATTGGCTTCACAGGGGCTTACGCAGATCTGTGGGAGCGAATTCATTCGCGAAGGCCGCGACGAGGAGTATCAGATACACCGCGTTGACCGCTTCCCGAATAAATTCGGTCCTACAGTGTCCCCCGCAATTGCGCGAATCTACTGTGGGAATGAGTTCATTCGCGAAAGCCTGATCGCTTAAACCGGGCAACCCTTGCTGCGCAGGATCGCGTCAAAACGATCCGGGTCCAGCGTGCCTGATTCGATGGCCGCCAAGGTCGCTTGTTCCCGCGCCAGCAAATCTTTGCAGCGCTCCAGCAACTCAGGCAACTCGGCACGGGCGGCAGCAACAACGCCATCGCCGTCACCAATCATCAAATCACCGGGCATGACCAGCATGCCTGCGCAGGAAATAGGTACGTTGATTTCGCCGCCGCCGTCGGTGCTGGGACCCCGATGCACGCCGCCGATGGCATAGGCGGGAAGCTCACCGGTTTGCCATTCATCCAAGTCACGCAGAGCGCCGTTGATGACCACGCCGACAATACCGGCCTTGAGTGCCATGGCGCGCATGATACCGCCGAACACTGCACGGGTCAGGTCGGCACTGCCGTCGATGACCAATACGTCGCCAGGACGAGCCATTTGCATGGCTTTGAGAATCATCAAGTTGTCGCCGGGACGAACGCGAACGGTCAAGGCGCTGCCCAGCATCGGCGCATTGCCGTGAAACGCTTTGAGTCCCAGGCCGCCCACATTGCGGCCCAAGCAGTCACTGACTGCCGCAGCGGGGATTTTGCTAAAAGCTTGAAGCCACATCGGATCGAGGGGTTCAGCGTTTGGATTAATCAAATAGCCGGTGGGCCAGGTGCTCGAAGACACTACATCAAACATGGAAAAAGCCTCGTGGCCAGTCATTGCCGGCTTGTCGAATAGAGCGGGGGGTGATCGTTTGCGTGGCGATAGATTAGGCCTGCGCACCCGTCGGATCAAGGCCGGACAAGTGATGCCTTGGTCTATGGGGTGTGGTGGGATCTGTACGAGCCAATGTGTTGGCGTGACACCCGGCGGATGAAGCCTATGGCCAACCAGTTGGCTACAGGGGGTTGGCGGATCGCGTCACGTGTGGGTTTTTTATCGTTGTAAGAACAATCCTCAAACCGTACTGGAAACGTCTCTTTCGTGCTCCCCGCATTGAAGCAGCGCTTTATTCACGGCATGTTTCGCCCTTTCTGACACTTCATAAGGACGAACCGTTTTTATGCCTGACGCGATCCCCCGGTTTCTTAACCGCCCCACTCTGGACTGTCCTCGCCTGGAACATGGGCAGAAGATGGCGTTCCTTATCGAAGCTGCCCACGCCACTGCCGCATGGGCGGTACTGATGCAAAAAGGTGCGCAGTTCAAGGTTGAGCCCCTGTGGTCCGGCACGCCGTTTCAGGCGCAGATGGCCCAAGGGCCTTCCTGGTTTGTGGTCAATGCGCAGTGCGTCGATGGGCTGGCGCAGGTGTGTCATCAACGCCCGGCTGGCATGGCCCTGACTTGCACCGACCCGTTGCAGGCATTGGCGCATGCCCGAACATTGCTGAGCATGACCCCGCCGAAAGTATTGGCCATTCACGACCCTGTTATCTGGGCCGCACTGGCCATGGAGAACGTTGGGCAACATGCCTGCCTGTTTGGTCCGTGGCATGAGGTCTACACCCCGGTCCCTGCCGTTGATCCCACCGCCCATCAGTGGCATGTCTGGAAAGCCGAAACGCCGGCCACCGGGCCTTGCCAATACCCCCTCGCTTTCCCTGACACCCTGTACTCGACCTACACCGATATCCGCTGGTTGCACTGGCTGCGGCAGCACCCGCAGCACTTTGCTCAGGTGCCAGACCCCGAGCTGCCCCGCGTTGTCAGCAACCTCGATTTTTTCATGAAGCACGGCATCGGCGCTGACGGTCACCTGTTGCAGCTGTCTGCGCTGGTCACCCATGGCGATCTGCGTGAGCGCGAAGACCTGCTCCCCATCCTCACGTCGCACCAACGGCCACACCATCGGGTCGAGCAATTGCTTCAGGAGTTACAGCCATGACCACGCCTCTTTATACCGTCCAGCAAGGGGACACCCTCAGCGCTATCGCGCAACGATTAAGTAGCAGCGTTAACGAATTACGGCGCCTCAACCCCTTTATCAATAACCCGAACTACCTCCGCACGGGGTGGACGCTGAACGTGCCGGACGCCACCGACGTGCCCGTGGCGCCTGTGGCGGACAGCCCACCGCCCGCAGCAGATACCAACGCCCAGGGGGTGTTGCACCTGGACCCCATTGCCGCGGCGCCTGAACAGTGCAGCATCAATTTCTGTGGCGAGCAGGCGTGTAAAAGCCCCGGGCACTACGCGGATATTATTTATGAGGTCGGCCAGGAGCGCTTCTGGCTGCTGCGCGAACACACATTAAATACGCTGGTCGAGGCCGCCGATGACCTGAAAAAGAAACTGCTGACCAGTGATCCGGATTCGCGGGTTAGCGCGTTGAATGACGCGGACTTACTGGAACCCTTTCTGGAGCCCAAAACCAGCAGCTTTCTGGATGCGCAGGACAGCCAGCGGTATTTGCAGATCGAGCATGAGTTGGAGCAGATAGGGCACGACCTCGGGCGTTTCGGGGTCCGCGAAGAGGGCTTGCAGGACGTCAAGCACGTACCGAATCTCACGGTTGAGCAGCTCAAGCACGTCAACCAACAGCAACAGGCCGCCTTGCCGTTACGCCGCGAGCGGGCCGTACTCGACGCCCGGGGTCATAAAATCGCCCTCGAACGCGGCTACAGTTTTGAAGGCGGTCATCTGTACAGCGCCGAAGCGACGAGGGCTCGCGATATTATTCAACGCTACCTCAAGCAGCGCCAGGTCTTCATCGATCAGGGCAAAGCACACTTTAGTCCCGCAGAACTGGAGAAGTATCAACAGGAATACACGGAAATCATTGCTGAGTTGCAGTACGCAAATGCGCACCGCACCGAGCCGCGACGGGACGTTGAGCTGTGGCTTCTTCAGTCCAGAGGCCAATTCCACTATTGCGAATTGGTCAAAACCCTTCTCGAAGCTGCCGCTTACGGCCTGGCCTTGCCCGAATACGCCCTGCAAGGCGACCACGGGAATATTGAGCAAGGGTTCGAAGCGTACGAGAAATACCACGCGTTGCTCAGGCAAAAAGCAGCCCTGAATCAACACGTGGAAAAATCCTTCGACAATTGGGTCGACGTCGCCAAACAACAGCCTCCGAGCAGCCTGTTCACCACCGAAGCCGTGCAGTGGCAGGCGCTTGACGCCCAGGAACAGGCGCTGAAGAAACAGGCCGAAGCATTCGTCAAACACTCCAGCCCCCAACGCCACCTGCTCTGGAACCCCGAGAGCTTCACACCACAACCGCAACAACGGCTGGTGCGCACAAACTTCCCGCTGCGAGAAATCAGCGTCCCCACCGAGCGCACGCGCCTGCGCCACTTGAGCCTCACCGACGTATTCAAACACCTCAATCAACGCACCCGGGACCTGCTCAAGGAAGACCTGAAAAAAACACTGGCCCAAGCCAAAGATCCTAACTTAAAACTGGCGGCGGGCACTGCCTCTGCCGACCCGGACCTGTTCACCTCGTGGCTGAGAATGAACGACGCTCGGCCCCTTGACATCCAGGACGGCTGGTTCGACCGCAACGGCTTCTTTCAGCCTGAAACGTTCAAGCGTTACATCAACACCGAAAAAATCTACATCGAAAACCTGCGCGACGACGCCACCTTCGACGCGTGGGGTAAAGACCTGCGGCAAATGCTTTTCAAACACAGCACCCTCGGCCCCCTGCGCCTGTACGACAACAGCCCGCAAGCGCGCTTGATCCGGTGCTTGACCCAGGGCCAGAGCGACGTGCAACTTGCCAGCCAAGTACTGGCCCCCAGCGTCAGCATGAAAAAAGGCCTGGGCGCGTCGGCCAACGTGACGCTGGACGTCAACCTGGCGCAGGGCGAAATCGAGGTGGCCTCGTTTGAGCTGCCAAGCCGGGCCGAGGCGAAACCGTTAACGCTGAGTTACACAAACGAGAACGACGACCAGGGCCAGAAAGTCGCGAACGGCACTGTCTCGATCGGGGCGTTTTGCCTGAGCGGCAGCCTCAAAGCCTGGGGCTTCGCCGGCGCTTCAATGATGCTCAGCGCCAACCTGCGCGTGGGCCCGAACAAACAGGAAAACGACGAACTCGGCCTCGACACCGGGCGTGATGCGGAACGCCGTCTCAGCCGCGCAGAATCCGGCCTGAGGCCCCACATCCGCCACGACGAGGTGCTTGGTGGACAGTTCAACCTGTTCGCCGGCGCGCAAGCCGGGATCAAAATCAACGGCTCACTGCTTTGGACCCCGCCCGACGACTTGCTGACCCTGCGTCACCCGGTCTTCAAAAAGCACGTAGACAACGACGGTTGGCTGGAACTCGCCACACTCGGCATTGACGCCTCCGCCGCCTTGGGTGTCGGCACCAATGCCGGGCTAACCCTGTCCCTGCAAAACGGCTACGTGATCCTGCGCATGAACGCCACCATCATCGCCGGCCCCGGCGTGCAGGGCGCCTTCAACTTCATCGTGGGCTACAAGGCAATTATCCAGATCCTGGACATCTTCAATAAGGCACTGGTTGAAAATAACTATAAAAAAATGGCCTGGGTGCAACCGGAAGCTTTCGCTTACTTCAGCAAACTGCAACTGCTCAGCGCGCTGGGCGTGGACATACAGTGGGTGTTCTTGAGGGGGTATAACATTGTTAATCGGATGTATGACGCGATAAAGGCCGGCGGGCGGGCGGGACCGATGGCGCGGGATGTTGTCCTAAACGTAAAAAACGTTGATTTTAAACAGTGGTATTCCAGCTTAACGCCAGAGGGGTTGGGGTCGCTGCTAGATACGCTACTTCAAACGCCAAGAGCGTTTGAAGTAGCAGTGCAGGGCGATATGGGTGACACAAGTACGGTGAGGTATACCGAGCAGCAATGTCATTTATTGCAGCAGCAAGCGATAGAAATCATTTTAACGTCCATCTATGAGAATGCGACGGCAAATGCGTCCAGCAAGATCGGCTATGAACGCCTCGCCTCGGCACAAGAGCGGTTTGGCAAAGCGGTACTGCGTTTTTCATCTTTTAATAAACCTGCTCGTCCCGATGTGATTTATTGCGAGAATGTATACCGAATGAGTAATTTTATGGCGGCAAATGCCGGGGCGTTGCCTGATGATAATAGAATGCAAGCAAGATATTTTTCCGCAAGAAAAGTATTAGGCGAAAAGATGGATGCTGCCTGTGATTTTGCATCAATGACACAGTTCTGGAAACCAGAGGTAGGGACGGAGCTGGCACCATGGCCAATGTATTGATTATCGCAGTGAGGATGATCGGTCTATTATTTATATTAAGTAATTGTGCGTGGGCTCAATTAACATCAGAGCAAGAAGCTGCACGGGTTAAGGGTGTCTTTCTTTACAATATGAATGATGGCTATACATCGAAGCCCTTTCTTGAAATAGCTGCAAAGGCTGGAGATGGAGAGTCTCAATATTATTTGGCAGAACTTATACGGATCCGAAAAAAATATATCACCGCCGAGGCACAAGCGCTGTATGAAGCTGCCGCCGAAAAAGGTGATATTTACGCCATGATGAGGTTGTCCAATAAAGGTGATGACCTTTGCCACATCATGGAGAACTGCCCGCCTGATATAAAAACACCTAAAGAGTGGCTGGAAAGCGCTCGTTCACTGGCCAAAGAAAGGGCTGCTCAGGGGGATGGTGAGGCCATGCAGCAACTTTTCATGATAACCGGTCATTTTGATTGGTTAATCAAAGCTGCGGAGTCCGGCTTCCCTGATGCACAGGAATGGCTCGGCTCTCTATATAAAGAAGGTGTCGGTACTTTTCTGATCCCCGGCAATCGGGAAAAAGAAATAGAGAAATGGTACAAGGCCTCGGCAGAAGGCGGCTATCCACCCGGCATGAACAGTTACGCCGATCTGCTGAAAAAGCACGGAGACCGTCAAGGGTATGGTTACTGGATTGAGCAGTCGGCCAAAGCTGGTCACTTTAGTGCAATGTCCGGTTACGCTGCGTGGACCGCGCATATGCCCGACGAAGTTGGCTACCCGCTTGATCTGGTAAAAGCCTACGGTCTGACACTGCTTATGGCAGAAGCAGACCCCGGAAGAGGGCCGTCATCTCCGGGCTACGGAGGGGAGGTACTGCCAGAGGTCGCCGCCAAAATGACTCCCGAACAAATCGAGGCAGGCAAGGCCTACGCCAAAGAGTGGGCGAAAACCCATCCGCCGCTATCAAGATTCCCACCTAAGTTCGGGTTTTAATAGTCGCTGGGCGCTTCATTCAACAAGTGAAGCGCCTATTACTATGGAGGGTAACTGCATGCATAAACTGTTTGTTTACATCACAACGTCGATCTTCACGTTGTTCATTGTCTGTAACAGTGCTTGGGCTGAATTAACATTAGAGCAAGAAGAGGCGCGCAGCCGAGGTCTGTTTTTCTTAAATATGATCAGGAGTGCAATGGCAAGCCCTTTCCTTGAAATATCAGCCGAGGCTGGTGATACAGAGTCACAGTATTATTTGGCTGAAATTCTTAGGCGGAACCAAAAATTCATAACACCGAAGGCACAAGCGTTGCACGAAGCGGCTGCCGAAAAAGGTGATATTTACGCCATGATGCGATTGTCCGATAAAGGTGATGACCTTTGCCACATCATGGAGAACTGCTCTCCTGATATAAAAACACCTAAAGAGTGGCTGGAAAGCGCTCGTTCACTGGCCAAAGAAAGGGCTGCTCAGGGGGATGGTGAGGCCATGCAGCAACTTTTCATGATAACCGGTCATTTTGATTGGTTAATCAAAGCTGCGGAGTCCGGCTTCCCTGATGCACAGGAATGGCTCGGCTCTCTATACAAAGAAGGTGTAGGCACTTTTCTAATCCCCGGCAACCGAGAAAAAGAAATCGAGAAATGGTACAAGGCCTCGGCAGAAGGCGGCTATCCACCCGGCATGAACAGTTACGCTGATTTGCTGCATAAGCGCGGAGACCGTCAAGGGTATGGTCACTGGATCGAGCGGTCGGCTAAAGCCGGCCACTTTGGTGCAATGTCCGGCTACGCTGCGTGGACCGCGCACATGCCCGACGAAGTCGGCTACCCGCTTGATCTGGTAAAAGCCTATGGCCTGACACTGCTCATGGCAGAAGCTGATCCCGGAAGAGGGCCGTCATCGCCAGGCTACGGAGGGCAGGTACTGCCAGAGGTCGCTGCCAAAATGACTCCCGAACAAATCGAAGCCGGCAAAGCCTACGCCAAAGAATGGGCAAAAACCCATCCGCCGCTGTCGAGATTTCCACCTAAGTTCGGGTTTTAAGGCCGGCTGACGGATCGCTTCCGTGCGCGAAGGATTGACGCGGTGTGCGTGGCTCGCCGCATCAAGCCTGTCGCCAACACGTTGGCTCTTATCAAACTATTTTTTAATCTTTTAAAAGCAATGGGTTGGCGCTGGGTTACGTGTGTATATCCGGCCTTTGTGGTTGCTGAGCTTATGGTTTCGCTTTTACAGCGAGTCACCTTTTTCAAACATCGGGACGCCGAACCGCAAAAAGGTAACCCAAAACGCTTGCCCCACCATGCGGGCCCTCGCTTAGGCTCGGTCTTCCCTCACTCCGGCCGCATGGTTTCACGGGGCCTCTTTCCGTAATTTGATATTCAATTCACTTGTGATCTACAGGCAGGCGGCCATCTGTAGAGCCAACTTGTGGCGAAGGTCCTTCGGACCTATCGCAGCCTTCGGCAGCTCCTACAAAAATCTGTGCAGCGCCAAAATCTGTGGGACCGAATTCATTCGGGAAGGCTTCAGTCCTGACACCCTGCAACCTCAAACCACACAAAGTGCCACACAGTTTGCTGCGCGACAGCGCGGCGTCGAAGACGTGGCGGACCCTCCTACAGAGGTTAGCGGCTCACTTCCCGCAGCGGTTTGCCCCGGGCGGGCGCATTGCCGGCCACGTAGTAATCCGCTGTGCTGCGCGGCAAGGGTGTACGACCCCGGATGTTATCGGCGATTTTCTCGGCGATCATGATCGTCGGTGCATTGAGGTTGCCGGTGGTGATCAGCGGCATGATTGAGGCATCGACCACGCGTAATCCTTGCAGACCATGCACCCGGCCTTCGCCATCGACCACGGCCATGTCATCGCTGCCCATTTTGCACGAGCACGACGGATGGAACGCGGTTTCGGCGTGTTCGCGCACGAACTGATCAAGCTGTTCGTCAGTCTGCACCTCAAGCCCTGGACTGATTTCGCGACCCCGGTAGGGGTCCAGTGCCGGTTGCTGCATGATTTCCCGGGTCAAGCGGATGCCGTCACGAAATTCCTGCCAGTCCTGTTCGGTGGCCATGTAATTGAACAGGATGCTTGGGTATTCGCGCGGGTCTTTGGACTTCACCTGAACCCGGCCACGGCTTGGCGAGCGCATCGAGCCGACGTGCGCCTGGAAACCATGCTCTTTAACGCCGTTGCTGCCGTTGTAGTTAATCGCCACTGGCAAGAAGTGGTACTGAATATTCGGCCACTCGAATGCGTCGCTCGAACGGATGAAGCCGCCCGCTTCAAATTGGTTGCTGGCACCAATGCCTTTGCCAAGGAACATCCACTGCGCGCCGATGGCTGGCTGATTCCACCACAGCAGCGATGGGTACAACGAGACCGGTTGAGTGCAGGCGTATTGCAGGTACATTTCCAAATGGTCTTGAAGGTTCTGACCCACGCCGGGCAGGTCATGAATCACTGGAATATCCAGTTGGCGCAGCACCTGTGCCGGGCCGACGCCGGAGCGTTGCAGGATTTGTGGCGAGGCAATCGCGCCGCTGCACAGCAGCACTTCCTTGCGTGCGGAGGCTTCGATGCGCGTATCGCTGTCGCCCACCAGGTAGGCCACGCCCACCGCCCGTTTGCCATCGAATAAAATTCGGTCGGTCAACGCGTGGGTAACGATGGTCAGGGTCGAGCGTTGTTTGGCTTGATCAAGATAGCCGCGAGCGGTGCTGGCACGCCGGCCCTCGGGGGTCACGGTGCGGTCCATTGGGCCGAAGCCTTCTTGCTGATAACCGTTGAGGTCGTCAGTGCGTGGGTAACCGGCTTGTACGCCCGCTTCAACCATGGCCTTGAACAGCGGGTTGTTGCCGACTTTGGGTGTGGTCACGCTGATCGGGCCATTGCCGCCGTGGAAATCGTTCGGGCCGATATCGCGGGTTTCGGCTTTGCGAAAATACGGCAGGCAATCGAGGTAGCTCCAGTTTTCCAAACCTGGGTTTTTCGCCCAGCCGTCGTAGTCCATGGCATTACCACGGATGTAGCACATGCCATTGATCAGCGAAGAACCGCCCAGGCCCTTGCCACGGCCACATTCCATGCGCCGGTTGTCCATGTGCGGTTCCGGGTCGGTTTCGTAGCCCCAGTTGTAGCGGCGACCTTGCAGTGGGAAGGCCAGCGCAGCAGGCATTTGTGTGCGGAAATCGAAGCGATAATCCGGGCCTCCCGCTTCCAGCAATAGCACGCTGACGCCGTGGTCTTCGGTCAGGCGGGCGGCCAGGGTATTACCAGCGGAGCCAGCTCCGATGATGATGTAGTCGAATTCTTGGGACATTAAATGCACCCTCGATGAATGGGTGGGGTGGGTCAGTTAGGCTATCTTTGCCAATGAGTTTTCTCCCACAGGTGATATTCATTTCTCTGTGGGAGCGAAATCATTTGCGAAGATGCCAGTAGGGATCAAAACACCGACGTGTATTCCCCAAGCTCTACCTGCACCGACTTGATACGGGTGTATTGCGCCAACGAGCTGATCCCGTTTTCACGGCCGACGCCTGATTGTTTGTAACCTCCTACCGGCATTTCTGCCGCTGATTCGCCCCAAGCGTTGATCCAGCAGATGCCGGCTTCAAGCTGGTGAATCACGCGGTGGGCGCGGTTCAGGTCTTTGGTGACGACGCCCGCCGCCAAACCGAACTCGGTGTCGTTGGCGCGGCGGATGACTTCTTCTTCGGTGTCGTAGCTGAGGATGCTCATGACCGGGCCGAAAATTTCTTCGCGAACGATGGTCATGTCGTCAGTGCAGTCAGTGAACACCGTGGCTGAGACGAATGCGCCTTTGGCGAACTCACCGTCAGTCAGCCGTTCGCCCCCGCACAGCAGGCGGGCGCCTTCTTCTTTGCCTTTGGCGATATAGCCGAGCACGCTTTCCATGTGCGCAAAACTCACTAGCGGACCAAAGTTGGTGTTCTCATCTTGCGGGTTGCCAACCCGAATGCGCTTCACGCGTTCGAGGATTTTTGCCTCGAAAGCGGCCTTCAACGAGCGCGGTATGAACACCCGTGTGCCGTTGGTGCAGACTTGGCCGGAGCTGTAGAAGTTGGCCATCATCGCCGTATCGGCGGCGCGATCAAGGTCGGCGTCGTCGAAGATAATCAGCGGCGACTTGCCGCCCAATTCCATGGTCACGTCTTTGAGCGACGAGCTCGACGCGCTGGCCATGACTTTTTTGCCAGTGTCAGTCCCGCCGGTGAACGAGATTTTTTCAATGCGCGGGTGTTCAGTCAGCCATGTGCCTACTTCACGGCCGCTGCCGGTCAGCACGTTGAATACGCCATCTGGAACGCCGGCTTGGGTGTAGATCTCCGCCAGCTTCAGCGTGGTCAGCGACGTGACTTCGCTGGGTTTAAAGATCATCGCATTGCCCGCCGCCAGCGCCGGTGCGGATTTCCACAGGGCGATTTGGATCGGATAGTTCCAGGCGCCGATCCCGGCCACTACACCCAGCGGTTCGCGACGGGTGTACACGAACGAGGTGCTGCGCAGAGGAATTTGCTCGCCTTCGATGGCGGGCACCAAGCCTGCGTAATACTCCAGCACGTCAGCGCCGGTCACGATGTCGACGTAACGGGTTTCGGAAATCGCTTTGCCGGTGTCGAGGGTTTCCAGGTCGGCCAGCTCATCGTTGCGCTCACGCAAGATGTCCACGGCGCGGCGCAAGATCCGCGAACGCTGCATGGCGGTCATGGCGGCCCAGATTTTTTGGCCTTTTTCGGCACTGACCACGGCGCGTTCGACGTCGTCTTTGCCTGCGCGCTGCACGGTAGCCAAGATTTGGCCGTTAGCCGGGTTGATGGCGTCGAACGTAGCGTCGCTACTGGAATCGACGTAACCGCCATCGATGTAGAGTTTTTGAAGTTCGAATCGGGGCATGGTGTCCTCGCAAGTGCGGTATGTCTGGGTTTCAAGGCTACTGAGCACAGGGCTGATATGCAGATGCGCAAGAACGCACTAGCTCGCCTGTTTTGCCAGTTGGAAGTCCATATATTCGTAAGCGATTTGCTGCGCTTGCTCGGTGTCGAATGCATCGCCTGACAGCGCGCCGCGTAACCACAAACCGTCGATCAATGCCGCCAGGCCGCGAGCAGCGGTGCGCGCCTCGCTCAATGACAGCACTCGGCGAAATTGGCAGCACAGGTTTGAATAAAGCCGGTGATCGTTGATCCTCTGCAACCTGTGCAATGACGGCTGGTGCATGCTGGTGGCCCAGAAGGCTAACCAGGTTTTCATTGCCGGGCCGTTGACCTGGCTGGCATCGAAGTTACCTTCGATGATGACTTGAAGATGAGCCCGTGGGTTGTCGTCGCCGAGTGCCAGACGGCGGTCGTGAACGCTCTGGCTGAGGGCATTCATCAAATGACGCATGGTCGCTGCGATCAGGCCGTTTTTGTCCTGAAAGTAGTGACTGATGATGCCGTTGGACACACCCGCCAAGCGAGCGATCAGCGCAATGCTGGCGTCTCCCATTCCAACTTGATCAACCGCCTCTAGAGTGGCGTGGATCAGCTGTTGACGGCGGATGGGTTGCATACCGACTTTGGGCATATCAAGCGTCTCCTTTGGTCGCTCAATGGTCCTGAAGTGACCGTTTCTGCGATGGCCAGTCTATTTGGTTTTAATTGAACGTTCAATCAATAAAAAACGATGGGCGGATAGTTGGGCAGCTTTGCGAAGGTCGATAAGGGGAAACTGCAGACACCCACTTGTTGGCAAGGCGATGTAATCGGTACACCGCCCAAAGCCTCTCGCCTACAAGTTGGCTCTTACAGAGAATAAGGTGTCAGCCGAGACTTTTGCCCAGCAATGCGTGGTATAGCTCGCTGTCACCCAGGATACCGACCACTTTGTTGTCTTCCTGTAGGACCAGTTTATTGCCGGTCTGGTAGCGGATTTGCAGCGCGTCGCGCATGCCGATGTTGGAATGCACCAAGGTTGGACGGCGGCCTAGGGTTTCCACCGATTGTCCCGGAGCCCAATTTTGAAGGTCGATATTGGCTGCACCTTGTCGAGCGCCAGTGACGGAATTGCCTTCACCCAAGCCAATCCACGAATCACCGCCCGGATCGAGACACACTTCACCGTTTACGCGAGTGCAGTTATCCAGTGTTCGCATCAGGCTGCGGCCGCACAACACGTTGAGGGGATTGGTGTGAGCAACGAAGGTTCTTACGTAGTCATCGGCCGGGTTGAGGACGATTTCTTCAGGCTTGCTGTATTGGACAATCCGACCGTCTTTCATGATCGCGATCCGGCTGCCTAGCTTTAGGGCTTCATCAAGGTCGTGGCTTACGAACACGATAGTTTTGTTCAGCTTGCGTTGCAGTTCCAGCAGTTCGTCTTGAAGGCCTTGGCGGATCAGCGGGTCGAGCGCGGAAAACGGCTCGTCCATCAACAGAATATCGGCGTCCATGGCCAGCGCGCGAGCTAGACCGACACGCTGTTGCATGCCACCGGAAAGCTCGTTGGGTTTCTTATTGCGCCATTGGACAAGGCCTACTAGCTCGAGTTTTTCATCTACCAACTTGTTACGTTCTTGAGGCGCACGGTGCTGCATTTCCAAGCCGAAACTGATGTTCTCGCGAACCGTAAGCCAAGGCATTAGCGCGAATTTTTGGAAGACCATGGCGATACGCTTAGTACGCATCAACTTCAGTTCAGCGGGTGTGCACGAGGCGATATCGATTTGCGCGCCCTCGTGTTCAACAAATAGCTTGCCGCGGCTGACCGTGTTCAGGCCATTGATGCAGCGCAGCAGGCTGGATTTGCCAGAGCCGGAAAGCCCCATCAAGACGCAGATTTCACCTTTCTCAATGTCCAGGCTCGCGTTTTCAACGCCGACGATCTGCCCGGTTTTCTTAAGGATTTGGTCGCGAGTCATCCCATTGTCGAGAAGCTTCAGGGCTTCACGGGGGTCTCTGGCAAAAACAACATCTACGTTCTCAAAGCGAATTATGCTCATGCGTCACCCGGTATTTTTGCATCAGGTTGTTTGCAGATACGATCGAGCATGATCGCTAGCAATACGATTGCCAGGCCTGCTTCGAAGCCCAAAGCGATGTCCGCCGTGTTCAGCGCATTGACCACGGGTTTGCCCAGGCCGTCCGCGCCCACCAGTGCCGCGATTACCACCATCGACAATGACAACATGATGCATTGGGTGATGCCTGCCGCGATGCTTGGCATAGCGTGGGGCAATTCGATGCGAGAAAGCAGTTGGCGACGTGAGCAGCCGAAGGCTTTGCCAGCGTCCAGCAACTCTTGCGGTACGTCGCGAATACCCAGGTAAGTCAGGCGGATCGGCGCGGCTATCGCAAACACCACTGTCGAGATCAGGCCAGGTACTACACCCAGACCAAATAGGGTCAGAGTAGGAATAAGGTAAACGAAGGTTGGTACGGTCTGCATTAGGTCCAGGACCGGACGCATCAGGGTGTAGAACAAGGGTCTGTGAGCAGCGACAATGCCTAATGGCACCCCAATGATGACGCAGACAAAGGTCGCGAATAGCACCTGTGCCAAGGTTTCCATGGTTTCTTGCCAATAACCCAGGTTGAGG
Organism: Pseudomonas sp. 10S5; assembly: GCF_035019745.1. NCBI lineage: Bacteria > Pseudomonadati > Pseudomonadota > Gammaproteobacteria > Pseudomonadales > Pseudomonadaceae > Pseudomonas > Pseudomonas sp. 10S5. The sequence goes on from NZ_JASJVL010000002.1 coordinate 111,068, forward strand.
ATCAGCAAAAACGAAAGGATGACGAATGCGGTCAGGCCCCACTTGCGCTGAATATAGTGCGCGAGCAGCGCGATCAGGCCAATCAATGCCAGCGGATTGAACCACGTCAGGGCAAATGTTACCCCGTGGATCAATGATTCCAAGGTCGAGGAAATCAAATCGAAATAGTTGGCGCCGTGTTTTGTCAGCCATTCAACAAAGGCGGCGATGTACTCGCCCAGAGGGATTTTGTGTTCAGTCAGCATGGTATTGAATGTCCGCATGCGGGGAATAATTACAACAGCAGACGGGCGAACCCGTCTGCATACCAGTTACTTGGCCAGCTTGGCTTTAACGGCCTCCAGGCCTGGTTTACCGTCTACTGTGGTTACACCGGCTAACCAGGCATCCAGCACCTGGGGGTTTTTCTTCAGCCAAGCGGTAGCCGCTACATTGGGTTTCATCTTGTCGTCCAAGACATTGCCCATCAGCGAACTTTCCATATTCAACGTGAACTGCAGATTCTTCAGCAACTGACCGACGTTGCTGCATTCCTGGGTATAACCTTTGCGGGTGTTGGTGTAGATGGTTGCTTGACCGAAGTTCGGGCCGAAATAGTCGTCCCCACCGGTCAGGTACTTCATTTTAAAACGAGTGTTCATTGGATGCGGTTCCCAGCCCAGGAACACTACTGCAGTGTTGCGGCGCTGAGCGCGATCCACCTGTGACAGCATGCCCGCTTCGCTGGATTCAACGACTTTGAAGCCCGCATCTTTGAGGCCGAAGGCGTTTTTGTCGATCATGCTCTGGATCAGGCGGTTACCGTCGTTGCCAGGTTCGATGCCGTAGATTTTGCCGTCGAGTTCTTTCTTGAATTTGGCGATATCGGCAAAGTCATGTAGACCCTTGTCGTAGAGCTCTTGAGGAACGGCCAAGGTGTATTTGGCGTTTTCCAGGTTGGCGCGAACGGTTTCCACGGTGCCTGCGTCGCGGTAAGCCTTGATGTCGTTCTCCATCGTTGGCATCCAGTTGCCAAGGAACACGTCCATGTTTTTACCGTCGGCCAACGACTTATAGGTCACTGGAACGGAAATCATCGTGGTCTTGGTTTTGTAGCCTAGAGCGTCGAGGATCACGCTGGTGGTCGCGGTAGTAACCGTAATGTCAGTCCAGCCGACATCTGAAAAGTTGACGGTGTCGCACTGGGCGGGTTCTGCGGCTTGCGCCAACAGGGGGAGACTCAGTGCGGCGGCCAACAGCAACGTTTGAGAACCTTTCATCGATGCACTCCTAGGTATTTTCTTCTCGTCATCAGCCTGTAACGACTGACGCTGTTCATGTGGTTTAGCGTGTTACAGCTGAATGGCGAGGCGTTTCACGCGACAGCTCTACCACTGCGCCTGGCAATCGAGTCGAGACTGATCATGTAACAGGGGAAAACAAACGCCTACAGGGGTAGTCGTATCCAGTACATAGTGGGTCGCATCCAGTGTCGGCAAGGTCGCTTACAGATTTATTAGCGGGCGAAAAGACCCTTTTCAAGGGTCACTGCGCAGTTCGAGTGGTCAAATCGGTCGGAAATCCTGTTGCGTGAAAACTCCTGGTCAATACGACGTTGGTGGGTATGGGTGAGTCGGTGTCAGACGACGTGCGCCTGGGCAAAAGCCCGATGATGCGCCCATCTCGGCGGATAGCAGCTTCAGCGTAGCAGCTCCGTCACCGGACGCTTTGGGCGTCGGGAGTCTTGACTACAGAGGGTTTGCGATAATGGCTATCAGCGTGTTCGACCTGTTCAAGATCGGTATCGGTCCTTCCAGCTCTCACACCGTAGGACCGATGCGCGCCGCCGCGCTGTTCACCCAAGGGTTGCGTGAACGCAACGAGCTGGAACAAGTTCGTCGCATCGAAGTTCGCCTGTATGGCTCCCTGTCCGCTACCGGTATCGGCCACGGCAGTGACAACGCAGTGATCATGGGGCTGATGAACCAGTGGCCAGACTCGATTGATCCGTCTCAAATCGGCTTGAGCATTAAGACGCTGAAAGAAACCGGAACGCTATTGCTCAATGGCGACCTGCCGATCCCTTTTGAGTGGCAGCGCGACATGTTGCTCATCGATGAAAACCTGCCGTTTCACCCAAACGCCATGACCCTGATCGCCGAGGGCGAGAGCGGCGATGTGCATCGCGACACGTATTACTCGGTCGGTGGCGGTTTCGTCGTCGATGAAGCGCAGGCCGCCAGCGGAGTATTGGACATGGACTCCACCGTATTGCCTTACGACTTTTCCAGCGCGGACGAACTGCTTCGGCTTTGCAATCAGCACGGTTTGCGCGTTTCGCAATTGATGATGGCCAACGAAAAGGTCTGGCGCAGCGAAGAAGAAATCCGTAGCAGCCTGATGCGTTTGTGGGCAGCCATGCAGGATTGCGTCGAACAGGGTCTCAAGCACGAAGGTATTTTGCCCGGCGGTTTGAACGTTCGCCGTCGCGCTGCACGTTTGCACCGCAGCCTGCAAGAATTGGGTAAACCTAACGTGATCGGCTCGACGCTTAGTGCCATGGAATGGGTGAATTTATTTGCCTTGGCAGTCAACGAAGAAAACGCCGCTGGCGGCCGCATGGTGACGGCTCCGACCAATGGTGCCGCAGGGATTATCCCGGCAGTCCTGCATTATTTCGTCAAGTTCAGCGACGAAGTTAGCGAGGCCAATGTGGTCGACTACCTTCTAGCGGCGGCAGCCATTGGCATTCTGTGCAAAAAAAACGCCTCGATTTCAGGGGCTGAAGTCGGTTGTCAGGGCGAAGTCGGTTCCGCCTGTGCCATGGCCGCAGCGGGGCTCGCGGATATTTTGGGCGCAACACCGGAGCAATTGTGCAACGCGGCGGAAATCGGTCTTGAGCATAACTTGGGCCTGACCTGCGATCCGGTCGGCGGTCTGGTCCAAGTACCGTGTATTGAACGCAATGCAATTGCCGCCGTGAAAGCAATCAACGCCGCGCAGATGGCATTGCGCGGCGACGGTCAGCATTTCATCTCGCTGGACCGGGTGATTCGTACCATGCGCGACACTGGTGCTGACATGCACGACAAGTACAAAGAGACCTCGCGCGGAGGTTTGGCGGTAAGTGCGGTTGAGTGTTGAGCCCTTACTGATGCCTTTGTGAATGAATGGGTTCCCACAGCTGATTTCTCTGTGGGAACCTATTCATTCGCGATTAGGAGTTGTTTAAAACACGGCTGCCCGGTTATCGATCATTTGCTGAAGCCAGCGCCACCTTTTGGCGCGCAATACCTCAAACGCTGACCGCCAGTCTGTTCGTGCACCGCAGTGACACTCTTTTAGTCAGACCCGGTACGCGCTTCACACATGTGATACCGAACTGCTCAACCTCCCTAAACCCTTGCTTTACGCGGCGTTTGTCGCCTTATAGCCTGTGGTGGTAAACCTCCTTATATAGACACATCACGACGTCGTTTTCAGGTTTTATTGAATGCCCATTCAACTTAGGCATGGCAATTGCGTTGTGATATCCAAAACCCTCCACGAATGGGGGAAATAACAAGAGCCTCTTCCTGAGGCCATTAACCGCCTAGTGTGAGGAGATACCGCGATGACTTCGTTCAACTCTGGTGCTCAGTCCCAGAACCAGAACCGCACGCCTCAATCCATCGGCTTTTTGCTGTTGGACAACTTCACGCTGATCTCGCTGGCTTCAGCCGTAGAGCCGCTGAGAATGGCCAATCAGCTGTCTGGTCGCGAGCTATATCGCTGGTCCACTCTGAGTGCGGATGGTGGCCAAGTCTGGGCTAGTGATGGTTTGCAAATCACCCCCGATGCTTCTATGCATAAAGCGCCAGTCCTCGATATCGTGATTGTCTGCGGCGGTGTGGGCATTCAGCGCACGGTAACCCGCGAACACGTGAGCTGGTTGCAGAGCCAGGCACGCCAATCCCGTCGTCTAGGCGCGGTTTGCACTGGCAGTTGGGCGTTGGCATGCGCGGGTCTGCTGGATGGTTTTGATTGCAGCGTGCATTGGGAATGCTTGGCGTCGATGCAGGAAGCTTTCCCGCGCGTTTCCATGAGCACTCGTTTGTTCACCCTCGACCGAACTCGCTTTACCAGTTCGGGCGGCACCGCACCGCTGGACATGATGCTGCACTTAATCAGTCGTGATCACGGTCGCGAGTTATCGGCAGCGATCTCCGAGATGTTTGTCTACGAGCGTATTCGCAACGAGCAGGATCACCAGCGTGTGCCGCTCAAGCACATGCTCGGCACCAATCAGCCCAAGCTTCAGGAAATCGTCGCGTTGATGGAGGCTAACCTCGAAGAACCGATTGATTTGGACGAGCTGGCGGTGTACGTCGCGGTGTCCCGTCGTCAGTTGGAGCGACTGTTCCAGAAATACCTGCACTGCTCGCCGTCGCGTTATTACCTCAAGCTGCGCTTAATCCGTGCCCGGCAACTACTCAAGCAAACGCCGATGTCAATCATCGAAGTGGCTTCGGTCTGCGGTTTTGTATCCACCCCACACTTCTCCAAGTGCTATCGCGAATACTTCGGGATTCCACCACGCGACGAGCGCGTAGGTTCAAATACCGCACAGCAAGTGGCGATGATGCCTATTCCACAATCACTGCTGCTGACACCTTTGTCTGGCCCTCTATCAGCGCTGAGCCAGGCGCGGAATGAATCTACCTTTGCGAGTGTGAGGTTGTAGTTGATGTAACGACAAACTCACACTGTGGGACCGAATTCATTCGGGAAGGGGGTGTGTCAAATACGGCCCTTTCCCGAATGAATTCGGTTCCACAGGTTTGCCAATGCGTTTACCCTCGGCTCTGTTTATAGACCGCCAACGCCGGTAATAACTGCTGATCAATCGCCTGGCGCACGGCCGGTAAAATCATTGCGCTGCCTGTCAGCATTTGCTCGATCATTCGGCGTAATGCCGTGGCGCGGGCCTCTGTTAGGCCGCACACCGCTTGGGCGCACGCTTGTTCAGCGGTGGCGCCAGGGGGCATATCGAAGCCCAATGCCCTGAGTTGGCCGAGCAGGTCTTCTTGGTCAATTAAATCCGCATGCATCATGTGATCTGCTCCTTTATTCGGTATGGGTCGATTCTGGTTCTGCTCTTGCTCGGCGGCAAGGCCCAGTGAGTGCAATGGCCGGTATACCTATAAACAGGTCGTTTTCAGTTAACTCGCTGCCTTTGCGTTTTTTTGCCTGAGGCAAATTCATGTAGACTTTGCGGCCTTCCAGGAGCCGCCATGAATTACCGTCACGCTTTCCACGCTGGCAACCACGCCGATGTGTTCAAACACTTGACTCTGACTCGCTTGATCGCCCTTATGGCGCGCAAAGAGCAACCGTTCGCTTACATCGACAGCCACGCCGGGATTGGTCTGTATGATCTTAAGGGCGATCAGGCCAGCCGCACGGGTGAATGGCTTGAAGGTGTTGGTCGTTTGTGGGGCGCCTCGGACCTCCCGGCGCTCACTGCCGATTACATGCAAGTGCTGCACGACATGAACCCGGATGGCGAATTGCGCTATTACCCGGGTTCTCCGGAAATCGCCCGCCGCCTGACCCGTGAGCGCGAGCGCATCCTGCTAAACGAGAAGCATCCGCAAGACGGTCGCTTGCTCAAAGAGAACATGCGTGGTGATCGACGTGTTGCCGTGCACTTAGGCGAAGGCTGGCACGTGCCGCGTGCGCTGCTGCCAGTGGCGGAAAAGCGTGGACTGCTGCTGATTGACCCGCCGTTCGAGCAATTGGATGAGATGAAACGCTGCACGGTGGCCTTAAAAGAAACCATCGGTCGTATGCGTCAGACGGTGGCGGCCATATGGTACCCAATTAAAGACACGCGTCTGCTGCGTCGTTTCTATCAGGATTTGGCCGAGACGGGCGCGCCGAAGCTGTTGCGTGTCGAGTTGTTCGTGCATCCGTTGAACACGCCGCAGAGTTTGAACGGTTCGGGTTTGGTTATCGCTAATCCGCCATGGGGATTGGAGGAAGAGCTGCGCGAGTTAATGCCATGGCTGGCCCAGACCTTGGGGCAAACCCAAGGTGGTTGGCAGATGGATTGGTTGATTGCGGAGTAGCGCGTAACCAGACAAATCGTTGGTGCTTGATCGGCCCTTTCGCAGGCTTGCTGCTCCCATCGATGTGTGCAGGGCAAAACCTGTGGGAGCCGGCTTGCCGAAAAAATGCGGGTTATTGGGCGCCCCTGGCTCTCACGCCGGCAAACAAACCCCGGTCCCACCCAGCCCGCAATAACCCGCCGGGTTCTTGGCCAGGTATTGCTGGTGATAGGCTTCTGCGTAGTAGAACGTCGGCGCTTCTTCGATTTCAGTGGTGATTTTGCCCAAGCCTGCTTTATCTAATTCAGCTTGAAACGTTTCTTTGCTGGCTATCGCTGCTTCCAGCTGTGACTCTTTTGTGCAGTAGATAACCGAACGGTATTGCGTGCCGATGTCGTTGCCTTGGCGCATACCCTGAGTTGGGTTGTGGGCTTCCCAGAAAACTTTCAACAACGCTTCGTACGTCGTTTGTTCGGTGTCATAAACCACCAGCACCACTTCGCTATGGCCGGTCAGGCCGGAGCATGTTTCTTCATACGTTGGATTCGGCGTAATACCGCCGGCGTAACCCACTGAAGTGCTATAGACGCCGGGTTGCTGCCATAGCCGACGTTCGGCGCCCCAAAAGCAGCCCAGACCAAAGATCGCAAAATCAACACTGCCAGGGAATGGACCCAGCAGCGGATTGCCGTTGACGAAATGTTTTTCCGGAACGCTCATAGGAGTTTCGCGACCCGGTAGTGCTTGTTCGGAGGTAGGCAGTACGTTTTTGTTCACAAGTATCTCCGAGCGCAAAGCCATGATTCATGTCCTCTTGTCAGCGCGAGGTAACAGAATGGGGATGGTCGATGACGTCTTAATGGGGGTGATAGATGAAAGACCGACAGTTTGCCCGACAGTTCAGCTATGAGGGAAGGGGAGAAGGAGGAATCAGGACGAACGTAGTATTCAGAGCGGCAGCGGTATCAGCAGGACTGGAGATCAACCAGTGGGCCGCGAGGGTAACGTCGGAGCTTTTCGATTAGATCACTGCCTGGAATGGGGCGGTCGAACAAATAGCCTTGGCCGACGTCACATCGGTGTCGGCGCAGGAATCTCAGTTGTTCAACGGTTTCGATCCCTTCGGCGACCACTTTGAGTTTAAGGTTGTGAGCCATGGCGATCACCGCGGATGTGATCTCCATATCGTCTTGGTTATCGGGTATGTCACGGATGAAACTGCGATCAATCTTGATCACATCAATCGGAAATTTTTTCAAATAGCTCAGTGATGAATAACCAGTGCCAAAATCATCCATGGCAAGACTCAGGCCCAGCTGTTTCAAAAAGTCGAGTTGTTGGCGAGTGTCATCGGTCGCTTCCAGCAGCAGCCCCTCGGTAAGCTCAAGCTCAAGCATGGTTGCAGCCAAGCGTTCTTCCTTGAGGATGTTGGCAATCGAAGTCACTAAGTCTGGATCAGAAAACTGTTTGGGTGAGACGTTGATTGCTACGTGCAGGTGGTGCAGCCCTGCGGCAGTCAGCTCTTTGCTCATGCGGCAAGCCTGGCGCGCAACCCATTTCCCGATAGGGATAATCAACCCGGTTTCCTCCGCAACGCTGATGAACTGGTCCGGGCGGATCATGCCTTTTTCCGGATGATTCCAGCGTAACAGCGCTTCCATTCCTAGCAAGCGGCCGCTGCGCAGGCACAGTTTGGGCTGGTAGAAAACTTCCAGTTCATTCTGAGTCAGTGCACGACGCAGGTTGTTTTCGACGAACAGCTTATAGCTGGCTTCTGCGTCCAGTGCTTCGGTAAAGACCTGCACCTGATGCTTGCCGTTTGCTTTGGCTTTGTGCAGCGCCAAGCCGGCGTTCTTCATCAATGTTTGTGGATCGCGCCCGTGAATCGGCGCACTGGCCAAGCCTACGGAGCCGGTGACGCTGATCAATTGGTTGTCGACGAACATTGGTTTGTCCAGGGTCTTTAGTACCTGGACAGCGATTTGTATACCGGCCTCGACATCAGTGTCATCTAGCAGCACGGCGAATTCATTGCTGGCGAAACGCGCAAGGCTGCCACGGGGGCTCAGGCTATTGCGCAGGCGCCGGGCAAGACTGATCAGCAATTTATCGCCGGTCTGGTGGCCAAGGCTGTCATTAATGCGTTTGAAGTTGTCGATATCCACCAGCAAGAGGCTGATCGGCGTGTCGCTGTCTCTGGCAAAACGCTCATCAAGGTTGCGGATGAACGCCGGCCGGTTACCCAGGCTGGTGAGATTGTCGGTGTACGCCAAGCGTTCAATGCGCTGTTGTGCCGCCTTGGTTTGAGTAATGTCTTCGTAGATGCCGATGTAGTGGGTCAACTCTCGGTCGTCGCCATACACCTTGGAAATTGAAAGCTGACCCCAGTAAGGTTCGAGATTTTTTCGGCGGCTCTTGAACTCACCCTGCCAGCTGTTGCTTTTGTCGAGGCTGGAGTTGGCGTCGATCAGCAGTTCATTGAGATTTTCTAACGCCGGAAGCTCGGACAGTCGGTGACCATGTACTTCTTCAGTGGTGTATTGAGTGATCGCGGTGAAGCTAGGGTTGACGTACTCGACCACACCGTTGCAGTTGACCAGCAAAAACGCGTTGGCACTTTGCTCCACGGCACGCTGAAACAGGTGCAGGGCGCTGGTAGCGGTGCGTCGGTTGTGGTTGTTGATGACTTGGGCAAACTGGTCAGCCAGCTCGCCAGCGAATGCAATTTCATCGGATTGCCACGGGCGCGCTATGCCGATCTGTTCAAGGCACAGTACGCCAACCACCAAGCCATCAATGCGGATGCTTGCGTCAAGTATTGCATTGATGTCTCTGGGCCTCAGTTTGTCGGCTAATTCGCTTGTGCGCGGATCGTGCATGACATCGTTGGCATCAATGGCTCGACTGGTGTGCAGCGCTTCGAGGTAATTCGGGAAATGGGCAAGATCAATCGCTTTGGGCTGTACGAAATCACCAGTGTCGAGGTGGTACGCCGCGATGGGCTCCAAATGACTGCCGCTGAGATTCCAGATACTTGCACACGAGATATCGTATATCTCGCAGGCGCTTTGGGTGATCAACTTGGCTGCTTCTTGTACTGAGTCATGTGTGCTGTAGCGATGACGGGCCAGCCGTAGAATCAGGCTTTGCTGGGCGCGTACCCGCTCCAGGTGCTGCAACTGTTCATGCTGAGCGCGCTGGTTAAGTTCAAGCGCGATGTGCAAACGGTTGTTTTGAGTGTCCAGATCTTGGGCGGCGCTCGGATCGTTGTTGTCGAATAGTCCTTGCACCACCATCAAGTAACCGCGCAGCAAGTCGCGGTTGTGTTGTCGGTATCCTTCACCAACCTCTAGCAGGCTTATCTCGCCTTTTGCAGTGTGCAGTGTGTAGCGAATCAGATAGAACGGGCTGTCTTTCAATTGTGCTTGTACGGCTTCGTGCATCTGATGGCGCGCTTGCGGCTCCATCAGGTTTGCATACGGCGAGCCAACCAGCGCACACAGCTCTACTGCGGGCAAGCCGAACTGTTTTTCGCAATTGGGATCAAGGTACAGCAGCGCCCAGTTAGCTTCGTTCAGCCGTTCGAAACGCAACATACCGAGCCGAGAAGGCACCGGTAATTGCGTCACTACCTCGGCCGCGGTTCGACCGACGGCATCGGGTTGGCTTTTCATCAAGGGCTCGCTTTCAGAATGCTGATCGCGCACGGGCTAAAGCCCTCTTTTATGTCGCGTGCCGCAAGGTTGCATCATGCAGCTCTGGCTGACAAGTGAGCGCGGTGGCTTAGTGCTATAAATCTATCGGTTTAGTGCATGAGATCTGACGTAATACTGTTTAGCGCTTCTTTTTAGGCAAAAAAAGCCCCGCCAAGTTGGCGGGGTTGAGGTACGAGCGTGGCAGCTCGGAAATAGTGCCTGTCGGAACCAACTTGTTGGTGAGGCGAGTTTTCAAGAAAACCGCATCAATCCTCCCACCAGTAAGTTGGCTTCTACAGGTTTTTGCACCGTTTGTTACAGCAGCATCGTTCGGATGTCCGCTAGCAGCTCGCTCAAGCGTTTGGTGAAGCGTGCAGCAGCAGCGCCGTTGATAACACGGTGATCGTAGGACAATGACAGCGGCAGCATCAGTTTCGGCTGGAAGACTTTGCCATCCCATACGGGTTGGATGGTAGCTTTTGATACGCCAAGGATCGCCACTTCTGGTGCGTTGACGATTGGCGTGAACCCGGTACCGCCAATGTGCCCAAGGCTTGAGATCGTGAAACAAGCGCCTTGCATGTCGTCAGCAGACAGCTTCTTTGAACGGGCTTTTTCGGCCAGTTCAGCGGCTTCAGCCGCCAGTTGCAGCAAGCTTTTCTGATCGACGTTCTTGATGACCGGGACAAGCAAACCTTCCGGTGTGTCCACGGCAAAGCCGATGTTCACGTATTTCTTGCGGATGATGGCCTTGCCGCTTGGCGCCAACGAGCTGTTGAAGTCCGGTAGTTCCTTAAGCAGGAAGGCACTGGCCTTGAGCAGCAGTGGCAATACGGTCAGCTTGACACCGGCCTTTTCTGCAACGGATTTTTGCGCGATACGGAACGCTTCAAGCTCTGTGATATCAGCCTGATCGAACTGAGTCACGTGCGGAATATTCAACCAGCTGCGATGCAGGCTGGCAGCACCCAGTTGCATCAGGCGCGTCATCGGCACTTCTTCGGTTTCGCCATAACGGCTGAAATCAACCACCGGAATCGGCGGAATACCTGCGCCGCCGGTAGCACCGGCAGCGGGTGCAGCCTTAGCTTTCTGCATCATGGCCTGGACGTAAACTTGCACGTCCTCCTTGAGCACGCGACCGTGTGGGCCCGTTGCTCCGACAGCGCCCAGCTCTACGCCCAATTCACGGGCCAATTGGCGCACAGCCGGTCCCGCGTGAGTCTTGGCCCCGTCTTTAGCAGGTGCGGGTGCAGGCGCTTGAGAGGCAGGTGCTTCTTCCGTTTTTGCTACTGACGCAGGCGCCGCGTCAGCCTTCGCTGGAGCTGCTGGTGTTGCGGCTTGAGCCGGTGCGGAGGGTGCAGCTGCGCCGGCCACTTTCAACTTCAGGATCAGGTCACCGGTACCGACTTCATCGTCCAGCTTGATAATGATGCTTTCCACTACGCCGGCGGACGGCGAAGGGATTTCCATACTGGCCTTGTCAGATTCGAGGGTGATCAGTGATTGATCCGCCACGATGGTGTCGCCGACCTTAACCATTACTTCGATGATTTTGGCTTTGGCGGATGACCCAATATCAGGAACGTGGATGTCCTGAATGGTTTCGCTGGCCGCAGCCGCAGCCGCAGCCGCAGGAGCAGCTGCCGGTTCAGCCGCAGCTGGAGCGGGCGCTGCTTTTTCTGGAGCCGCGGCCGCAGCGGGTGCGGCGGCAGCTGCTTCGGCGGCAGGCGCAGCTGCGTCACCTTCTACTTCCAGCTCAAACAGTTCGTCGCCTTCTTTAAGGCGGTCGCCCAGTTTCACTTTCATACTTTTGATGACACCGGCTTTAGGCGCAGGGATTTCCATGCTCGCCTTGTCCGATTCCAGCGTAAGAATGCTCTGTTCGGCTTCGATGCGATCGCCGACCTTGACCATTAACTCAATGACTTCGCCTTCACCGTTGCCGATGTCGGGTACTCGAATTAGCTCACTCACAATGTCTCTCCTTCGGAGAACCTGTTCACTCTCGACTGCACTGTGTTGGTTGCGACGAACACAGCGTCGGACGCTCATTTACGTGGGTAAATTCCGCATCCTCAGCTGTTCCGCGCTTCTTGTCAGCGCCCTTTGCGATCTTGAGACAGACTCTTAACAGTCCAGTGGGTTACGTTTTTCAGGATCGATGCCGAACTTGGCAATGGCTTCAGCCACTACTTTAGGTTCGATGTCGCCGCGATCAGCCAAGGCTTCCAAAGCCGCCAGCACCACGAAGTGGCGGTCAACTTCAAAGAAGTTACGCAGCTTCTTGCGGCTATCACTGCGGCCGAAACCGTCAGTGCCCAGGACTTTGTATTCTTTGGTCGGTACCCACTGACGAATCTGGTCAGCGAACAGTTTCATATAGTCGGTCGATGCAATCACCGGACCCTTACGGCCAGTGAGGCATTCTTCCACGTAGCTCAGGACAGGTTTCTGACCTGGGTGCAGACGGTTACTGCGTTCAACGGCAAGACCGTCGCGACGCAGTTCGTTGAAGCTAGTGACGCTCCAGACATCTGCACCGACGTTGAACTGCTCGCGCAGAATCTTCGCCGCTTCGCGTACTTCACGCAGGATAGTGCCCGAGCCCATGAGTTGGACGTGGTGCGCCGCTTCCTTGGTGTCCTCCTCAAGCAAGTACATACCCTTGATGATGCCTGCCTCGGAACCCGCCGGCATGGCCGGGTGCGCGTAGGACTCGTTCATCACGGTCAGGTAGTAGAAAACGTCCTGCTGCTCTTCGAACATCAGGCGCATGCCTTCACGGATGATCACCGCCAGTTCATAGCCGTAAGTCGGGTCGAATGTGCGGCAGTTCGGGATGGTCGAGGCCAGAATGTGGCTGTGACCGTCTTCGTGCTGCAGACCTTCACCGTTGAGCGTGGTTCGACCGGCCGTGCCGCCAACCAGGAAGCCACGGGTGCGGCTGTCGCCAGCGGCCCAAGCCAAGTCACCGATCCGTTGGAAACCGAACATCGAATAGAAGATGTAAAACGGAATCATCGGTTGGTTGTGGCTGCTGTACGAGGTACCGGCAGCAATGAAGGAGGACATAGCGCCTGCTTCGTTGATGCCTTCTTCGAGAATCTGACCTTTCTTGTCTTCGCGGTAGAACATCACTTGTTCTTTATCGACTGGCTCGTAGAGCTGGCCGACGGACGAGTAGATGCCCAACTGACGGAACATGCCTTCCATACCGAAAGTACGGGCTTCATCCGGGATAATCGGCACGATACGCTGGCCGACTTCCTTGTCCTTGACCAATTGCGACAGAATCCGCACGAAGGCCATGGTGGTGGAGATTTCGCGGTCGCCAGTACCGTCAAGCAGTGCTTTAAGGCTTTCCAGCGGCGGCGTCGGCAAGCTGAAGCTCTTGGCGCGGCGCTGAGGGACGAAACCACCGAGTGCAGTGCGGCGCTCGCTCAAGTAACGGGCTTCGGCGCTGTCTGGTTCTGGTTTGAAGAACGGCAGGGTATCCAATTGATCATCTTTGATCGGAATGTCGAAACGGTCGCGAAAGCTTTTCAGGCTGTCGACGTCAACTTTCTTGGTGTTGTGCGCGGTGTTTTTCGCTTCGCCGGCGCCAGTGCCATAACCTTTGATGGTCTTGGCCAATACCACGGTCGGTTGACCCTTGTGGTTGACTGCCTGGTGGTAGGCCGCATACATCTTGTACGGGTCATGACCACCGCGGTTGAGCTTCCAGATTTCGTCGTCGGACAAATCAGCAACCATCGCCTTGAGTTCAGGCGAGTTGAAGAAGTGTTCGCGAACGAATGCGCCGTCTTTGGCTTTGTAATTCTGGTATTCGCCATCGATGACTTCATCCATCCGGCGTTGCAGGATACCGTCGGTATCTTTAGCCAGCAGTGGGTCCCAGAAACGGCCCCAAACGACTTTAGTCACGTTCCATTGAGCGCCACGGAACACGCCTTCGAGTTCCTGGATGATCTTGCCGTTGCCGCGAACCGGACCGTCAAGACGCTGCAGGTTGCAGTTGACGACGAAAATCAGGTTGTCGAGTTTTTCACGACCGGCCAAAGAGATTGCGCCCAGCGATTCTGGTTCGTCAGTCTCGCCATCTCCGAGGAAGCACCAGACTTTTTGCTTGCCTTCAGGGATGTAGCCGCGATGTTCCAGGTACTTCATGAAGCGTGCCTGGTAGATCGCCTGAATCGGGCCCAGGCCCATGGAGACGGTCGGGAACTGCCAGAAATCCTTCATCAGCCACGGATGCGGGTATGACGACAGGCCTTTGCCATCAACTTCCTGACGGAAGTTGTTCATTTGGTCTTCGGTAATCCTGCCTTCCATGAATGCACGGGCGTAAACGCCTGGTGATGCGTGACCCTGGAAGTAGATCAGGTCGCCGCCGTGTTCATCGGTCGGAGCCTGGAAAAAATAGTTGAAACCGATGTCATACAGGGTTGCGCTTGAGGCGAAGCTGGAAATATGGCCGCCCAGATCGGGGTCGTTCATGTTGGTTTTGACCACCATGGCCAAAGCGTTCCATCGCACCAACGAGCGAATGCGGCGTTCCATGAACAGGTCGCCAGGCATGCGTGCTTCGTGGGTAACGGGAATCGTGTTGCGATATGGCGTGGTGATGGCGTAAGGCAGCTGTGAGCCACTTCTGGTGGCAAGCTCGCCCATACGGGTCATCAAATAGTGGGCGCGGTCTTCGCCTTCTTTGTCGAGAACCGATTCCAGGGCGTCCAACCATTCCTGGGTTTCGACGGGATCGAGGTCTTGCATGGCTTGCTCCAGGGCGGAAAGGCTTCCAGAATCGGTTGCCTGAGTTAGCGACTGGCCTTGTGGGCAGACGACATAAAATTCTTGGATGACCGGAGGTTGTACCGGCGTTGTGTAGTTTTACTACAAATCGTCGGCCATTTCAGCCTTTCGACTTTGTCTCCTAGTAGTAAAACTACAGAAGAGCGTAAGTGCAGCTCCTATTGTGTTGTGATGTAAATCGATAATGTGAGTGCGAAGTGAACTGTAACAGGTTAAAAGTTGATGTTAGCTGCCAATAAATTCTGGTTTTTAGCTATTTCTAACTTTTGTTCGACGATTCTGTCAGTTATGCATTTGTTCCTGCCACTGCGGCGGTCCCTCCCCACGCCGACCAAGGATAGCCCATGAGTCTCCCTTTGCTGGCCGAACTGCCGGCCATCCTCCTTCCGTTTGTCGGTCGTGCGCAACTGACTTTACGCACTAATGCCACCGCTTTATCGGATGCCGCCCTGGCTCAACTTGATGCATGGCCCGACTCCCGCCGTGTAACGTTCGAACGGGTGTGCGCGGCCAGCGATTTTGTGGCCGAGCAAATGTCTCGCGACACCTCAATGTTTTTGGACTTGATGGACTCCGGGCAACTGGATCGCAGTTTTTGGGCAGGGGAGTTACGCGAGCAAATAGCCGCCGCCGTGCAGACCGCCGAAACCGAAGACGACTTGGGCCGCCTACTGCGCAGACAGCGCACCCGCCACCAAATTCGCATTGTCTGGCGTGACCTGAGCCGCCAGGCCGACCTTATAGAAACCTGCCGTGACCTGTCAGACATGGCGGATGCCTGCATCGATTTGGCTTATCAGTGGTTGTACCTGCGTCATTGTCAGCAGTTCGGTACGCCGATGGGTCGTCGCAGCGGGGAGCCGCAACAGATGGTGATCCTCGGAATGGGCAAGCTAGGCGCGGTGGAGCTCAACCTGTCGTCCGACATAGACCTGATCTTCGGCTACCCCGAAGGTGGCGAAACCCAAGGGGTCAAGCGGTCTATCGACAACCAGGAATTTTTTATCCGGTTGGGTCAACGGCTAATCAAAGCCCTAGATCCGATCACGGTGGACGGCTTTGTGTTCCGCGTTGACATGCGTCTGCGGCCTTACGGTTCATCCGGCGCGCTGGTGCTTAGCTTCAATGCGCTAGAGCAGTATTACCAGGACCAGGGTCGTGACTGGGAGCGCTACGCCATGATCAAGGCGCGAGTGGTAGGCGGAGATCAACAGGCCGGTGCCCTGTTGATCGACCTGCTACGGCCCTTTGTATATCGGCGTTATTTGGACTTTTCAGCCATCGAAGCGCTGCGCACGATGAAGCAGCTGATTCATCAGGAAGTCCGCCGTAAAGGTATGGCCGACAACATAAAACTGGGCTCTGGCGGTATTCGAGAAGTCGAATTTATCGCCCAGGCGTTCCAACTAATCCATGGTGGTCGCGACCTCAGCTTGCAGCAACGACCTTTGTTAAAAGTGCTCAATACCTTGGAAGGCCAAGGTTATTTGCCGCCGGCGGTGGTCGGTGAGTTGCGCCAAGCTTATGAGTTCTTGCGGTACACCGAGCACGCAATCCAGGCAATCGCTGATCGTCAGACCCAGATGCTGCCCGATGGCGAAGTTGATCAAGCGCGTATGGCTTTCATGCTGGGCTTTGCCGACTGGGCAAGTTTTCTCGAGCGACTAATGTATTGGCGCGGCCGAGTGGCGTGGCATTTCCGTCAGGTCATCGCCGACCCGGATGAGGAGGACGGCGATGAAGGCCGGGTAGTAGTGTTGGGCACAGAGTGGTTGCCGTTATGGGAAGATTCTCAGGATGAAGGCGCAGCCTGTCGGCAGCTGGAAGATGGCGGTTTTGCTGACGCCGCTAATGCGTTGAAACGTCTGTCGGGATTGCGCAATAGCCCGCAACTGCGTGCCATGCAACGCCTGGGTCGCGAGCGTCTTGATGCGTTTATTCCGAGGCTGCTGGCCCAAACGGTTGAGCACAGTGATCCGGACTTGGTGCTGGAGCGCGTGCTGCCGCTGGTCGAAGCTGTTGCTCGACGTTCGGCGTATCTGGTGTTGCTAACTGAAAATCCGAGAGCTTTGCGGCGCCTGTTGACGCTATGTGCGGCCAGTCCGTGGATCGCCGAGCAAATCGCGCGTTTTCCACTATTGCTCGATGAGCTGCTCAACGAGGACCGTCTGTTTAGCCCGCCTTTGGCCCCGGAGCTGGGCGCTGAGTTACGCGAACGGCTGACGCGTATTCCTGAGGACGACCTGGAACAGCAAATGGAAGCCCTGCGCCATTTTAAGCTGGCGCACAGCTTGCGGGTGGCGGCCTCGGAGATCAGCGGTAATCTGCCATTGATGAAAGTCAGCGACTACCTGACCTGGCTGGCGGAAGCGATTCTTGAACAAGTACTGGCGCTGGCTTGGCGACACACCGTGGCTAAACACGGTACACCTAAGCATTCTGATGGCACGTTGTGTGATCCGGGCTTTATCATCGTAGGCTATGGGAAGGTCGGCGGTATCGAATTGGGTCACGGCTCGGACCTGGATCTAGTGTTCATCCATGACGGTGATCCCCACGCGGAAACCGATGGCGCCAAACCCATCGACAGCGCGCAGTTCTTCACCCGACTGGGTCAGCGAATTATTCATTTGCTGACCGCCCAAACTAATTCTGGCCAGTTGTACGAGGTTGATATGCGCCTGCGACCCTCGGGCGCATCTGGATTGCTGGTCAGTTCATTGGGCGCGTTCGATCGCTATCAACAAAGCGAAGCCTGGACCTGGGAACATCAGGCGCTGGTTCGTGCGCGCGTATTGGTTGGGAGTCATGAGGTCGGCTCGGCGTTTGAGGCAGTGCGCGCAGCGGTGCTGAGTCGTGAACGTGATTTAACGGCCTTACGGACCGACGTCAGTGAGATGCGCGCCAAGATGCGCGGCACCCTCGGCAGCAAGGCTACCGTGGCCGGAACCGCCGCCAACGCCTTTGAAGCCACGGCACCGTTCGATCTCAAGCAGGATGCCGGAGGTATCGTCGATATCGAATTTATGGTGCAATACGCCGCCTTGGCATGGTCCTGGGAGCACCCGGAGCTGCTGCGCTACACCGACAACATCCGCATACTCGAAGGGCTGGAACACGCAAGTCTAATCCCGAGCGCAGATGCAGATCTGTTGCGGGAGGCTTATAAAGTCTATCGTGCAGCCGCGCACCGTCAGGCTTTGCAGAAGCAAGCCGGGGTGGTCAGTGGTGATCAGTTTCATGCCGAAAGGCGCGAAGTGCTGCGGATCTGGGCGGGGTTGGGTTTGAGTTAACAGTCTTATCCGGCGTGCCAAGGGTGGTATGCCTTTATAGCTATGACAGGGAGGCGTCAGGTTGTGTGGAACCGCTCCGCAACCTGATAAGCCTCCCTGATCGTTTCTGATGGTTTTTGGATTAAGCATGAGAATTCTGATCGTAGGGCCAAGCTGGGTCGGCGACATGGTGATGGCACAAACACTGTTTCAATGCTTGAAGCAGCGTCATCCCCAGTGTGAAATCGATGTGCTGGCGCCCGAATGGAGTCGGCCCATCCTTGAGCGCATGCCGCAAGTGCGTAGGGCCTTGAGCTTTCCGCTCGGCCACGGCGTACTTGAATTAGCCACTCGGCGCCGGATCGGCAAGTCACTGAAGGGGCAGTACGACCAGGCGATACTGCTGCCCAACTCCCTGAAGTCAGCGCTGGTCCCCTTTTTTGCGGGCATCCCCAAGCGCACCGGTTGGCGTGGCGAGTTTCGCTACGGATTGCTCAACGACGTGCGCACCCTGGACAAACAGCGTTACCCGCTGATGATTGAGCGGTTTATGGCGCTGGCCTTCGAAGCTGACGCTGAGATTCCACGGCCTTATCCACGCCCGAGCCTGCAAATCGATGCCGCTACCCGCGACGTCGCACTGCAGAAGTTTGGCTTGAGCCTGGATCGTCCGTTGTTGGTGCTGTGCCCCGGCGCTGAGTTCGGCGAATCCAAGCGCTGGTCAGCCGAGCACTACGCCAAAGTGGCTGAGGCGAAGGTTCGAGAGGGATGGCAAGTGTGGCTGTTTGGCTCAAAGAAGGATCATCCGGTCGGCGAAAGTATTCGCGAACGGTTGATTCCGGGTTTGCGTGAAGAGTCAATCAACCTCTGCGGCGAAACCTCGCTGGCCGAAGCCATCGATCTGATGTCTTGCGCCGACGCGGTGGTGTCCAACGACTCAGGGCTGATGCACGTGGCTGCAGCGCTCAACCGGCCATTGGTGGCGGTCTACGGCTCTACCTCGCCAGCTTTTACGCCACCACTGGCTGAACACGTCGAAATCGTCCAATTGGGCATCGAGTGCAGCCCTTGCTTCGAGCGTACCTGCCGTTTCGGTCATTACAATTGCTTGCGTCTGCTTGAACCCAAACCTGTGGTCGAGGCGCTGAGTCGCTTGGGCGGCACCCCGGTCGAGGTTTCCTGATTTTGTGTAGTTTGCGGGTACTGTTGATTAAGACTTCCTCTTTGGGGGATGTGATTCATGCGTTGCCAGCGTTGACCGACGCTGCTCGTGCGTTACCGGGCATTCAGTTCGATTGGGTGGTTGAAGAAAGCTTCGCCGAGATCCCGTCTTGGCATCCTGCGGTGGCTGAGGTCATTCCGGTGGCGATTCGTCGCTGGCGTAAAAACCTCTGGCAAACCTTCAGGAACGGCGAATGGCGCGGCTTGAAGAAACGCTTAAGCGAAACCCGTTACGACTTGGTAATTGACGCCCAAGGGCTGGTAAAAAGTGCCTGGCTTACTCGTTACGTCAAGGCGCCGGTAGTTGGCCTTGATCGGCTGTCGGCCCGCGAACCATTGGCGAGCCGATTCTATGATCGGCATTTCCCCGTCAATCCTGAGCAGCATGCGGTGCAACGCTCGCGGTTGTTATTTGCCCAGGCGTTGGGCTATGAGGTGCCGGACGATATCGGCGATTACGGCCTTGATCGTTCGCGCTTGATTGATGCGCCGGTGGACGAGCCGTTTGTGCTGTTTTTACATGGCACCACGTGGGCCACCAAACACTGGCCGGAGCTCTACTGGCGGCAGTTGGCTGAGATCATGAGCGGGCGTGGGCTGCAAGTGCGCCTGCCGTGGGGCAATCCCGCCGAGTTGGCCCGCGCAGAACGCATCGCACTTGGGCTCGATAACGTTGTGGTGCTGCCCAAACTCAACTTGGCGGGTGTCGCGCGGGTGTTGGTTGGCGCTCAGGCATGTGTGGCGGTGGACACCGGCCTCGGCCATTTGGCGGCTGCGCTGGACGTGCCGACCCTGTCACTGTTTGGTCCCACTGACCCGGTATTGACCGGTGCTTATGGTAGATCCCAGGTACACATGGCCAGCGACTTCCCCTGCGCGCCCTGCCTGCAAAAGAAATGCACCTATCGCCCGACCGTTGAAGAACAGCGTCGTTTCGATCTAAGTAGCGAGTGGCCGTTGTGCTTCACTCGTTTGAATCCCGAGCGAGTAGCGAGCCAGTTGGGCTCGCTGTTGCTGGCAAAGGAACCCAACTGATGCAATTGGCGTTTGTGTTGTACAAATACTTTCCGTTCGGCGGTCTGCAACGCGACTTCATGCGCATTGCCCTGGAGTGTCAGCAACGCGGTCATGATATTCGCGTTTACACGCTAACTTGGGAAGGTGAAGTACCGTCCGGATTTGAGGTGGTGATGGTGCCGGTCAAGGCGCTGTTCAATCACACGCGTTACGAAAGGCTCAGCGCGTGGGTCGAGGCGGATCTGCTCAAGCGTCCGGTGGACCGTCTGATCGGCTTCAATAAAATGCCGGGGCTGGATGTGTACTACGCCGCTGATGGCTGCTTCGAAGACAAAGCGCAAAACCTGCGCAGTTCGCTGTATCGCCGCTGGGGCCGCTATCGTCACTTCGCTGCTTACGAGCGAGCGGTATTTGCCAAAGACGCTAAAACCGACGTGCTGATGATCTCCGAAGTACAGCAACCGTTGTTCGTCAAACACTACGGCACCCCTGCTGAGCGCTTTCATCTGCTGCCGCCGGGGATTGGGTTGGACCGTCGAGCGCCTGCGGATGCGCCGCAGATTCGTGCCGAGTTCCGTCAGGAGTTCGGCCTTGCCGATGACGACTTGCTGGTCGTACAAATTGGTTCAGGGTTCAAGACCAAGGGCGTGGACCGCAGCCTTAAGGCGTTGGCCGCATTGCCGCCTGAGCTGAAAGCGCGCACGCGACTGTTTGTAATCGGTCAGGACGACCCCAAAGTATTCCAGGTGCAAAGCGCCACGTTGGGGATCAGCGAGCAGGTGCAGTTCCTCAAGGGGCGCAGCGACATACCCCGCTTCCTGATGGGTGCCGACCTATTGATTCACCCGGCATACAACGAAAACACCGGTACTGTTTTACTCGAAGCCTTGGTCGCGGGCCTGCCGGTACTGGTCAGCGCTGTATGTGGTTATGCGCATTACATTGCCGAAGCTGACTGTGGGCGGGTGCTGACCCACCCGTTCGAACAGGCGCAACTCAATCAATACCTCGCTACCATGTTGGCTGATGATTCGGCGCGTGCAGCCTGGAGCCAGCACGGTTTGGTCTTTGCCGATACAGCGGACCTTTACAGCATGCCGCAGCACGCGGCCGATGTAATTCTGGCGGAGCACCACGGATGAAACTGATTCTCGCTGAACCGTTCAAAAGACTTTGGGATGGTCGCGATGCGTTCGCCGAAGTCGAGGCTTTGGACGGTCAGGTTTATCGTGAGCTAGAAGGTCGACGCACTTTACGTACTGAAGTCGAGGGTCGCGGTTATTTCGTCAAGATTCATCGGGGAATTGGCTGGGGCGAAGTGGCCAAAAATCTGGTAACCGCCAAGTTGCCGGTGCTGGGTGCCGGTCAGGAGTGGCGGGCGATCAACCGTCTGCATGAAGTCGGCGTGCCAACCATGACCGCCGTAGCCTACGGTGAGCGCGGGAATAACCCTGCCGCACAGCATTCGTTCATCGTCACCGAGGAGCTGGCGCCTACTGTCAGCCTGGAAGATTTCAGTATTCATTGGCGTCAGGAGCCACCGGCACCGCGCCTCAAGCGTGCGTTAATAGCCGAAGTTGCGCGCATGACCGGCATCATGCACCGCGCTGGTGTCAACCACCGCGATTGCTACATCTGCCACTTTCTGTTGCACACCGACAAACCGGTGACCGCCGATGACTTCAAGCTGTCGCTGATCGATCTGCACCGCGCCCAGACGCGCAAGACGATTACCTTGCGCTGGCGCAACAAGGATCTGGCCGCCCTGTATTTCTCGGCTTTGGACATTGGGCTGACCTCGCGCGATAAATTGCGCTACATGTGCGGATACTTTCAACTTCCGTTGCGTCAAGTCGTCGCACAAGAGTCGGCATTGCTCGCTTGGCTGGAGACTAAAGCCAGTAAGCTTTACGAGCGCAAACGACGTTACGGTGATGCACTCTGATGGCCGCAGGCAAACGTGGATAGCTGGACTGACCTGAGCACGTGGATACAGCGGCGGCCGATGCTGTTCGCCCACAAGGGTCTGACAAAGTGCAGTAGTTATAAAGAGGTATGTTGATGCAGTTGTCTGATCTGAAATTCGCCGGACGTACGCCGATACTGCCCATCAACCTGGCGCTGGCCGATGCTGCTGGCCCAGCCGAACTGCAATTGTTGACGTTACTGCGTGTTTTGCCGGGGCAACGTTATGTTGGCGCCGGTATCTGGCGCGGCCGTACGGTGCTGGCGAAACTGTTGGTCGGCTCTAAGGCGGCTCGACGCTTTCAACGCGAGCGTGATGGTGTCCACCACCTAGCCGAGCAGGGCATGACGACCCCGTTATTGTTGGTCGAAGGCCTCAAAGAAGGTCAGGGCGGCTGGCTATTATTCGAGTTTCTGGAAGGCGCGCAAAGCCTCGGCGATAGTTGGGCTGAGGTCGAAACATTGCCCCCCCTCGCGTATGAGCAGCAAACGGTATTGGGGGAGGCACTGTCAATAATCGCAACGCTACACAGCAAAGGGTTGTGGCAAGAAGACCTTCATTTGGACAACCTGCTGCGTTATCAAGGGCAGTTGTATCTGATTGATGGGGCGGGCATTCGCGCCGAACAGGCAGGTAATCCGTTGTCGCGGCAGCGGGTGTTGGAAAATCTGGGTGTTTTTTTTGCTCAGTTGCCAAAGGCCTTGGAACCGTTCACCGAAGAGCTGTTGGTGCATTATTTGCTGAGCAATGGCGAACACGCCTTGCCCATGCAAGCACTGCAAAAACAGATCAACAAGACCCGCAACTGGCGTTTGAAAGACTTCCTGGGCAAAGTCGCGCGCGATTGCAGTTTGTTTAGCGTCTACGATGGTCCTTTCAGTCTGCGCGCTATTCGTCGCGAAGAAGAGGCCGCAATGTCGCCGGTGCTGGCTGACGCCGATGGGTTGCTTGATCACGGTCATTTGTACAAGACCGGAGGAGCGGCCAGCGTAGGGCGAGTTGAGGTGGCAGGTCGGCAGCTTGTGATCAAACGCTACAACGTTAAAAATTTCGCTCACTGGCTCAAACGTTTTTGGCGTCCGAGCCGCGCTTGGCATTCATGGCGCGAAGGCAATCGGCTGGCGTTTCTTGGTATTGCAACACCTAAGCCGCTGGCGATGCTGGAGCTGCGATTTTTCTGGCTGCGGTTCAAGGCATACCTGATCACTGAATATTTGCCGGGGCCGGACATTATTGAGCAGTTTGCGCCGCATGTGGCCTCGGGCGATGTTCCGCAAGCGGAGTTGTTGGCGCTTGACCACCTGTTCGCTCGGCTGATTGACGAGCGAATCAGCCATGGTGATCTCAAAGGACACAACGTGTTCTGGCATCAAGACCGTTGGGCGCTGATCGATCTCGACGCCATGTGTCAACACACCTCAGCTTCTTCTTTTTCATCTGCATTTGCGCGAGATCGGGCACGATTCATGCGCAACTGGCCACCCGAAAGCGCGCTGCACCAATTGCTGGAGCAGCGCTTGCCTCGGTGTTGATTTGCCTACACGTTATCTCTGGATTAATCAGGCGACCCGGATCAAATTCAACCCCTCAAGCGCCTGAATCAAATCCCACAGATCAGCGTAAGCATGCTGATGAACCGATTCCCACGCCGGATGCTCGACGTACAACTGGCCGTGTTCATTCCGGTCAATGAGCATGCGCTCAACGCCGCCCTCTTCTGATCGATATACGATCACCGGGCGGTCCGATACTGACTCATCGATGAGGAACATTCCTGGCTCGGTCAGCTCTGCTTCAGCGGGCAAAGCGAGGGGCGGTCTGTTTACGATTATCGACTCGGCCGCACTATCTAGCGTCGGTATATCCAAGCGGTAGTCGCTCTGCAGAAAGACGCTTGTGCTGGCATGGTTTTCGACCAGTTGTTCGCCCAGATCCCTGAATGGTGCACGTCCCTGCCCCGGGCCGACGTCGACGACACGAACCCCGATAGCTCCCTCGAGCTCGGCAACGCCGGGCACGATTTTTTGGAAGGTATTGGCATGGGTATTACCCACCAACGCAATCCAGTTGTGCGGCCCCATTACCTCTTGATGCTTGCGAATGGTCCGCGAGGCGAAGAAATTCATCATTTGCTGGCGAGTGGTGGGTGCCGAACGACTTAGCCCTTCCAGGTAGTAACTGGCTGAACAATCGATGGCCCTGACTTCCAGACCTTGCTTGCGCGCGCTAATGACCAGGTTTTCAAAGGTATAGACCTTTTTTGGATCCGTGCGGTAATCCTGATCCAGTTTTTTCAGGTCGTGCAGCAGGGTCTTGCTCATCTGCCCGGTGTCGGCGAAGCGATCGAGATCTGCTTGATGCAGGTCCGTCAGCAGATGCTCCATGTATAAGGTTTTTACCTGCCTGCGCGAGAGTTGCGGCAAGTGGTCGATGATAAATTTTTTACTGCCAATGGAGGCATGCGCTTCGCCGACCACCACGCCCGAGGTGTTCTCGTACAGGTTATCTATGAAGTCTGGAATCGTTGTGCCCGCAGCTACCTCGGGCAGGGTTGGACGCGGCGGTAGGTCGCCGGAAATGACCTGTCGTGAATCTTTTTGCAGTTGCCTGCGCAGGTCGAAAAATACTTCCCGGGCCTGAGTCAGATGGTCGGCGGTAAAACCATAGTCTTCATGAATACCTCCATCACGGAAGTTCGCCAGCTCATGCAGCGTCGGTCGCAGTTCAATGGGCAGATCATATCGGGTGTCGAGTAACGAGTGTTGAATGGCTGTTATAGAGTGTTCCGTCGGCCATGAGTCAGGGTCCGCTCGTTGCCAATGACCGGCCTCATCCAATTGAAAGCCATGAGCATCGACATACGGGTGAACACTGTCCGCAGTCGTTCTCATCCTGCCTTCGAGCAACGAATATAAAGCATCGTCCAGACGCGTAATTGAGGTCGTCGTGGGGAAAGCCGCGAGTGCTGCAATCCTGAAATCAGCCATTTGCAATGTAAAGTCGGCCTTGGCCAGCGGATCACCCGCAATTGATCCAGCGGTATCTCGACGCATCCGCGAAAGACTGCCGGTGGGCAGGCCTTCAAATCGTAGGCTGATTGCGCCGCTCAAGTCAGCTATGCCCGGAACCTGTCGCCAGGTGTTCGCCATTTTTTGGTCGAGCAACGCGATCCAGCGCTTTTCTGGCCGTGCCCTCATGTCCGCACTGATCAGCTTGTGACCGAAAAAGTTACTCATTTTTTGTGCGGCTGCAGGGTCATTCGCTGCAATCGCTACCGGGTTGTTATTAAAGGGGTAGCTGACCGCTGAGTTCAATGGTTTAACCTCAATACCGTATTTGTGCGCCGCTTTTATCAGGTGGTAGTAGTCGTACTCCTTGCTCTGGTTATCCAGTGCGCCACCACCAAGATGTTTAAGGTGGAATTTGATTTCCCTCGATCCAGATTTTGTCTTGTTGCCCACTTTTTTGTACTTGGCCAGCTTGCTCTGATGGAGATCAGTGAATAGATGTTCGATGTACAGGATCTCGATTTTTTGCTCGGCGAGCAGGGGCATGTTGTCGATCAGCCATTGTTTGCTGACAACTGCCCGGGGCGCCTCGCTGATGACCAAGCCATTGGTTTTTTCGAAGATGCTGCTGAGTAGCTTCTCAGGGCGCACCGTTTCGTCAAGCATGGGCAGTTCGGGCCGAATAGGAGGTGTTACCTGATTAAAAAACGCGTTGGCGTCGCTGTAGAGGATTTTCCTGAATTCGGCGTAAGTTTTTCGCAGGTCCGTCAACATCGGCCCCATCCATTGCTCAATTCCGAGGCCGCTGACGCCAAGATCGTCTGCTGCCGTGGGGTCGACGATGCTGTGGGTGTAAGGCCGCATTGCCGCGGGCAGTTCATAGTTGCTCAAGTCGCTGGCTGCAGAGTTTTGGCCGGCAATTTCCTCCTCAAACGGATGATATTTCGGCCGGCCGCCGCCCCGCAGGTTTAGGTCCACCAACTGCCATTGACCTTTGTTATTGAGGCAAACCGGCTGCTTGCCGAAAAACGCAAAAGGGTTGTTGCTATCAACGATGTGCCAGCAACGAATTCGAGCGTCGAACTGGACCTTGAACGTCAGCCCTTCCAGTTCGATGTAATGCTGACCCTGAAGCAGCGTGACGCCTTTGGCATGTCCGTTGGCGATAGGCGCGGTTTCTCGCAGCGACACGCCCACGGCATAGCTCCGATTGAGCGTGCCTTGGGGAGTTGCCTGGTCGGTTTCGCGGCGTAACGGTTGCCAGACGCCGGCGATATCCTTCTCCGCGAATTGACCGCTGGGAATCAGCGTGTCGGGGTGCCGGACATTTACTCTGAACAACGGCGCGTGTCCGTTCGTTGTCGAGGGGGTGGTCCAAAACACCTCGCCATGAACCTGCATCGGACGAAGGTTTTTCAGGGGTGGCAAAATTCGTTGGAGGTGTGTGGCGCTGTCGAGAATCTGACTTTTTCCCGCGTTGCGGGACGCGGTGCGCAGAACATGGGCAAAACCCTTGAGGCCCGGATGCAGATCGCCCGCCGCACCGAGGCCATTGAGCAGGGAACTAAGAATGTAGCCACTGGCGGCTTCCTGATCGCCATCGCTGAATGCTTCTAGCGCGTGGAGGCTGTCGCGCATCGACAATAAGGCACCTACCGCGAAACTGGCGGGGGGGAACGGCAGGGTGACTGCGGTGGCGATCAGTTCGACACTGGTCCAGATCAGCTTCTGAAGCATGTCGTTGCGTCCGGTGGTGGCGTCTTCGACGTCGTGGATTTTGCGTTGGATGATTTGGTTGAAGTGCTGATCGTGAAGGTCTGTCAGCGGTGAGTCTGGTAGTGCTGGCGGCTGACTGTTGCCGCCTGCTTTCATGTCTGCCAGAAAAAACGCCAGCTTGCGGTTGGCGCGAATGCGGCAGCGATCCTTGTAGTAGTCGCTCATGCCTTCGCGTTTGAGCGTGTCGACGAAGTTGCCGAAGGGGCGAAAGTCCACGTCATCCGGTGCATTTGGCGTATAGAGCAGGGCGTCTCGAGTATTGGCGGAGAGCTCGGGAGTTAGCACATGGCAGCCTTGTACAGTTTCTATCTGGGTGCCAGGCAGCGGCAGAAAATCCAGTAAGCTGCCAAGTTCAGCTACGTTGGTGGCGATCAACGGGTTGTCCAATTTGAACTGCAACGGGTATAGGGGGTAGCGACGACGGGTTGCCGGGTCGCTTACATGCATCTGCTCAATGGATGCCTTGAGCCATTGATACTGCTGAGCATTGATCTCGCTTTTAAGATAACTGCGCAGGGCAGCGGCGTTCATCTGCAGTTGAGCAATAAGCAGG
Organism: Pseudomonas sp. 10S5; assembly: GCF_035019745.1. Classification (NCBI taxonomy): domain Bacteria; kingdom Pseudomonadati; phylum Pseudomonadota; class Gammaproteobacteria; order Pseudomonadales; family Pseudomonadaceae; genus Pseudomonas; species Pseudomonas sp. 10S5. The sequence continues at coordinate 138,459 of NZ_JASJVL010000002.1, forward strand.
CTGGTACGGCGACGGTATGTGTATCCCGTGGTGTCCGCGTTGAGCAGGGTGTTTTTGATGTGGGCCACGTATTGATCACTGAGCCACGCACCGTGTACCGAGCGCGCTACTTTCTCTGCAGTCAACGGAGTCAGGTCGATACCGTCTGGACCCTTGAATCGTGCATCGGCAACAGGGTTAGTGTTGACCGGGTTGATGCTGTCGTCATAGCCGTTGCGCAGCATCTGGGTGTAGTTCAGCGTTTCTCGGTTCGTGGTGATGATGATCTTGTCGGGGTCGACCTGGCCTTCGGCGGTGCCGAGCAACTCATTAATCTTCTGCATAGCTCTTTTATGCACGTAGTCATCAAATGTCTGAACCTGTGCATGGGCTTTGGCCTGGTAATGTGCTTGCGCGGCATTGATAGCATCCTCCAGAGCAACCAACTGTTGACGTTGGTTTGTATTGGCATTCAAGTACCAATTTGGAGTGTGATGTTCCTGGTCGGAGAGAATCACACCAATGCGCTTGTTCACCAAAGCGCGTAACGCTTCCTCATAAGGCAACGGTGGAGCAAGGTTAACGAAGTCGGCCGGCGGTTGAGGTTTTTGTTTCAGCGCTGATAACTGCTTTGCCAGGGCGGTACGGTGGGTGGAGCTGACTTGCGTGAGCAGGTAGTCGCTCATGTCAGCAAAGGCGCTCCAGCCCACCAGTTCCTGACACAATTGGCGTTCGTTGTCGAATCCCTGAAATTGGCGGCCTCGCGGGTTGTCGGACATGAACATCACCAAACGTTCGAGCCGACCTTGGGCATCCTCTTGACGAAACAGCAGCACGTTGCTCAACACATGGCGATTGTTCAACGTCACCTGTTGCACACGGGTCGCGCCGCCTGTTGTTTCGCGCTCGGGTTGGCTCAAAGCGCTTATCAGGTCGTAGTCCCGAGGTGAAATGTGCCCTTTCAGCTTTGCAGCGTAGGCCATGGCCTTCACCTGCTGTCGAGTAACGTCGCGCATGATCCTTTGGGCGTGAGGCGAGCCGTAGGCTTCGCGCTGAGCCGGGCCAAACGCCCTGCGTAGATCCAGTGTCTGGATCAGTCCACCAATATAGGCGTTGGTCAGTCCTGGGTAGTCAGAGGCCAGTGGCTGCCCCTGAAGGTTGATGGTGCTCCAGGTCAGGAAAACCGAACCAGTGTCCATGTCGCCGGGGTGCAGTCCGTAGAGCGCCAGCTGAGTCAACGAACGGGTAACCTTATATGGCTCGTTGCTGAGCGGTAACTGGCGCCATGTGGAAATCATCAAATGTTCCGGGCTCAGATCATGGCCCAGATCATTTTCGATTTGAGCACGCAGGCGCTGAGTGGCGAATTGTTCTGGTGACGAAGCGCCGCCGAGCATGCTCGATAATGCGCCACGTATTTGCTCGTACGCTCTCAAGCTTTCAACGTAGCACTGGAGTTCCTCCCGGCTAGCGATCGAGAGCCAGTCCGGCAGAGCTTTGCGCTGCTCGCTTGCGTTATGGCTGACCTCACGCAGTTCGAGCATTGCCGCCGGGCCAAATCTTCCGCCCATGCGTATGGCCTGATTGATCTGACGTGCATTGCCCTCGAACGCATAGCTAATATCAGCGCGTTGTTTGTCCAGTTGTCTTTCGAAAGCGTGCTCGAAGGGCTTATCAGCGATAAAGGTCAATTGCCAATCCAGCGCATCAACGGGTTCAAGAAACAGGTCAGGATCGGCTTCAATGTCGAGGAGCATGTTCTGCACGCGTTGCTCGGCGTTGTTAAGCAGCAGACTGCGCAGGGCGGAGTCGTTGGCCCAATTCGTAAGGGTCTCGACCAGCAACGCATGGCTGGCAAAACCTTCCACGCCATACCCCGGCAGTACCAGTAAAGTCGGGCCTTGATGGTTGATGATCACGAGGGCGCCGGCTAACTCAATGGTGTTTTGATCATTCAACTTCAGTTGCAGGCTGTGGAATGCAGGTGCGAGGCGCTCGCCACTGTCCGCTGCGGGCAATGGCAAGCAGTCTCGGTAGGCAGGGTGTAAGCACCCGTCGGAAATCTTGAGCGCGACTTCATCGCGCAGGGCTTGCTCGATACCCGCAATAAACACTTCCCGTCGTGGCGTGCCTTGGGCGCTCGGCGCGACCCAGAAAAAATCGATGCGGTTCTGCATTTCTTGCAGTGTCAGGTCTTGCGCCTCAGGCAAGTACACAAGTTCTTTCGTCAACGTGGTGCTTAGCGCTGTCAGACGGGTGAGGAGTGTTGAGCGATTATTCGATGGTGTTTGCATGCGGAACTCTTTTGATGGCTGTATGGGTGTTCGCCTCAATCCAACCAAAAAACGAGCCTGTGTAGTGTTAGATAGTTATCAGGGTTTGGGGGCGGAAACCTGAGCGAGAAAACCGGCCAGACAACTTAAGTTCTCCTCGGTATTCCGATGCTGTCGCCACCCGACCACATACAGTCTCATTACGCTATAATCTCGCGCTTTAGCTGTTCCTCGCGCCTGTTGCGAGGGCATATTTTCTCAGGCGCACGTCGCCTGCATACAGACTCATGAGGCTAGACCCCTTTGGCATTGACGATTCTTGGCCTGTCCGGCGCCCTTAGCCATGATCCTTCCGCAGCCCTATATATCGACGGCAAGCTGGTAGCGGCCGCTGAAGAAGAGCGCTTCGTTCGCGATAAGCACGCAAAGAACCGTATGCCGTACGAGTCGGCGAAGTTCTGTCTGGAGCAAGCGGGTATCAAGCCGTCAGACGTTGACGTGGTGGCGATTCCGTTCGCGCCGGTCAGCCTGTTTGGCAAAGCGCGTTGGCATTACGCCAAGCGCTATTGGTATGCGCCTGACCGTGCCCTCGACGCGCTGTTGATGGGTAACCGTCGCTACAAACGCTATCGCAACAAGATTGTGTTCTGCTTGGAGCAGCTCGGCTTCGATCCAAAGAAAATCAAGATCGAACCGGTTGAACATCATTTGGCTCATGCCTCTAGTGCTTACCATTGCTCAGGTTTTAAAGAAAAAACCGCGATCATGGGCATCGACGGCAAGGGTGAATACGCCACTACGTTTTTCGGTTACGGCGAAAACGGCAAAATTCACAAGATCAAAGAATTTTTCGATCCAGATTCCCTCGGCGGCCTGTACGGGGCGATTACCGAGTTCCTCGGGTTCGAAATGCTCGATGGTGAATTCAAAGTGATGGGCATGGCGCCGTATGGCGATGCCAGCAAATACGATTTTTCGCGTCTGGCGACCTTTGAAAATGGCGAGCTGGTGATTAACACCGATTACGCCAACGTCGTCGGCCTGCGTCGCTATAAAGAGAATGGCAAGGGTTTCTACTTCTCGCCGAAACTAATCGAATGGCTAGGTCCGCGCCGTCAGGGCGACGTCGCTGACGAACCGTATATCCACTACGCGGCCAGCATTCAAGCGCTGTTCGAGAAGCTTTCGTTGCAGATGATGGATTTCTATCTGGGCGACATCCTCCGGGAAACCGGTAAGCTGGCCTTCGCAGGCGGCTGCGCGCTGAACGTCAAACTGAACCAGAAAATCATTGCTCGCCCGGAAGTCAAAGAGCTGTTCGTGCAGCCAGCGTCCGGTGATGCCGGCACCGCAGTGGGTGCTGCTGCTTATGTATCTCACGCCCGTGGTGTACCGGTCGAGAAGATGGAGCACGTTTACCTCGGCCCGGAATACAGCAACGAAGACGTGATCGCTGCCTGCGCCCGTCATCCGAGCAAGCCGGTGTGGCGCCAAATCGACAATACCCCGCAGCGCATCGCCAAGATCATGGTCGAAGGAAATCCTGTGGCTTGGTTCCAGGGACGTATGGAGTTTGGTCCGCGTGCACTGGGCGGCCGTTCGATTATTGGTTGCCCGAGCATTCCTGGCGTGGCCAACCGGATCAATGAACAGATCAAGTTCCGCGAGCGCTGGAGGCCTTTCTGCCCGTCTATGCTCGATACGGTTGGCCCACAGATGATCAAAGTCGATCATCCCGCGCCGTTCATGACCTTCACCTTCGAAGTGGCTGACGAGTGGAAAGCCCGCGTGCCGGAAGTCGTCCATGAAGATGGCACTTCTCGCGCACAGGTGCTGGAGCGCAGGTTCAATCCGCGCTATTACGACATGATGAAAGCGCTGGAAGAATTGACCGGCAACGGTGTGTCGCTCAATACCTCGCTCAACCGACGTGGTGAAGCGATGATCTGTTCTCCGACTGACGCGTTGAACATGTTCTTCGGTTCCGATCTGGAATACCTGATTATGGAAGACATCTTGGTCCTCAAAGACGGTGTAGAGGCTTATGACACGTTCGGCTGATCGCCATGTGCTGCAGTTTTGTCACGGCTATGACGGGCCGTTTCTCGACTGCGCCCGGCAATACGCCAGCTTGTTTGCCGGTAAAGGGTATCGAGTGACCACGGTATTCCTGACCGGAGCCGCTGATCCTGAGGTGGCAATTGCTTGTGCTTCGGACGAAGTGTTATTTCTCGAATACAGCTCCAAGGCCATTCGTGGCCTGAAGCTAGGGGCGATCCGCGATCTGCGAAAAATCGCCGCTACGCGTTCTTTTAGTTTTTGCATCGCCCATCGTTTCAAACCGGTTTACATCGCATTGTTGGCGACGCGCTTGCCAGTGATCGGTATCCACCACGCGTTTGGCGACTATCACCGCCGTACCCGCAAGCTGTTCGCGTATATCTTCCGCCGGCGCTTGAGCCTGCTGGGCGTGTCCGACGCAGTGCGCGATGACATGCGTAAAAGCTTGCCGAAGTGGCCAGTCGGGCGTATTCAAACCCTGTACAACCGTATCGACGTTGAGCAGTTACAGGTTACTCAGTTGTCTGCCGCCGAGGCGCGTGTTGAATTGGGCTTGCCGCTCAGTGCATGGATCGTCGGCAACGTCGGTCGTCTGCACCCGGACAAAGATCAAGCGACGTTGCTGCGCGGTTTCGCTTTGGCGCTGCCGAACCTGCCTGCCGAGAGCCAGCTGGTAATTCTCGGCACCGGGCGGCTGGAACAAGACCTCAAAGCGTTAGCGCTGGAGTTGGGCGTTGGTTCGCAGGTGCTGTTTCTTGGGCAGATCCGTGAAGCTCACCGTTATTACAAAGCGTTCGATGTGTTCGCGTTGAGCTCGGATCACGAACCGTTCGGTATGGTGCTGCTTGAAGCCATGGTCGCGGGTGTTCCACTGCTGGCAACGGCGGCGGGTGGCGCCAAGGAAGTGGTTGAAGGCGTCGGCATCCTGTTTCCGTTGGGCGATGACCAGCGTTTGGCCCAAGGGCTTATTCATCTGGCGACACTGGATGAGGCACAGCGAACGGCTTGCGCCGAGTTGATGCTGCTGCGATTGCAAGAGCGGTTCTCCGATCAATCTGTACGCGAGGTGTTCTGGCGCTTGCCGCAAGTCACCAGCCTGATCGCGGAGTCCTGATGCTCAACCGATTTCAACGCTGGCGTGAACGTGGTTGGACTCTTATCGATGCCCCAACCTATGCCCAGGCTTGGCAACGCTTTGGCGGCAGCGTCGCAACCCATCCCTTGGTTGTCGAACGCTTGGCTGCGCTGGCTGATATCCCGGTGCGTTATTTAGGCTGGGAGCAGAGCGGCGAATTGCAGGCCGCGATCCCGACGTGGGGCCGCTCATTGGCCCTCTCAAAAGACGTGCTCAAGCGCCAGGGCAAAAAAGGTCTGTTCGATTTGGGCAATGCCGAATTGATTTTGCCTGTGGCTGCTGGCGCGCAGGTTGCGTTGCGCCATAGAGCGCGCTATCTATCGGCCCTGAATGAAGGCCGGGTCAGTACCCTGAAACCTCAGCCAGAATCGCTGGCCATGTCCCGTGCGCCGGAAGAGCTGTCGAAAAAATTCCGCTACAACCAACGCCGTGAGTTGCGTCTGTTGGAAGAAGCGGGCGGCGTAGCGCGCCCTGTGGCTGAGTTCACCAGCGCTGAATTAGCCGCTATGTATTGCGACCTGTTCCAGCGCCGCTGGGGGTTCCCTGCTACCGGCGCCGAACGGATGGCGGACGTGATTGAGTTGTTGCGTGAGCTGATGATTGGCTCGGTGCTGTTCCTTAACGACTCACCTATCGCCATCCAGTTGGTGTATCGGGTCGAAGCGCCGGAGTGGATCAGCGTGGAATACATCAACGGCGGTGTCGATCCGGAAAACCGCGGTTTTAGTCCTGGCAGCGTCCTCAGTTTTCTTAATACTCAAAGTGCTTGGGAACAGGCGCGTGCTAATAACAAACCGCTGCGTTTCTCTTTTGGGCGTGCTGATCGCGAATACAAGGACCGGTGGTGCAGCCAGGTGCCGGTGTTTCAAGTATGAATTCGGGCGTGAACCGCAAGCAGCAATTGCTTAAGCGCCATCGTCGCAACAAACGCGCGGTGCTGCTGATCGGCCTGTTATTACTAGTCGTAATAGGCATTCTGGTAGCGTGGTGGTTGCCGCTGCTGTTGGCGGTCCTCGCATGGGTGGCCCATGAAGCCTGGTTTGCCGACCATTTGTTTTACTCCCCCAAAGACGATTATCACTACCGTTTTCCGGATGACTGCGAACAGCCGAATGTCCGTCTGGAGGGCGAATTTTTGCAAGTGGGTCAACCGTTGGCGTTGACCGGCGATGAAACCTTGGTCCTTGGGCTACGGATTAAAAGTTCGTGGATTGGACGCTTTCTTGACCCTGCCATCAACCTGCTGGGCACTGACCTACGCGACCAACAAGCCTTCGAGCGCGGGGTCGACGGTTTGCGCTACCTGAATCTGACTGGCCTTGGCGCCGCGTTGGCGGATGGTTCGCTTCGTGTGCGCGGTCGGTTTTGCCGTTTGCAGGGGCTGCCGAGGTTGTGGGTGTTTCGTCACACTGACGTCAGACGCCAGCGAGTCATGGTGATTGCGCCTCACGCTGACGACGCCGAATTGGCCGCGTTCGGCTTATATAGCCAAGCCGCCGAAGCCTGGATCGTGACCCTCACTGCTGGCGAAATCGAAGCCGAGCATTATCGGCAAATGGGCATGCAACCTGCCGAAGCCGCCCGAGTCAAAGGTCGTTTGCGTGCATGGGACAGCGTCGCCGTGCCGCGTTGGGGTGGGGTGCCGGAAGCGCACTGCGTACAGCTCGGGTATTTCTGTCTGCAGCTCCCGGCAATGCAGGCCGCGCCGGAGCAACCTATAGCGTCCCGCGAAGCCGAGTTAAGCGATACCCGACTGTTTCGGCAGTTCAATCCGATGCTGCTGCCTGGCGATTCGGACGGTGCGCCGACTTGGAACAACTTACTCGCCGATCTGCGAGCTTTGTTGTTGACGGCTCGTCCTCAAGTGTTGGTCATGCCGCATCCATCAATTGATCCGCATCCCGATCATATTTGCGCTCAGGCAGCAGTGCTTGAGGCGCTGCATGGATTGGAATGGCAGCCGCAGACGATTCTCGGCTATGCCAATCATCTTTATGATAACGACCGTTGGCCCATGGGTAACGCCTACACTGGCGTGAGTTTGCCGCCTTATTTTGCAGGCGTCGATTTGATCCCTTACAGCCTTGAGCTTTCGGCCTCGGCACAACGTGACAAGGCCATGGCGCTGGGCATGATGCACGATTTGCAGCCGTTACCGCCGTTCAAGCGCCGGGTTCGCCGTTGGTTGCAACAGTTGCTGGCTGGCCGACGTTGGCCGGCTGAAGGTGAAAATGAATTTTTTAGAAAAGCTGTTCGCCGACACGAATTGTTCTGGCGCAAAGACCATTGATTTAGCCTGCAGCGCGCGTTGGGGAAAACGATGAAAGTTCTATTTTTGGTGCAAAAGGAACAGCGTGCCATTCTGGATCGTCTATATGAAGGCGTCGCGGAGCATTGTGAGTGTGATTTACGCTGGCTGACCTCTGCTGAACAGCGAAATCTGCGAGGCTACTTTCGGCGTGAAGTGGATATCACACGCTACGATCGCATCGTTTTCTTTCTCCGCTTCAAACAAGAGATTCGCCAAGTCCCGTTCATTCGTACGGTACCTAATCTGGTCATTCTTGAACACGATGCCTATCAAAATTATATTCCCTGCAAATACACCGGCAAATTTAGCGCGCATTACCGCAAGCTGCCGTGGGCGCGGGTTATAAGTTCAGGGTTTATGGTCAGCAAGCGCCTGCGCGAAGAAGGTTTCGACGCAGTGTTCGTCCCCAAAGGCTACGATCAGAACTTATTGCAGGACCAAGGGCGCGAGCGGGATATCGAACTGGCCTTCGTCGGCAGCACTGACAGCATTGCCTATAGCGGCCGCAAGGCTCTGCTTGAAGAGTTAGGCCGAGTTGAAACACTTGTGGTGACCCGTACCAAATCCGGTGAGGAATACTGTGACACGTTGAATCGGATTCGGTTTTTTGTAAGCGCTGATGTTGGCATGGGCGAATACATGATCAAGAACTTCGAAGCTATGGCGTGTGGCTGCGTGCTGTTGGCCTTCGATCAAGGGGCGGCCGAAAACGACGCATTAGGTCTGCAAGATATGCATAACGTGGTGTTTTACAGCACTATTGCCCAGTTGCAGCAAAAGCTCGCATTGTTACGCGCTGACCCCCAAATGGCTGGGCGCATAGCGATCAGCGGTAGAAATCTTGTCTCATCCCAATTCAGTTTCGCAGCTATTGGTAAACGCATTGTCCAAGAGCTCGAGCCTGCGTTGGGTGCTCAAACGCCGCTCACCTGGGTCGACCGTCTACGTGGGAAGTTTGGTATTTAACGCGTCGGATGAACTCTACATTGGTTTGACGGGCACCGTTTCTAAGGGGATGCTGCTTTGGTTTTACGTGCTTTGCATGGAGACGCAAATGCGTGGGCGAGGGTGGTTTGGCGTAAGCATGCAGTCTTTTATATGAAATGTCGGCTTTAACAATAATGATGGCAATAAGCTGTGCGCTGCGTGAGGATGCGCACTTATTTCCAGGCGAGATTGCTGTTTTTGCAAACTCCAAGCAGATGCGAACCACCACTGCAACCAAGCAGCGGCATTAAGCGAAGGATTGGATGTAAACATGAAATGGCCTTTGGTCTCGATTTTGGTGCCGTGTTTTAATCACGAGCGATACATCGAAGAGTGCCTGTTGAGCATCCTGCGGCAGGACTATGACAACTTTGAATTGATTGTCGTTAACGACGGATCGACGGATTCCAGCGCTCAGAAAATCGAGGCGTTGCGCCAGATCCATGGCTTCCAGTTCTATCAGCAGGAAAACCAGGGTGTCAGTGCCGCGCTGAATACCGCTTTGAGCCATGCCGCTGGCGAATTCATCATTACCCACGACTCCGATGACGTGATGCTCGAAGGCCGTTTGCGTCGTCAGGTCAGTTATTTGCAAGAGCACCCGGACGTTGGCCTGCTCGGTGCCAGGGTCATCTATATCGACGCCGAAGGGACGCTCCTCAAACACAGCGAGGCCCCCAAAAAATCGGTGCAGCGCTGGACGTTCGATCAACTTCTCGCAGAGGCCTACGCGGTAGGTGCGCCAGTTGCCATGTACCGCCGTGCAGCAATCGACAGGGTTGGCGGCTACGATCCATCCATCAAGGTCCAGGATTTTCAGATGACCCTGAAAATTGCGCATTTGGATTATCGCGTTGATATCCTGCCTGACTTCGTCACCTTATACCGTCGACACGATACAAACATTTCGAAGGTGGCTTACAAGAGTCAGTTGATTTACGACTTGCAGGTCATTGAGTTATACAAAGAAAACCCAGCTTATGCGTCAGCTAAATTAGCAATCGTCAATAAAGCGTTAAAAGAGTCGGTGGTCGCCGACAAGGCATTCGCTCGCGGATTGTTTTCCAGCATTCCGGTTTACCGCTGGAACAGGCTCACGTGGAAACGCTTTAGGCATTTTCTCTTCAAAACTAATAAAGTTAAGGGTGTTTAGTGAGCCGCAATATTCAACATTCCAGTAATTTCATCGACGGCTTCAGCGACATCCAAACGCAATTGAGGGCGCTCCGCAATCATTTCGGAATCGCTGGCCTACTGCTTGGCTTTGGTTTGTTTTGGAGCGTCGCAGGGGTGCTGTTGACACCCTCAATGAAGCTTTTTGATTGGTTGTTAACGGCGTTTGTGTACTTACCGTCTATCTATTTGCTAATCAAACGTTTTGGGGATTTTCGCGATACCGTCCAAGTTCGGCATGAACTGTGGCTGTTTCTTCTTTTGTTTTGCTGGTCAGTCATCTCCCTGAGCTGGAGTGTTACGGGTGAAAATTATCTGACGTTGATCAAGCGCGAACTGCTTTTTCTGTCGCTGGTATTGGGCTGGATCGTTTGGGGTCGGATGTTCAATAGGCAGTTGCAAAGTCTGCTTATTATTTGGGGCGCGATGGCTGGCGTATACGCTCTGGTGTCGATCATTGCATTTCCAATGCGCGGTCTGCCGAGAATGTATGGCTTCGGCAGCTATATGGATAATCCCAATCCAGCCGGTTATACCATCGGGTTTTTGCTGGTTCTAAGTTGCACTTGGTGGCCTCAACGCATGTGGGCACGGCTGGCGTGGGCCGCTTTGCAAGCATGCTCACTATCATTTGTGATCATGACCGGCAGCCGTGGCCCGCTTCTTTCATTGGTGGCGGTTGCTGGTGTGGTGATGTTGGCGGGAGGAAGACCGCTCTACAGAACCCTTGCAGTGGTATTGGTGATCGCTGCAGGTTTTCTGTTTTTACTTGAGCCTTCCTTGTTACAGCGAGGTGATTCCGAACGGCTGGCGTTAATAAAGAGCGCAGTAGAGCTTACTGCGCAGCACCCTTGGCTCGGCATAGGTCTTGGCGCCAGTTATGCCGTATCTGCCGGTGGTGTGATCTTCGACCACTGTCATAATTTCGTGCTGGATACGACGTTGCAATATGGCGTGATTTTTACCGCGCTTTGGGTGTTTCTCTGGGGCTGGGTTGGACTGCGCGCCTGGCGTTGTCGCGATCAGGCGCTTGGCATGGCGGTGCTGCTGGCGTGGGTCTTTGCCTCGGTGGCCTTGCAGTTTGATGTGTTTGTATTGTTCGGGCGCGCGCGCGCGATGTGGATGGTGGTCTGGGTGCCGTTTCTGCTCAGTTTATGCCTGAGTAGGACGCCGGTCAGCGAGCGGACATTGAGTAACCGCCTCTGAATCCTAAAGCGCTAGCTTTTCTGCCAAGGTACTGCGCTCCCAGCCATGACTGCTGTGGGCGCTGTAACTGTTAAAGAAATGTGCGCCGTGCTCTTGAAGTAACCACTCATGGTCGCTCCGATAGCGGCGCATATGCTGGAAGTTTCTTAGGCACATGCTCTTGCGCAATGGACCGCGCAAGGTCCGCAAATCGGCAATATCGATCAACCCCAGTTCGTTGTCTGGCGTCATCACCACGTTGCCCAAGTGCAGTGAGCGGAAATAAATCCCCAAATTGTGCAGTTTCGCGACGAAACGGCCAAACGCCTGGAGTAACTCAGGATCGCTGAAGTGCGCGGGATCAGCGATTATTTGCCGTAATGTCAGGCCGGGTAATGGTTCGTAATGCACTACGTCACGGGCGATATTAGCGACCCGGTAGGTGGCAAGAATATCCGGACAGCGCACGCCACGCTTTTTTAACTCAAGTGCGTTATCGGAAAACCGTTGGGCATAGGGGAATAGCGCCGCGGACGAGATCAGCCGTTTGCGCCGAAATAATTTCATGAAGTTGCCGTCTTCGAGGCGCAACACCTTGTCTCCAAAAAAATCAGCCTCGATCACCTCCGCATCTTTGCGTAAGGCCTGGTAGTCAGCGTAAGCGAGTGCGAGCATGCGGGCTCCTTCAAAATGGCGGCCATCATACCCCAGCCGGGTGGCCTAGGGTTTAATGGCTCCGGGCTGTGATAGTATTCCGGCTCTCTTTTCTGTACCGATGACTATGAGCAACCCAGAACAAAGCTCCAGTATAAAAATCTATTTCCGACTGCTGACCTATGTCATGCCTTATATCGGCATCTTTGTCATCAGCATCATCGGTTTCGTGATCTTTGCTTCAACTCAGCCGATGCTGGCCGGTATCCTCAAGTATTTTGTCGATGGCCTGAGCAATCCGGAAGCCGCATTATTTCCCAATGTTCCGTATCTGCAAGACTTGCAGCTTTTGCAAGCGGTGCCGTTGTTGATCGTGTTGATTGCTGCCTGGCAAGGCTTGGGTTCGTACTTGGGCAACTATTTTCTGGCCAAAGTCTCGCTAGGCTTGGTGCACGATTTGCGCGTCGAATTATTCAATAAGCTGTTGGTGTTGCCCAATCGTTATTTTGATACGCATAACTCGGGTCACCTGATTTCACGCATTACGTTCAACGTCACCATGGTTACCGGCGCGGCTACCGACGCAATTAAAACTGTAATTCGTGAAGGCTTGACGGTGGTGTTCCTGTTTATCTATTTGCTGTGGATGAACTGGCACCTGACCATTGTCATGTTGGCAATCCTGCCTGTGATCGGGATTATGGTGGGCAGTGCCAGCAAAAAATTTCGCCGTCAAAGTAAAAAGATTCAAGTCGCCATGGGCGATGTGACCCACGTGGCCTCGGAAACCATTCAAGGTTACCGCGTGGTCCGCAGCTTTGGTGGCGAGCACTATGAAGAAGCGCGTTTTCGGGCTGCTAGCCAAGGCAATACCGATAAGCAACTGAGGATGAACAAGACCAGTGCCGTGTATACGCCAATGTTGCAACTGGTGATTTATACCGCCATGGCGGTGCTGATGTTTTTAGTGCTGTACCTGCGTGGCGATGCGACCCCCGGTGATCTGGTAGCTTACATAACTGCTGCGGGCCTGCTACCCAAACCGATCCGCCAGCTGTCGGAAGTCAGTTCGACCATTCAGAAAGGTGTGTCTGGCGCTGAAAGCATCTTCGAGCAATTGGACGTTGAACCAGAACTCGATACCGGGACTGTTGAGCGTGACCGTGTTAGCGGCCATCTTGAAGTGCGGAACTTGAGCTTTACCTACCCTGGTACAGATCGGCAGGTGCTAAACAACATCAGCTTCACGGCAGCACCTGGGCAGATGGTTGCATTGGTTGGGCGTTCGGGCAGTGGTAAGTCAACGTTGGCGAGTCTGATCCCGCGCTTCTACCATCATGGTGGCGGTGAAATCTTTTTGGACGGCGTTGACATTGAAGAGTACCGCCTGCGCAATCTGCGTCGGCACATTGCTCAGGTCACTCAGCACGTCACGCTGTTCAACGACAGCATTGCAAATAACATTGCTTATGGTGACCTGGCGGGTGCACCGCGTGCGGACATCGAAGCCGCTGCCGCCGATGCTTATGCGCTGGAATTCGTCGAGCAGTTGCCGGAAGGTTTCGACACTCAAGTGGGTGAAAACGGGGTGTTGCTTTCCGGTGGGCAGCGCCAGCGTCTGGCGATTGCCCGGGCCTTGCTCAAAAATGCGCCGCTGCTCATTCTGGACGAAGCAACCTCGGCGCTTGATACCGAGTCAGAGCGTCATATTCAGGCGGCGCTGGATCAAGTCATGAAAGGCCGGACCACGCTGGTCATCGCGCACCGTCTATCGACTATCGAAAAGGCTGATATGATTTTGGTTATGGATCAAGGCTGCATTGTCGAGCGCGGCACTCATGCGCAATTGCTCGCCCAGAATGGCTACTACGCTCGTCTGAATGCTTTGGGTCTGGATGATCCAGTAGTGGTAGCGGGTATCGCCTGACCGTCAAATCCTTCGCGAATGAATTCGCTCCCACCGGGGCATATGCAATCCCCACTGGGAGCGAATTCATTCGAGAAGCTTTATGCCTCGCGCCTCGAGCATCCTGAGTCATCGGCCGTTCAGCCACCTAGAGTCCCCTTTCCAACCCTGTGCTAAGATTCCGCCCTTGTTCATTCTAGTAACGGGTTGTTTGATGAAGTTGTCCATGCCGCGTTTCGATCAGGCGCCTGTCTTGGTGGTTGGCGATGTCATGCTCGACCGTTATTGGCATGGCGGAACCTCAAGGATTTCACCTGAGGCGCCTGTGCCAGTGGTCAAGGTCGAGCAAATCGAGGATCGCCCAGGCGGTGCCGCTAACGTTGCCTTGAACATTGCTGCCTTAGGCGCGCCGGCCTCTTTGGTCGGGGTGACAGGGGAAGATGAGGCGGCCGACAGCCTCGCCAATAGCCTTAAAGGCGCAGGTGTAAATGCGCGTTTCCAACGCATTGCCCATCAGCCGACCATCGTCAAGTTGCGGGTCATGAGCCGTCACCAGCAACTGCTGCGTATCGACTTTGAAGAACCGTTCGCCACTGATGCGCAAGCGCTGAGCACCGATGTTGAAAACATGCTCGACGGTATCAAAGTCATGGTGCTGTCCGACTACGGCAAAGGTGCATTGCAAAACCATCAAGTCCTGATTCAGGCGGCACGGGCGCGAGGTATTCCGGTACTGGCCGATCCCAAAGGCAAGGATTTCTCGATTTATCGCGGCGCCAGTGTGCTTACCCCGAACCTCAGCGAGTTTGAAGCGATTGTTGGTCATTGCACCGACGAGGCTGAACTGGTCGCCAAAGGCGCGCAGTTGATGAGCGAGCTGAACCTAGGAGCGCTGTTGGTCACCCGAGGCGAGCACGGCATGACCCTACTCCGTCCTGATCAGCCCGCCTTGCATTTGCCCGCCCGTGCCCGTGAGGTTTTTGATGTCACCGGGGCTGGCGATACGGTGATCTCTACTCTGGCGGCTGCCATTGCCGCAGGCGAAGAGCTTCCTCACGCTGTTGCACTGGCTAATTTGGCTGCGGGGATTGTGGTCGGCAAGCTAGGTACTGCGGCCATCAGCGCACCGGAATTGCGTCGTGCGATTCAACGCGAAGAGGGATCTGAACGAGGTGTTCTTAGCCTCGAACAACTGCTGCTAGCAATCGATGATGCGCGCGCGCACAAAGAGTCGATCGTTTTCACCAATGGCTGCTTTGACATTCTTCATGCCGGGCATGTGACTTATCTGGAGCAGGCCCGCGCTCAAGGTGATCGCTTGATCGTAGCGGTTAACGATGACGCGTCTGTCAGCCGCTTAAAAGGGCCGGGTAGACCCATCAACAGCGTTGACCGGCGCATGGCCGTATTAGCTGGCTTAGGGGCGGTGGATTGGGTGATCAGCTTCTGCGAGGGAACGCCGGAAAATCTGTTGTCGCAAGTGAAGCCGGACGTATTGGTCAAGGGCGGTGATTACGGTATCGATCAAGTCGTTGGCGCCGAGATTGTTCAAGGGTACGGCGGCACGGTCAAAGTGCTGGGCCTGGTCGCGAACAGCTCAACCACGGCGATCGTCGAGAAAATTCGTAACCAGTGATTTGAAGGGTTATCTGGAGCTAACTTGTGGCGAGGCGGTGTATCAACCGCGTCAGGGCATTCGCCAACACGTTGGCTCCACAGACTATCGGCGCGTAAATTACAAACGCCCGCGGGCGAGTTGCATCAGTTTGCCGGTCAAGCGTTTAAGACCGGTCTTTCTCGGCGGCGGTGTCATGCCTTGCTGCCTTAGCCAGTCCTTCCAGCGAATTCGTTCTTCTCTTACAACCCAGCCCTGTTGCTCTGCAAAGCTTTCTGCCAAGTAAAGTCCGCGGGTTCCTGCCGGTTGCAGCTTGTCGCGCTTGAGCGTGTACAACTCGGCTTTGGGCACGCCGTCTTCTAGCGGCATTAAATACAGGTCCGGCTTGCTGCGGTTCAGACGTGCCACCAGTTCGTCGTTTTCCAAGCTCTCATCGACATGGAACAGGCTAAGCGGCCGTGCATCTTTGGGCACTTCCAGGCGCATGTCATAGATCAATTGCAGTGATGAAGTGGGTAAATGCACGTATGCGCGCGGGCGTTCCATCAGCATCATGTTGCCACAGCGCACTGGTCTTGCAGCCCCGGATAACGGACTTAAGCGAAAGGGTAGGGCCTCACGGTAGTGCAACGCCGAAGCATAGGGCGCCGGCAGCCACGTGTCGCCGAATCGCCCGCTAAGCCAGCCCTGCGGGGTTTCGATCAGGCATTCTTCGGCGACTTCTTGAATGGCGGTGTGTAGGGGCAAATTTAATTCATGGGCGGGCACATAGCCGGAAATTAACTTGAGCACTACGTCGCCACGGTCTTGCCGACGCTGGCGGACCAGCACCCAGTAATCGCGATTTTGCCAATTCAAGGTCAGCCGTACTGAGACCCCAAGATTGGCCAGCTCCACCGAAAATCGATCGGCATCGGGTACGTCGATCTTGCGACGACGCTGCAGTGTCTGGGAGAAATTCAACGGCATGCCGACGCTCTGGTAACTCAAACCTTCAGGTGTGGCATCGACAATTAATGGCAGGGTTTTAAAGTTGCTGGGGTTTTTCCGAATCAACGTTCGCGGCATTGCGGCTCCTTCGTTCGTTGGGGTCGGCTGTCGCCAGACTCAGGTTTTGCCAAGAATCACGGCGGCAGCAATTGCCACGTTATGGGCCAAGTGCAGAGGATTAATCGTTCCGACAATAGCACTGGCGACACCTGGATGTGCAAACAGCAGCTCGAAGCTGGCCCGAACCGGATCAATTCCCGGGCTTAGACAGGCATGCCCGCTGGCCAACGCTTTCTTTACCAGAACGGCTTTTCCATGGCTGGTGGCATAGTCCAGAACCGGCCTTTCAGTTTGCTCGTTGAGATTGTAGGTGACCATTGCGCAATCGCCTTCGCGCAACGCCAGCAAGGCGCCCTCGACGGTTTTTCCGGAGAAACCAAAACCGCGAATTTTGCCCTGTTGTTTCATTTCGGCCAGCGCTTCATAGACACCAGAGTCATTAAGTACGGCTAAATCATTGCCGTCGGAGTGAACCAGCACTAAATCGATGAAGTCGGTTTCGAGGCGTTGGAGGCTGCGTTCAACTGACAGACGGGTATGTGCCGCGCTGAAATCATGACGTGACCGGCCGCTTTCGAACTCTTCACCGACCTTGCTGACGATGACCCACTCATGACGTTGTCCGCGCAACAGCGGCCCGAGACGTGCTTCGCTGGAGCCATAAGCCGGTGCGGTGTCGATCAGGTTGATGCCTAAATCCCGCGCCAATTTAAGCAGCATCCGTGCTTCATGGTCATCCGGGATTTTGAAACCGTTGGGGTATTTGACCCCTTGATCACGGCCCAACTTCACGGTACCCAGACCCAGCGGAGAAACGCTCAAGCCCGTGCTGCCCAATGGGCGATGCAGTTCGTGCAGGGCTTTCATGGCAGTAATTGATCCCACACAGGTATCGCCATCGGCGGTTTTGGCAAGCCAACCAAAGGCAGCTGCGGCGTTGGGTGAACACCATCGCGTGCCAGCGCTGCCAGTACTCGATCTGCAAAGTCAGGGGCCAGGGCGAGTTTGGTGGGCCAACCCACCAGTAGGCTTTTTTGTGTCGATAAGTAGGCGTTGTCTGGCCTGACAAGGCCTGACTGCGAGGGCTCTGCGCGATCAACACGCAGAGTCGCCCACTGTGCCTGACTCAAATCGACCCACGGGAGCAAATTGCCTAGTTCTTTTTTTGCCGCCGCAATCTGTGCTTCCGGTTTGCGAGCAACGCCATCAGCTTCAGATAGATCGCCGCCCAGGTACCAAACCCACTGACCGTCAGCTGCCAAATGAGTCGTGACTGTGATCCGAGGTTTTGGCCCTGCGCCGAGGCAGTGGGCGTACAGCGGTTTCAACGTTGGACCTTTGACCATCACCATATGCAGTGGGCGGCGTTGCATGATCGGGAAGGTGACACCCAGAGATTTGAGCAGCTCTGCGTTGCCTGCTCCTGCGCTCAAGACCACCCGCTGAGCATGAATCTCCCGGCCATCGACCCGCAGTCCGACTAACTCCTCCCCTGCATACAGCGGCTCGATTTTTTCGCCGGCCAGCAAGCTGTCGCCCGACAGCTCGGCAAGGCGTTCAATCAGGCTGGGCACGTCGATCACTAGCTCAGCCAGCCGATAGACCTTGCCTTTAAATGCGGGGTTTTGCAGCGCAGGTGGCAAGTCAGCGCCGGTGACTTGGTCGACGCGGCCACGCACGGCTTTACTGGCAAAAAAACTGGTGAGGTTGCCCGCGAGGGTGCCTGGAGACCACAGATAATGGGCTTCGGACAGCAGGCGCACGCTGGACAGGTCAAGCTCGCCTTTGCCTGACAATGCTTCACGCCAGCGGCGAGGCATGTCGGCGATTGCTTCCGATGCCCCGCTCAAGGCGCCATGCAGCGCGTATTTGGCGCCGCCGTGGATGATCCCTTGGGATTTTGTGCTTTGTCCGCCGCCCAGGCTGGCGTTTTCCACTACAACGGTCGAGAACCCTTGGCGCCGCAAACGCGCATTCAGCCAGAGACCGGCAGCGCCAGCTCCGACAATCAGTACGTCAGTGGTCAGGATGGAGGGAGTGGACACAGATGGCATGAGCGACCTCAGTGGCTATACGAATGCCGCCATTATAGAGGATCGCGTTTTCAATGCCCGGCGGTTTTTGAGAACAGCTGAATCACAACCACACCAGCCACAATCAGGCCCATGCCAAGCATGGCGGGCACATCGAGTTTTTGTCCGTAAACGAACAGTGCAGCGATGCTCACCATGACAATCCCCATGCCGGCCCAGACCGCGTAGGCAACGCCCACTGGAATGCTGCGAACTACCAAGGTCAACATCCAGAACGCAATGCCATAACCCACGATGACTAATAGCAGCGGTACTGGTGTGCTGAGACCTTTAACCGCTTTCATGGAGACGGTTGCAATAACTTCGGCGCAGATGGCAATGGCCAGATAATAATAAGCGGTCATGGTGTACTCCTTTTCATAAGCTGCTCATTCTAGAGCTTCAAGAGATGGGGTAAAGTCATTACCCATCTTCAAAATCGATAGGCTGAACAGTCTTGCAGTGGAATCTTGAGCAAATTCGATTGTTCGTCAGCGTCGCCGAACAGCGTTCGTTCTCCGCGGTGGCGCGTGACATGAAGCGCGCGCAATCAGCCGTCAGCAGCGCCATTGCATTATTGGAAGCGGACTTAGGTGTCAGCCTGTTCGACCGCAGCAGCGGCCGACAACCCCGGTTGACCGAAGCTGGCGGGGCATTGCTGGAAGAAGCGCGGGAGTTGTTGCGCCAGTGTGATCGCCTCGATGGCCGGGCGTTGGCGTTGATGCGCGGTCAAGAGGCGCGCTTGCGGTTGGCCCACGATGAAGCCATGCCATATCAACCAGTGCTGGACAGCCTTGAAGCCTTGGCCGAACGTTTTCCGACGTTGGAAATGCAGCTGGCCAGCGGCGCCCAAGGTGATGTGGCGCGCAAGCTGGTTGAGCGTCGGGCGGATTTGGGCCTGCTGTTCCATCATGAGCAAATGTCCGAAGCCTTGGAACGACGGGCATTGGGTAGCGTTGAGATGGTCACGGTATGCGCGGTAGGGCACCCATTGGCCAGCGAGCTTCGCGTGAGTCGCCAGTTGCTAGGTCGTCACCGTCAGCTATTGATCGCGCCGCAGCAAAGCGGTTACCCCGGAGGCGAACAGATCAGCGCGCAGGTCTGGCGTGCCGACAGTTTCTACGTGATGGCCGAACTGTTGATGCGCGGCCTCGGTTGGGCTTGGCTACCAAGACATGTGGTGCAGTACCCGGCGTATCAAAATCTAATGGTCGAGCTGATCAGCGACTGGACGCCGCCTGCGCTGGTCGTGGAAATGGTCTGGCGCCGGGATGAGCCTCTGGGCCCTGCGGCGAGGTGGCTGGCCGATAGCTTTGCCCAGCATCTTCAAGCGATTGGCTGATAAACTCCGCCGCCATGAATAGATTCCTTTATAGCGTGTTGTTTCACGTGGGTTTGCCGCTGATAGCCCTGCGTCTTTGGTTGCGGGCGCGCAAGGCGCCTGCCTACGCGCAGAGGATCGGCGAGCGTTTCTCGTTCGGGCTGGCGCCTATGCAAACCGGCGGGATCTGGGTGCATGCCGTCTCCGTTGGAGAAAGCATCGCTGCAGCCCCAATGATCCGAATTCTGTTGGCGCGCTACCCGCACCTGCCGATTACCCTAACCTGCATGACGCCCACTGGCTCAGAACGCATCAAGGCGTTGTTCGCAGGCGAATCCCGGATTCAACATTGTTATTTACCCTACGATTTGCCTTGGGCGGCTGGGCGCTTCCTGGATCACGTGCAGCCTCGGTTGGCTGTGATCATGGAAACCGAGCTGTGGCCCAATCATATTCACCAGTGTGCCAAGCGTAGAATTCCGGTAGTGCTGGCCAACGCCCGATTATCTGAGCGTTCGGCACGTGGCTACGGACGTTTCGCCAAGCTGACGCGGCCGATGCTGGCTGAAATGAGTGGTTTCGCAGTGCAGACTGAAACGGAAGCGCAGCGCTTTCTTGATCTGGGCGCCCGACCGGAATGTGTCGAAGTCACCGGATCGATCAAGTTCGATTTGAGTATCGACCCGCAGTTATTGCTTCGAGCGGCAGATTTGCGTGAGCAATGGCAATCCAGGGAACGCCCTACATGGATCGCGGCCAGCACCCATGCTGGCGAAGACGAAACCGTGTTGTCCGCTCATCGGCAACTGCTGATCAGCCATCCAGACGCATTATTGATTTTGGTACCGCGCCATCCTGAGCGTTTCAACAGCGTTTACGATTTGTGTCTGCAGCAAGGGTTCGAAACGGTTCGCCGCTCAACCGCGCAGCCCGTCACCTCCACCACCTCGGTGTTGCTGGGCGACACCATGGGCGAGTTGCTGTTTCTTTACGCAGTGGTCGATTGTGCGTTTGTCGGCGGCAGCCTGGTGCCCAACGGCGGGCATAACCTGCTGGAACCGGCTGCTCTGGCGAAGCCGGTGTTAAGCGGTCCTCATCTGTTCAATTTTCTGGAAATAGCAGCACTGCTGCGCTCTGCCGGAGCGTTAGAAGAGGTCAGCGATGCGACGGGACTGGCAGCTGCGATCCAACAGTTAGTCGATCAACCCGCTAAGGCCCAGCAAATGGCCGTCGCCGGGCTGAAAGTGATGGGCGCCAACCAGGGCGCGTTGCAGCGGTTGTTGGACATGTTGACGCGTGTGGGAGGCCTTTGACAGGCCTGCCTGCCCAAATCCCTTCAACGTTGTGAAGAGCTTTGGGATGGCGGTATTGGGCACACCAGCACGTCATTCAGCCAATCACTTCTGCGTAGGCTTTTGAAAGTTTTTCGCCGCTTCTGTAGCCAAGTCGGGCGGCAGGAAGTCTTTGTCCGGGTTGTAGTCAGCTTTCAAGTAGCGCGACAAATCCTGCAAATCTCCAGGGTTCAAAGTGCCTGCTGCCTGTTTCAAACGCAGGTTGTCGAGAATGTAGTCGTAGCGCGTGTTGTTGTAATCGCGCACTGAACTGTAGAGCTGACGTTGGGCGTCAAGCACGTCGACGATGTTGCGGGTGCCCACCTGATAACCGATTTCAGTGGCTTGCAGCGCACTCTGGTTGGAGATGATCGACTGCTTGCGCGCCTGAACTTGCTCAACATCGGTGTTCACCGCGCGGTGCAGGTTTCGGGTGTTCTCCACAACCTGACGGCGCAGGCTTTCACGACGTTGTTCGCTCTGGTTTAGCCGTGCGTAAGCTTCTCGCACTTGGGAACTGATCAATCCGCCGCTGTAGATCGGAATGTTCAGTTCTACACCGACGCTGCGCTGCTCAACGTTGCCGCCATAGTTCTGGCCGGTAAAGTTCGGATTGCTGAAACCGAACGCATCATTATCACCGCGCTTATAACTTGCTACCGCATCGAGGGTGGGAGCGTGACCGGCCTTGCGCTGGCGCAGGGTTTCTTCTGCAGCCGTCACTGCGTAGTTGCTGGCGAGCAGATTCAGATTCTGTTGCGAGGCCGTGTCGACCCACGCTTTTGCGTCATTTGGAGTCGGCGCAAGCACCGGCAGCGTATGCACGATGCCTTCGATGGAGTTGTACTCACGGTTGGTCAATGTCACCAGTGCTTCGAAGGCATTGTCTACCTGTCGTTTAGCAACGATGCGGTTGGCTCGTGCTGTGTCATAGCTGGCTTGCGCCTGCAGCACGTCGGTCTTGTCTGAAAGGCCGACATCGAAACGCTCATTGGACTGATCTAGCTGACGTTTGAACGCCGCTTCTTCGGCCTTGGTAGACGCCAGATTGTCTTCGGTACGCAAGACCGTAAAGTAGTCTTGAGCGCTTTGCAAAATCAGGTTTTGCTCAGTGGCAGAAAGCTCCAACACCGCTTGCTCATTGACGTCCTTGGCTGCTTGAAACTGGTACCAGCGGTCCGCCCGAAAGATCGGTTGGCTCAAGGTGGCCTGATACACCGTGCCGCTACGGGTGAAGTTTGTCGAAGGCTGGTCGATTTGGGTGCGGGTGGTTTGAACGTTAGCACCTGCCGACAAGTTCGGTAGCAGGCCAGCCCGCGCCTGAGGCACGATTTCTTTGCGAGCCTGGTAGTCAGCGCGGGCAGCGGCCAGGTCTGAATTGTTATCCACAGCCTCCTGGTAGACGTTGACCAAGCCCGTCTTGGTCGGCAAAGGCACGTCAACGGCCCAGACCATTCCATTGGAAGCACAAGACACGGCGAGAGCCAGTGAAAGTTTGCGCAGCATGAGGCGTTTCCTAGAGAGAGTAATAATTCGCGTAGCGAGTGTAGTGCCCGGTGTAGTTCGCAACAATCCTGCATATCAGCCATTTATCGAGTGATATTCAACGTTATTGGCGTTCTGCCCATCTCTTGCACTAGACTGGCGACGTTCTTGTCGGGGTGCCTTGCTATGAGGCTGAGATCGGTTAATCCGGATCCCGTTGAACCTGATCAGGTTAGCGCCTGCGTAGGGAACAAGATTTCTCGTCTCCCGGCGAGTCCTCTTGAGTATCGTCCGGGGTCTATTGTTCATGAAATGAGCAGCAGCGCTTCCTTTCTATGCTCAGCACCGTTCTTGGTGCACCCGTGCCTTTCAGGTTTCACTCCGACAATAAATCCGCCGCTGGATGATGTCTGGAGTGCCTGTGATGAGTACAAAATCAAAAAACACCGCTAACTTGAGTGAGTCGGCCCAAGTCGATTCAGGATCAGTTCAGCCGTTCACCCGTTCGCAAAAAATCTACGTTCAAGGGTCGCGCCCAGACATTCTGGTGCCGATGCGTGAAGTCAGCCTTGACATAACACCGACCGATTTCGGCGGCGAGATTAATGCGCCCGTGGTCATCTATGACACCTCAGGCCCCTACACCGACCCCAACGTGATTATTGACGTGCGCAAAGGCTTGGCTGACATTCGTTCGCCGTGGATAGACTCGCGCGACGACACCGAGCGCCTGTCGGGTTTGAGTTCTAACTTTGGCCAACAGCGCCTCAGCGATGCCGAACTGACCAAACTGCGCTTCGCCCATGTACGCAACCCGCGTCGGGCTAAAGCCGGTGCCAACGTCAGCCAGATGCACTATGCGCGTCAGGGCATCATTACTGCCGAGATGGAATACGTCGCCATTCGTGAAAACATGAAGCTGCAGGAAGCCCACGCGGCGGGTCTGCTGACTCAGCAACACGCCGGTCACAGCTTCGGGGCCAGCGTTCCGAAACACATCACCGCTGAATTCGTCCGTGACGAAATCGCCCGCGGTCGCGCCATCATTCCGGCCAACATCAACCACGTTGAGTTGGAGCCGATGATCATCGGCCGCAACTTCCTGGTGAAAATCAACGGCAACATCGGCAACAGCGCACTGGGCTCTTCGATCGAAGAGGAAGTGGCCAAGCTGACCTGGGGCATCCGCTGGGGTTCGGACACGGTCATGGACTTGTCCACCGGCAAGCACATTCACGAAACCCGCGAATGGATAATCCGCAACTCACCAGTGCCAATTGGTACCGTGCCGATTTATCAGGCGCTGGAAAAAGTCGATGGCGCGGCCGAAGACCTGACCTGGGAATTATTCCGCGACACGCTGATTGAGCAAGCCGAGCAGGGCGTCGACTACTTCACTATTCATGCCGGCGTGCTGTTGCGCTACGTACCGCTGACCGCCAAGCGCGTCACCGGTATTGTTAGCCGTGGCGGCTCAATCATGGCCAAGTGGTGCTTGGCGCATCACCAGGAAAACTTCCTGTACACGCATTTCGAAGACATCTGCGAAATCATGAAGGCCTATGACGTCAGCTTCTCGCTGGGCGATGGCCTGCGTCCGGGTTCGATTGCCGACGCTAACGACGCAGCACAATTCGGCGAGCTGGAAACCCTTGGCGAGCTGACCAAAATCGCCTGGAAGCATGACGTACAAACCATGATCGAAGGCCCAGGCCACGTGCCGATGCAGTTGATCAAAGAGAACATGGACAAGCAGTTGGAGTGCTGTGACGAGGCGCCGTTCTACACCCTCGGGCCGCTGACCACAGATATCGCGCCTGGCTACGACCACATCACGTCGGGTATCGGCGCGGCCATGATTGGCTGGTTCGGTTGCGCGATGCTCTGCTACGTCACGCCGAAGGAACACTTGGGCCTGCCAAACAAGGATGACGTCAAAACCGGGATCATCACCTACAAAATCGCGGCCCATGCGGCGGACTTGGCCAAAGGACACCCCGGTGCCCAAATTCGCGACAACGCCTTAAGCAAGGCACGGTTTGAATTCCGTTGGGAAGACCAGTTCAACCTGGGTCTCGACCCCGACACCGCACGCTCGTATCACGACGAAACCCTACCGAAGGACTCGGCTAAAGTCGCGCACTTCTGCTCCATGTGCGGGCCGAAGTTCTGCTCGATGAAGATCACTCAGGAAGTCCGCATCTATGCGGCTAACCAAAAGATCGACACCGTGGATGCTGCCGTGCAGGAAGGTTTGCGCGAGCAGGCCGAGCGCTTCAAGCAGGAAGGTAGTCAGTTGTATAAGAAGGTTTGATTTGAACCGATGAAAAATCCCCTGTATGAGCCAGCGTGTTGGCTCCTACAGGTTTTGGATAAACCGCTCCTCCGAGATCACACCCGTGACTATTGCATCCAACACCTACTCTCCCGACATTCCTGTGCCTCTGGGCAAGCGTGTGTTCGGCGGCCGAGATCTGTTTTCCCTGTGGTTTTCCCTCGGCATCGGCCTGATGGTCCTCCAAACCGGTGCGTTGTTGGCGCCGGGGCTGGGCATGTCGGGTTCGATGCTGGCTATTTTTCTCGGTACGCTGGTTGGCGTATTGCTGCTGGCGGCCGTTGGCGTGATTGGCAGCGACACCGGACTTTCAGCCATGGCGGCGCTTAAGCTCAGCCTGGGCACTCACGGCGCATCGCTGCCGGCGATATTGAACCTGGCGCAACTGATTGGCTGGGGCGCTTTCGAGATCATTGTGATGCGCGACGCCGCTAGTTTGTTGGGTGCGCGGGCATCTGCCGAAGGCAGCTTGTGGGCGAATCCACTGGTCTGGACCGTAATTTTCGGTGCGCTGGCGACCTTTCTGGCCGTCAGCGGACCATTGACCTTCGTCCGCAAGGTGCTGCGTAAGTGGGGCATTTGGCTTTTGCTGGCGTCGTGTGTGTGGCTTACCTGGAACCTGTTGACCAAGACCGATCTGACCGCGCTGTGGGCGCATGCCGGTGACGGGACGATGCCGTTTGCCGTCGGTTTCGACATCGCAATCGCCATGCCACTGTCTTGGCTGCCGTTGATTGCCGACTACTCACGTTTCGGCAAGCGCGCCAGAGGCGTGTTCGGTGGTACTGCGTTGGGTTTCTTCATCGGTAATTTCTGGCTGATGAGCTTGGGCGTCGCCTACACCTTGGCCTTCGCGCCAAGTGGTGAAATGAGTCCGCTGTTGCTTGCCTTGGCTGGCGCCGGGATGGGCATTCCGCTGCTGCTGATTCTGATCGACGAATCGGAAAACGCTTTCGCCGATATTCACTCGGCGGCGGTCTCCAGCGGAATTCTGTTGCGGATCAAGGTCGAACACCTGGCGTTGGGCATTGGTGTGATTTGCACATTGATCGCCTGTTTGGCGCCGTTGGCGCAGTATCAGAATTTCTTGCTGCTGATTGGCTCGGTATTCGCGCCGTTGTTCGGCGTGGTATTGGTTGATCACTTCATTCTGCGCCGTCGCAACCTACCGACCGCCACCCTTGGTTTGCGTGGAATGAGCCTGTTGGCGTGGTTGGGCGGCGTCAGCACTTATCACCTGTTGGCGAATCTCTACCCAAATGTGGGTGCAACACTGCCAGCGCTGGTGGTGTCTGGCGTGCTGCAATTGCTGCTGGGTCGCGTATTTAACCGCGGCGCGGGAACAGCTCCGGCTTGAGGATGCCATTGAGCTGGAGGTAAGACATCTTCAGCTCAATGTGGCCCATGTCGTACGGCGCTATCGTAGTTACGCCATATTTGAGGATGACCCCGCCATACGTCAGTGCGACGTTTGGCGTTTTCTGAAACGTCCAAGCGTGCACGAACGCGGGATCTTGAGCGACTTTGTTGTTGATCATCCATTCTTTATGCGCTTGCTGCGCCGTTAACCAGAACGCCTCTTCCTGACCGGGCAACAACATGTCTTGTAGCGTCAGGGCTTTGTGCAGCGGGCGGGAATAGTTGATGAACGCGCGCCCCGGCGTGCCATGTTCATTGCCGTTTTCCAAATAGCTGGACAGTTCGATGATCACCAGACCGTCATGCTGCTCACGTACTTTGGCCTGCAAATAGCTGTTGGTACTGTTCGGTGCTTGCTGCAGGAATTGCTGTTCATAGGCTTTGAGCGATGCCGGTAATGGCGTAGCCCCCGGTGTATTGCGGGCCATCTGCAGCAAGGTGTTCTGGATCAGGCTGTCCAGGTTCGGTTCGTCAGGAAAATGCACGGTGTCGACATTCACCAACGGGCAGTCTGGCGTTGCGTAGCCCGGTTTGATCTGTTCCGAGGCGTCACGCTGTGCTTCCAGCGGTGAGTTGTAGTTGGGTTGAAACAAGCTTTGGCAGGCGCCCAGCGCCAGTGCGAAGCAAGCCAGTGTAGTGATCCTCAACAATGACATGGTGATCCTTGGCAAAAACAAAAAAGACGGGTCGACGTGCTTGGACTGCAAGCGGCTCGATCAGTTCGCCACTACGCTAACCTGAAGTCGTCTGCGGGCAAGCAGTCTACCTTGGTTGCTTCAATGGCAGTGTTGGGGGGCTGCATCTGGCGGTAGGGCGCGTTAGGATGTTGCGAAGCCGGTTCAGGCTCTGTAGCGAGAAACTTATGACTGACACGAACAACTCCGTCCCTTCGGCGGTAGAGATTACTCGACGCGAAAATTGCTATCAGGGGTTTTACCGCCTGGACCGCGTACACCTGCGCCACGAGCTGTTCAACGGGGGCATGAGCAAGGAAATCAGTCGTGAATTGTTCGTTCGCCATGATGCGGTGTGCGTGCTGCCCTACGACGCCAAGCGCGACAAAGTGGTGTTGATCGAGCAGTTTCGCGTGGGTGTTCTGGGCAAAATCGACAATCCCTGGCTGATTGAATTGGTCGCCGGGCTGATCGACAAGGATGAGCAGCCGGAAGAGGTTGCCCACCGCGAGGCAGAAGAGGAAGCTGGTCTGGTCTTCAGCGAAATGGTGCCGATTACCAAGTACTTTCCTTCCCCGGGTGGCAGCAGTGAATACGTTCACTTGTACTTGGGGCATTGTGACAGTGAAGGGGCGGGTGGCTTGCACGGTCTGGAAGCGGAAGGTGAAGATATTCGCGTATCGGTGTGGGCATTTGACGATGCCCTAAAAGCCATAAACGATGGACGAATTTTTAATGCCGCTACGCTTATTGCTTTGCAATGGCTGGCATTGAACCGAACTGAAATCAGGGGGCTATGGTCGTGAGACTTGTGCGCGAGCGCTACCGGGTTGACCTCGTCGGGCTGCAAGCCGCCTGCGAGGCCAACTATGCGCGCTTGATGCGGTTGCTCCCGGACATGCGCAATCAACAACGTTCGCGCCGGGTCGCGGTTACCCAGGGCGATCAAATGCTCGGCGTGTTGGCGGTGGAAGTCCTGCTGGATTGTCCTTACACCACCACCTTACAGGTCCGCCAGGAGCACAGCCTGCCATGGCTGCCGGTGCCCAAGCTGGAAGTTCAGGTGTATCACGACGCGCGCATGGCCGAAGTCATCGGCGCCGAACATGCCCGCCGTTTTCGTGGCATCTACCCGTATCCCAATGAAGCGATGCACCAGCCGGATGAAAAGGCTCAACTCAACTTGTTTTTGGGTGAGTGGCTGAGTCATTGTTTGGCGTGTGGGCATGAGTTTGAAGTGGTGCGTTGAGAGTTTCCATTTTTATAAGTGGGTTCTTGAGTTGCGCAATAAGTTGCGCAACACCGTACGAAGAATTGCCCAACATAGTGCTGAAAGTCGATGTGATATAAATCTGAGTCTATTTGTTATCGCTTGATTTTCAGACGCGTCCTACAGCCTGCCGGGTTCACTTTCCAATAAACTACCCTCCAATCAAAAGGAGAGGTAATTATGGCTAACCCTGCATACATGACGATTACCGGCAAGGCTCAAGGATTGATTTCGGCAGGCTGCTCCAGTAAAGAGTCGATCGGCAACAAACACCAGTTAGCGCATACCGACGAAATAATGGTGCTTTCTTATACTCGTAACCTGGCCAATTTTGAAAATAACAACCAGTCAACTCATGGCCCTATCATTATCTCCAAATATGTTGATAAATCTTCGCCTTTATTGGAACAAGCCCTGACCCGAAGAGAGGAGCTAGAGTGCACGTTTGATTTTTATCAAACAACGCCCTCGGGTACGCAGGAGAAGTTTTATTCGATATCGATCAAGGGCGGACTTATTGTCGACCTGACGCAGGATATGCCCGATGTGATTTTTCAATCTGACGGTGAAATGCGAGAACAAGTCGCTTTTCGTTACCGTGAGATTAATTACACGAACCTCAAAGCGGCTACCAGCGGCTATAGCTTTTGGGGTGAATAACGATGAGCGCCAGCCGTGATGATATCTGGGATGTCCACCAAGCAGCAGGACAACTGCAAGGACAAGCCATTAGTGTTAGCGCCCGACACCTTGATCAAGGTAATGGGCGCGTGTGGTTTATTCGGGAAGTGTCCTATTACGCCAAGCATATTATTGATGACGTTGAACTCGGTCGTAAAACCCCCACCCAGGGCATAGACGCCCTATTGAAAGAGCACCGCAGTCTCGCGAGTCAATCGCAGGCGTTGGCGCGTGATCGCCAGCGTGCCATAAGCAACAGCGTCAAACGCATTCCAGTGCCACGGCTCATCCAACCGGTTATGCGACCTGATCCTGAACGCTTACTGCGATATGTCTTTGCTCAACATCTCAAGGTAAGCAATGAAAAGACCCTGGCAACCCTGCACCTGCCCGTCCCGACGTCCATTTATAAACGTTACAGGCTTTTTCCTCCAGAGCTGCAATCAGAACCCATCGAACTGCACGACCCCGGGTTCTATATTGTCCCCAGAAGCACCACGGTTGAACGACTGGAAGCGCAGTTGTTCACCTCAGCCAGTTCTGCGGTCATTGCTAAATTCAGGATCCTGAACCCTGGGTTGGATCAGATAAAAGCCGGGCAAATGATCGTGCTCAGTGATCCCAATAATGGACAATGCACTGAGGAAGAAGCGCGCCTGATGGACGCGGCAAAAGTGGTGAATATGGCGTTGGAGGATCTTAGTCCTGAAGAAGCCGACTTCATGGTTCGCCACCGCGACGAAATCGAGTCTTTAATCAAGTACGGCTCTATTGGGACCAGCATGGCCGCGGCGGTTTACAAGGACAACATAGACGCGGTAGGAGAAATCCTGGAAGCCATAGAAGACCTGCACAAGCGCACCTTCAACCAACACGGGCACCTGCGATCCCCCGAGTTCTTTGCTGAACGCAAAGAACTGTTTGCTCAACTCGACACCCATCTCACCAAACTGACCAAACATACCATCGACTACCCTGACCACCCGAAACTGAAAACCGCCCTGGGTATTTCCAGCCGTAGTTTGGTGCATCGCTGGGGCCGGGCCGGTGCCCATGACATGAACCCTGGATATGCCACTCATCTGGCCAAAGTGGCCAAGGCCTCCAAGTACATAAATTACGGTGGTTGGGTGGGCACCGCTATTGGCGGCGGGGCTTCTTATATGAAAGTGCAGGATGTATGCCGTGCGGGGGATGCTGAGGCGTGTGAGAAGGTGAAGTTTACGGAGGCAGGGGGTTTTATCGGCGGGGCTGCGGGCGGTTTTGTCGCAGGCGGAGTTTTAAGCGCCGTCGGAACTGGAGCGATCTGCTTTGCTATCGGGGTTCCGACTGCTGGGGTGGGAACACTTGTATGTGGTCTTGTGGTAGTGGGGGGAGGGTCTTTCGCCGGAGGGTATTTTGGTGGAATGACTGGTGAAGCGCTAGGCGAAGTGATTTACGAGGTCAATAAATGAATGTGAGTACCGCTGACAAAATTTTTCTTTGTGTGGGCCTAGTAAATTTTGGAGGTATTTTCGTTTGGCTTGGAATAGCGTCGCATCTCGCTTACACCAAAATGGATCTGATGCTGGGTCATATGAGGAATAGTTCAATAGTTATGATTCGCGTGTTTTTGATACGTGCGGGTTTATGGGGGCGGCTTCATGTCTTTGGGTTAATAATGGGGCTGATGGTCATTCATGGTATAGCGCTCCGGAAGGGAGTCGTTAGTGCCGAGGATCTGAAGAATTTTCCCGCCGATCTGAAACGTAAACTAATTGTTATGCAGTGGGTTAATTGGGGACTGATATTGATTATGTGTGGACTTGCAGCGTATGCTAAGTTCGGCCGTGGCTAGCTTTTGCGGTTACTTACTCGCCCTCATCAACCGCATTGAAGCGATAAGCGAAGTGATTTACGAGGTCAGTAAATGAGCGTGAGTACCGCTGACAAAATCTTCCTCTGTGTTGGCCTGATTGATTTTGGAGGTATTTTCATTTGGATCGCCATAGCGATGTATCTCGCCTACACCAAAATGGACCTGATGTTGGGCCACATGAAGAATAGTCCGATAGTTATGATTCGCAGGTTTTTGATACACGCGGGTCCTTGGGGGCGGATGCATGTCTTTGGGTTAATAATGGGGATGATGGTCACGCCTGGTATGGCTCTTCGGAGGGGGGCGGTTAGCGCCGAGGATCTTAAGAATTTCCCCGCCAGTCTGAAGCGCCAACTGATTGTTATGCAGTGGGCTGGTTGGGGGCTGCTATTGGTTATGTGTGGACTTGCAGCGTATGCCAAGTTTGGTCGTGACTAGTTTTGATAACTGCCGGAGCGCACGCACAATGATCTATGACCGATACGAGCCATCGGCTTACCCATGATGTGACCCATTCGCCACCCCAAGGTTTGCCGACCCGTGCGCTTACGACCATAATCGCCTGACTTCGCTTTAAGGAGACGGCCTTTGCCGAGCGCATCCCATCCAGCATCGTCGGTGCTAGTAGTCCAACTGTCCGACAGCCACCTATTTGCCGACGCGGACGACAAGCTGCTGGGCATGAAGACCCGCGACAGCCTGAATGCCGTGATCGAGCGTGTCTTGGCCGAACAACCGGCTGTTGATTTGCTAATAGCCACGGGTGATTTGTCCCAAGACGGGAGCGTTGAGTCTTACGAGGCGTTTCGTCAGGTCAGTGCGCAAATTTCGGCACCCACTCGCTGGATTCCCGGTAATCACGACGAGCTACCGGAGATGGCTGAGGCCGCCCGTCACAGTGAGTATCTGGAGCCGATCATCGATCTCGGCCATTGGCGCATTACCTTGCTGGATTCCGCCGTCCCCGGCTCAGTACCCGGTTTTTTGCAGGACGCGCAACTGCAATTGCTGGCCCGCTCATTGAGCGAAGCGCCGGAACGCCATCATCTGGTGTGCCTGCACCACAATCCGGTTCCCATTGGCTGTCAGTGGATGGACCCCATTGGCCTGCGTAATCCTGAGAAGCTGTTTGCGGTGCTTGATCGATTCCCCCACGTGCGTGCGGTGCTGTGGGGGCACGTTCATCAGGAATACGATCAATTGCGTAACGGCGCGCGCTTGCTGGCATCGCCCTCGACCTGCATACAGTTCGCGCCGGGCAGTGTCGAATTTAAGGTCGACACGACAGCGCCGGGTTATCGCTGGTTGCGCTTGTATGCCGATGGCCGACTCGATACAGGGGTTTCCCGGGTGGAGGGGCTGGATTTCGAGGTGGACTACAGCGGCGAAGGTTATTGAGCGACTTCTCCTTAATTTAGCGGGAAATGTCTGAGAGTGAGTCATCGGGCGATTGTCCCTGTAAACTCCGCGTCTTTACGTGTGATCAATTGTTTACAGGAGCGATTATGACCGGCGAACCCTCCACACTGTTGTATATCCACGGTTTGAACAGCTCGCCGCTGTCGAAAAAAGCCAGTCAGTTATCAGCGTTGATGCACAAGCTGGGACTTGCCGCACAGCTGCGCGTGCCTGCACTTCATCATCATCCGCGTGAGGCCATCGCCCAGCTTGACGCTGCAATTGCCGAACTGGGTCGGCCACTGCTGGTCGGCAGCTCCCTCGGCGGCTACTATGCGACTCACTTGGCTGAGCGCCATGGCCTCAAGGCCGTACTGATCAATCCAGCGGTCAACCCGCATCGATTGTTCGACGGTTTACTCGGCACCCAGCAGAACCTGTACAGCGGCGAAAGCTGGGAACTGACCCACGATCATGTGACGGCCTTGGCCGAGCTGGAAGTACTGCCTCCGCAAGACCCGCAGCGTTTTCAGGTATGGCTGCAAACCGGGGATGAAACCCTTGACTACCGCCGCGCTCAGACGTTTTACCGAGCCTGTGCTTTGCGCATTCAGGCGGGCGGCGACCACAGTTTTCAGGGCTTCGCCGAGTGCTTGCCGGTGTTACTGATACTGGCCGGTTTCGCGCCAGAGCTTGTAAATGTAAACAGGTAAGATCCCGAATTTTAATGAATAACTGACGACGAGACCCCATGGCCAATCCCAGCGCTAGCTCTTATAACGCAGACGCCATCGAAGTCCTCTCGGGCCTCGACCCGGTTCGCAAGCGTCCGGGCATGTATACCGACACCACGCGGCCAAACCACCTCGCCCAGGAAGTCATCGATAACAGCGTCGATGAAGCCCTCGCCGGGCACGCGAAGTCAGTTCAGGTCATCCTCCACGCCGACAATTCGTTGGAAGTGTCCGATGATGGTCGCGGCATGCCGGTAGATATTCACCCGGAAGAGGGTGTTTCGGGCGTCGAGCTGATTCTCACCAAGCTCCACGCTGGCGGCAAGTTCTCAAACAAGAACTACCAATTTTCCGGCGGTTTGCACGGCGTAGGTATTTCCGTGGTGAACGCGCTGTCAAATCACGTTCGGGTGCGGGTAAAGCGCGACGGCAACGAATACGAAATGACCTTTGCCGATGGCTATAAGGCCAGTGAGCTCGCGGTCATTGGTGCCGTCGGTAAACGCAATACCGGGACCAGCGTGTATTTCGCGCCGGACCCTAAATATTTTGATACGCCGAAATTTTCGGTCAGCCGCCTCAAGCATGTGCTCAAAGCGAAAGCGGTGCTGTGTCCGGGACTGTTAGTCAGCTTCGAAGACAAAGCCACCGGCGAAAAAATCGAATGGCATTACGAAGATGGCTTGCGCTCCTATCTGGAGGACGCGGTCAGTGGTTTTCTGCGCCTACCCGACGTGCCGTTTTGCGGCAGTTTTGCCGGCAATAAAGAAGCCATCGATTGGGCGCTGCTGTGGTTGCCCGAGGGTGGCGACAGCGTTCAGGAAAGCTACGTCAACCTGATCCCGACTCAGCAGGGCGGTACTCACGTCAACGGCTTACGCCAGGGGCTGCTGGATGCGATGCGCGAATTTTGCGAGTTTCGTAGCCTGCTGCCGCGTGGCGTCAAGCTTGCGCCGGAAGATGTGTGGGAGCGGATTGCGTTCGTCTTGTCGATGAAAATGCAGGAGCCGCAATTTTCTGGCCAGACCAAAGAGCGGTTGTCCTCCCGTGAGGCTGCGGCGTTTGTTTCCGGTGTCGTCAAAGATGCATTCAGCCTGTGGCTCAACGCCAACTCCGAGCTGGGCATGCAACTGGCCGAACTGGCGATCAACAACGCTGGTCGCCGCCTGAAGGCCAGCAAGAAGGTCGAGCGTAAGCGCGTCACCCAAGGGCCTGCGTTACCGGGCAAACTGGCTGATTGCGCTGGTCAGGACCCTATGCGCTCTGAACTGTTTCTGGTGGAAGGCGATTCCGCTGGCGGGTCGGCCAAGCAGGCGCGGGACAAAGAGTTTCAAGCGATTCTGCCGTTACGCGGGAAAATCCTGAACACCTGGGAAGTCGATGGTGGTGAGGTGCTGGCCAGTCAGGAAGTGCACAACATTGCCGTCGCTATTGGCGTGGATCCGGGTGTCGCCGACATCAGCCAATTGCGTTACGGCAAAATTTGCATCCTCGCCGACGCCGACTCAGACGGCCTGCACATCGCAACTTTGCTCTGTGCGTTGTTCGTTCAGCATTTCCGTCCGCTGGTTGATGCGGGTCATGTTTACGTTGCAATGCCACCGCTGTACCGGATCGACCTTGGCAAAGAAATTTATTACGCACTGGACGAAGCCGAGCGCGACGGGATTCTTGACCGTCTGGTGGCTGAGAAAAAGCGCGGCAAGCCCCAAGTCACACGCTTTAAAGGTCTGGGCGAAATGAACCCACCGCAGCTGCGGGAAACCACCATGGACCCGAACACTCGTCGTCTGGTCCAGCTTACGCTGGATGATTACGCGGCCACATCTGAAATGATGGACATGCTGCTGGCGAAAAAACGCGCGGGTGATCGCAAGACATGGCTCGAATCCAAAGGCAACCTGGCTGAGGTTTTGACTTGATGCGACGTTGGTTAACCGGATTATTGTTGATCGCGCCGTCTGTGTTCGCTGCCCCTGTGCCACAGCTGAAAATGCTTGCCGAGCATGCGGTTGACGGCATGGTGGGCGGTAACTTATCAGGGTTGGCGTCTTGTAATGGCGTGCTGTGGACCGTCTCGGACCGCGACGATGCGTTGCTCTATCGCCTCGACACGTCGGCTACCGTATGGAAGGCAGAAGGTCAGGCGATTCAGGTGCCCCCAGTACCAGACAGCGGTCTGCCATTTACCTTGGTTTCGATGGCCAAAGCCTCCTCGCTGGTTCGAGGCGGTAGCCTGGATTTTGAAGGCGTGACGTGTGATGCCGCAGGCAATCGATACCTGGTTAGCGAAGGCTATGCCTCTGTATTGCAAGTGCCGGTGACAGGGGCGCCGAACTGGTTGCCCCTTCCCAAGAGCGTGGTTCAACAGGCACGGGACAGCGGCCTGTTGCAGAATTTCAATGCGATCTTCGAGGGCATTGCGATCAGTCCGGGTGGTGATCAACTTTGGCTTGCAGCAGAGCGTGAAAAGCGCGGCTTGCTGTTGGTGCGCCGCGAGCAAGGTGCCTGGGACTGCAAAGGCAGTTGCGTGGTGCTCAGCGAGGGCGGTAAACAGACCATGCCTGCACAAATGGGCAGTCGTAGCGCTTCGAAAGATTTCTCCGATATCTCGCTGTATGAAGGGAAGCTATTTACCTTGGAACGTGCGGCTTACCAAGTGTGCCGCCGTGATCTCGACACCGGGGCAGTCGAGCGCTGCTGGTCGTTCGCTGACGACGCGCTGGTGCCGGAAAAACGTTACGCGCAGAAATTCGGCTTGGCTGAAGCGTTGGTCATAGATGCCGAGGGCGCCTGGATCGGCGTCGATAACAACTTTGGTGCGCGGGCAGATGGTGAGACCCGGCCGATTGTCTGGCGGTTCGCGGCACCCAAGGAAGGTTGGAGCGCCAAGCCTTGAACCAGTCGCCTCCGGGCAAGCGCGCCGGGCGTGTGCTTCTGATTCTTGCGTGGTGTGCCGGTTTGTTTTTGGCGACCCGCTATTTTGGGTTGTGGGAACAGCGTCAGGAAAATCCGAATCCGGTCGTGACGTCGCAGCACGGTGATGGCTATATCCAGGTTTTATTGCAGGGCAATGCCCAGGGCCATTTTGTCGGCAACGCCCAGATTAATGGCAAGACCGTGGAATTCTTGCTCGATACCGGCGCCACAGATGTTGCGATCCCTGCGGAGGTGGCTGACACCTTGCAGTTGAAACGCGGCATGCCCGTGACCACCAGCACCGCCAACGGCATGGCTCAGGGCTTTCGGACTTCGCTGGAACGTTTGCAGATTGGCGACATCGTCCTGCATGACGTGCGTGCCATGGTGTTGCCCGGCCTTGACGGCGAACAGATACTGCTCGGTATGAGTGCAATGAAACAACTCGAATTTACCCAGCGCGGCGGCACCATGCTGCTGCGCCAGACCACACAACGATGAGGCTTGCATGAGCGATTCCCTTGACCTCAGCCTGGATGGCGTAGAACGTCGATCACTGGCTGACTTCACCGAACAGGCCTACCTCAACTACTCCATGTACGTAATCATGGACCGTGCCTTGCCACATATTGGCGACGGTCTGAAGCCCGTTCAGCGGCGCATTATTTACGCCATGAGTGAGTTGGGCCTTGATGCCGACTCCAAGCACAAAAAGTCAGCGCGTACTGTCGGCGACGTCCTTGGTAAGTTTCACCCCCACGGTGACTCGGCCTGCTATGAAGCCATGGTGCTGATGGCCCAGCCGTTCAGTTATCGCTATACCCTGGTAGACGGCCAAGGAAACTGGGGTGCGCCGGATGATCCCAAATCATTCGCCGCCATGCGTTACACCGAAGCCCGGTTGTCTCGCTATTCCGAAGTGCTGCTCAGCGAGTTGGGCCAAGGCACAGCGGATTGGGTGCCCAACTTCGACGGCACCCTGGATGAACCCGCCGTTTTGCCGGCACGTTTGCCGAATATTTTGCTCAATGGCACTACGGGTATTGCGGTAGGCATGGCCACCGATGTACCGCCGCATAACCTGCGGGAGGTCGCGTCGGCGTGTATCCATTTGCTCGACGAACCTAAAGCCACCATTGAAGAGCTTTGCGAGCACATCAAGGGTCCGGATTATCCCACCGAAGCAGAGATCATTACTCCGCGTACCGACCTGCTGAAAATGTATGAAACCGGCAAGGGGTCGGTCCGCATGCGGGCGGTATACCGTATAGAAGATGGCGATATCGTCGTGACTGCGTTGCCGCATCAAGTGTCCGGCGCCAAGGTGCTGGAACAGATCGCCGCGCAGATGCAGGCCAAAAAACTGCCGATGGTTGCCGACTTGCGCGACGAGTCAGACCACGAGCACCCGTGCCGGATCGTGATCATTCCACGTTCCAACCGTGTCGAACTCGATGAGCTGATGCAGCATTTGTTTGCCACTACCGAGCTGGAGTCCAGCTACCGGGTGAACATCAACATCATCGGCCTGGACGGTAAACCCCAACTCAAGAACCTGAAAGCGCTGCTCAGTGAGTGGCTGGTGTTTCGCATCGGCACGGTTCGTCGACGCTTGCAGTTTCGCTTGGACAAAGTCGAACGCCGCTTGCATCTGTTGGACGGCTTGCTGACGGCTTATCTGAACCTGGATGAAGTGATTCACATCATTCGGACTGCCGAACATCCTAAACCCGAGCTGATCGCACGGTTTGGGCTGACCGAAATTCAGGCTGATTACATTCTCGATACGCGCTTGCGGCAGTTGGCTCGTCTGGAAGAGATGAAGCTGCGGGCTGAGCAAGACGAATTGCGCAAAGAGCAAACGCGTCTGCAGTCGTTGTTGGGCAGCGAAACCAAGTTGCGCAAGCTGGTCCGCACTGAACTGATCGCCGATGCTGAAACTTACGGCGATAACCGTCGCTCGCCCATCGTTTCCCGTACCGAAGCCAAGGCGTTGTCCGAAAACGAGCTAATGCCGACCGAGCCAGTGACCGTTGTGTTGTCGGAAAAAGGCTGGGTGCGTTGCGCTAAAGGCCACGATATCGACGCCACAGGGTTGTCCTATAAAGCTGGCGATGGTTTCAAAACGTCGGCAGCGGGGCGTTCTAACCAATTTGCAGTGTTTATCGATTCTACCGGGCGCAGCTATTCCTTGGCGGCCCACACATTGCCTTCGGCCCGCGGCCAAGGTGAACCGCTGACCGGCAAGTTGCAGCCGCCGCCGGGCGCGACCTTTGAGTGTGTGCTGCTGCCTGATGACGATGCGTTGTACGTCATTGCTTCTGATGCCGGTTATGGCTTCGTGGTCAGGGGCGAAGACTTGCAGGCCAAAAACAAAGCAGGTAAAGCCTTGCTCACCTTGCCTAAGGGCGCAAAAGTCATCCTCCCCCGTCCGGTTTCCGATCGTGAACGGAATTGGCTCGCAGCGGTAACAACCGAGGGTCGTTTGCTGATCTTCAAAGTCAGCGATTTGCCGCAGTTGGGCAAAGGCAAGGGCAATAAGATCATTGGCATCCTCGGCGAGCGCGTGGCTAGCCGCGAAGAGTACGTTACTGATCTGGCTGTCATACCAGAAGGCGCAACGTTGATTCTGCAAGCGGGTAAACGCACGCTGTCGCTCAAGGCTGATGATTTGGAACACTACAAAGGTGAGCGCGGTCGTCGCGGTAACAAGCTTCCACGTGGTTTCCAGCGCGTAGATGCGTTGCTGGTGGAAAGCGCATCATAAAGGCGATATTGGGCGTCTGATCTTCGTTTTGACTGGAAGATCGACGCATAATCGCTGGAGTCATGATCAATATTCACGGATGATATGGCGTCTCGCCTCGTCAGCATGGCTGAGTGCCTTCATATTTATTGTGAATATTTTTAGACTGTGGCCCGCGTTGTGGCGGCTATGTGGATGTGATGATGAATTTTGCGCGCCTATCTTTTGTAGTGTTAATGACCAGCGTACTGGGCCTGGTCGGTTGCAGCGTTCAGCAGCCTACTTCTCTTTATCAACTCGATGCCGGGCAACCGGGTCAGCCTAAACAAAGCGCTGGAGTGGCCGTTTTATTGGGTCCAGTTTCAGTGGCCGATTACCTGCAACGGGAAACTTTGTTGCAGCGTCAACCAGATGGCAGCCTGACTGCATCGACTGACGGTCGTTGGGCGGGCAGTCTGTCTTCAGATATCGATCAATTGCTTTTGCGCCAACTGGCTTGGAAACTTGACAGTCAGCGCGTGGTACTGGCCCCGGCTACCACCAGTTTCACTCCTGATGTGCAAGTGGTGCTCTCCATCACCCGGCTTGACTCAGGCGTGAACCAACCTGCAATTCTGGACGCTCAATGGCGTTTGCTGGATCGCAGGGGTCAAGTTCGTGACAGCAAATTGGTGCACATGGAAGAGCCGCACTTGGGCAGCTCAGCCGCTCAGGTGAAAGCCCAAGGCGTATTGTTACAGCGATTGGCCGATCAGTTGGCTGTTGCAGTTAAACCCTTGGCAAGCCAGCCGTTAGACGAACCTAAAAAAGCAGCTCCCGCTCAGGTCCGAAATATTAAAGACCACGACAAGCCAAAGATGCCCATGGCCTCGCCGATTCGCACAGATATGGAAATATTCCGCTTTTAGTCGAACGGACGGAAAGTCTGCATACGCAGTGGGTTGATCAAAGCGTTCAAAAGCGCAATTACGGGACGAAAAACCCCGACGCCTCGGGTTCATCATGCCTGCTCTGATCGATATCAGCGAATGCCCTGCGACCACGGGATCACCTGTTCGATGACAGATGCTATGACAGCATGTCAAGTCTAGACACCCCATAGCCTTAAGGCTGCGCGACGGGGGTAACTCTTTAAGGCATAGCGGCGTTGCGGTTAGACCTTGCCGCGACTCTCGTGCATCCGTGACAGCTGGCGTTCAAGCATCGAGGGGTACGGCTCCATCAGGCGTTCGACACAGCAGGCGCCTTCCGGATTGGCGATAGGGCGTATTCGGGCGCGTTGATGTACCAGCGGGTCATCAATGATCCTGCGTTCTACCAACAATAAGTTACGGCTGTGTTGCGAAAGGGCCAATGCGCTTTGCGCCGTGTCGGTGAGCAGCAGGTCGATTTGGCTGAGGTCTGACAAGTCATCACCTTGGGTCAGGCCTAATTGCAGTTGCAGCGTAATACCGCTATCAGCGACTTCTATTTGCAAGGCATGACTAAGCGCCCTGAGCAGTTCGCCGCAGCAAATCGCATTAGTCAGGTAGTCATCACCGCTTTGTTGGCTGTGAAACAGCATCAGCGTGCTGCCGTCATTCAGCGTGTGCACTTCGCTCTCATAGAGCGAGGCGGCCTGATCGATACAGTCGCGGTAGCGTTGCAGCAGGTCTGTCAATCGTGCACGGGGTAGGCGACGTAGCTGATCTTGCGCCCCGAGTTGCACTGCCAGGACCGCGCTGTGCAGTGGTTGAACCGGTACAGCGGGCGCTATCACGATAGGTCTGATCATTGGGGCTGACACGGAGTGATCACGCAGATCAGCAAAAGGATCTTCTTCGTCCTCTTCATCTTCGTCTGCGAGGATGCGCCGCGGCACTGTGCCTGTCACCCGAGTTTTGGGTGCTTTGTCAAAGCCTCGGTCGTGTAGTTCGTTGCTGGCGAACATTGGTTCAACGTCGTCTTGCGTTTCTAGGTACGGATCGTGGCCTTCACTTTCGTTATGCTCAGGTTCGCGTATTGGCGGAGGCTCAGGTGGTTCGGGCGCGAATGACGCGTGCAGCTGCCGAGCCAGATCACCGATTTCATCCTGACGGTCAGTGGCTGGCGTGTGTTCGTCAATATCGCGAAGCCACACGCGCAATTGCAGCAGCGGCGTAGAAATATTTCGGCCAAGACGCAAACTCAGCGCCAGCGCCAGCGCCAGCAAAATTCCGCTGAGAATCGCCATGCTCTGCAAGCTGATGGTCATCGGCTGCTGGAATTGAGTCATGTCCAGACTGATACGCAAGTGCCCGGCCGTTACATCCTGGAAGGTGATTTTTATCTCGTACAACCCGCCCGCTTCACCCAGTAGGCCATTTTTCGGACGATTTCCGGCTTCGGCGAGAATGCGATTGTCCACACTGTAAATAGCGGCATGGGCTACCAACGGGTTCTTCACCAGGTTGCCCAACAGCACGTTTAGGCTGAGGATATCGTTGGACACCAGCAGTTCAGTGGCGGAGGTGGCTGTCTGCGTTGTCAGCGCCTGGCCAAGTGCGTCGGCCTGTTCGTGCATGGCCTGCTTGAATTGCAGGCCCATGACACAGGCGTAGATCAGCAGCGCCAAAGCGACAAGGATCACGTTATGGCTAGCGATACGCAAGGCAAGCGGTACACGGCGATGGCGCAATGCCCGAAAGATCAGCAGGAAGAAGTTATCGGTTTTAACTGGCGTGGGCCGGTTCACTGAGCACGGCTCTTTTGGTGAAGTTGCCGGGCAGTATAACGATCGACCCTTGAGCGGCAAAGCGCTTGCTGTGCCCGATGGTCACTGAAAGTGGTTAGAATGCGGTTTTTTTCCACTGCGGGGGTGCGCCTTGCGCGAAATCGTCCTGATAAACATCACGGGTGAAGACCGTCCCGGTCTCACTGCGGCCATCACTGGGGTACTTGCCCAGGGTGGAGTCAACATTCTTGATATTGGTCAGGCGGTGATCCACGACACGTTGTCGTTTGGCATTCTGGTTGAGATTCCGAGAACTGAGCAAGGTTCTTCAGTGCTTAAAGATATTTTATTCACGGCCTACAAACTCGATCAGCAAGTGCGCTTCACGGCTGTCTCCGAAGAAGACTATGAGCAGTGGGTTGACGGCCAAGGCAAGGCGCGGCATATCGTGACGTTGCTGACACGCAAGGTGACGGCGGAGCAGTTGCAGCGTGTCAGTTCGATCACGGCTAAATACGGTTTGAATATTGACCAGATAGATCGACTGTCCGGGCGGATGCCTTTAAACACGCCCGCCGACAAAGGCAAAGGTTGTATTGAGTTTTCGGTGCGGGGCGAGCCTGCAGATCCGAAGGCGATGCAGGCTGAATTTTTGAGTGTCGCGCAGGAGTTGAATGTCGATATTGCTTTCCAACAGGACTCTTTATTTCGGCGTAATCGGCGTCTGGCGGTGTTCGACATGGACTCGACATTAATCGAGGCCGAAGTCATCGACGAGCTGGCCAAGGCCGCCGGCATCGGAGAGTTGGTGTCTGAAATCACAGAGCGCGCGATGCGCGGCGAGCTGGACTTTCGCGCCAGTTTCAAAGAGCGTCTGGCGTTGCTCAAAGGTCTGGATGTCAGCGTGCTGGATGAAATCGGCGCCTCGTTACGCTTGACCGAGGGCGCCGAAACATTGTTCGCGGAGCTCAAGCGACTGGGTTACAAAACCGCGATTTTATCGGGTGGTTTCACGTACTTCGCAAAACAGCTGCAAGCGAAGCTCGGCATCGACTATGTGTTTGCCAACGAGCTGGAAGTGGTCGACGGTAAAGTGACTGGCGTGGCCATTGAGCCCATTGTCGATGCACAGCGCAAAGCTGATCTGCTGCGTGAATTGGCGCAAAAGGAAGGCTTGAGCCTGGAGCAGACCATTGCCGTTGGAGATGGCGCCAATGACCTGCCGATGCTGGCGATCGCGGGTCTAGGCGTAGCATTCAGGGCCAAACCGTTAGTGAAACAATCAGCAAGGCAGGCGATCTCTACATTGGGCCTGGACGGAATTCTTTATCTGCTGGGCTTTCGGGATCGCGACGGGCGAGGTTGATAAAATATTGCGGTGCTTTGGCCACGCCGCATGACCGATCATAATAATGTCCACAACGAATCAAATTCTTCTTCGGGCACCGTATCGAGCGATGGCGACTTACGTGGCATTTCGATGGTTTTATATTCGAACTGGTTGAAACTGCCCGTGCCTGCGCGGCGTTTACCTAGAGCTGCGCGATGCTCATCGCCGCTGTTGTTGATCATTACGCTCAGGCCTTCCTGAAACGGTAATCGTGGCGCAAGCAAGGTCGCTGGCTGATCGATTGCCCGCACTTCGGGCAGCAATAACGCGCGCAGATAGGGGCTGGCGGGGTCAGTGTTACGCATCAACTGCAAGCCGCAGGGCTGGGCAAACGGTGCCACCAGCTCAATACCCATTTGCGTGCCGCCGCTACGTACCTGACGAATCCAGCGCACGACGGCGATGCTCCAGCCTTGACCGCTGCCATCCTGAATGCCGACCATTTCCCCAGCCTGCAATTGGCTGGGAACGTCTTTCGGCCATGCCAAGCAGTAACCGCCGGGGCTGTGGTTAATGACATTCAGTGCGAACGTAGGGAATGTGTGCTGAGTATTCGAAGCTAAATCACCACCGTCGACGTCGACGTGCTCGTACCGAATTTCTTCATATGGCTGTGCAGAAGACTCCCGGGCGGCGTCGAAGGCGGCTGACCAGGGATCGATCGTCGCATTAATCGAAAGTTGGGTAT
The DNA here is from genome assembly GCF_035019745.1 of Pseudomonas sp. 10S5. Lineage (NCBI taxonomy): Bacteria > Pseudomonadati > Pseudomonadota > Gammaproteobacteria > Pseudomonadales > Pseudomonadaceae > Pseudomonas > Pseudomonas sp. 10S5. The sequence continues at coordinate 181,801 of NZ_JASJVL010000002.1, forward strand.
GAAATTGCGCGGCTTTGTTCATGGCGGGGATTTTAAGCATTTCGCTGAACGACTTTTGGCCACCCAGGTAGTAGTGCAGTGCACTCATGCCGATGCACAGCGTGAGGTGGCCTTGCCCCGCAGTGCGCTGAAATGTTCTTTCCGAGACGTCGCCCCACGCAGCAGCCAAATGTTGTAGCAGGTCGAGAGAAAAACCGTGGGGTACCAGAAGCTCTGAGCCTGCGCGCTTATCGACGGGCAAATCGAGATATGCCTTGATTGCTGACGCCAAAGACAGTGGGTTGATACCCAGTAGACTTGGCATTTGCTCCTCCAGGTAGAGCGACTTATAGCGTGGAGGGGCATCAGCATCCTGTGCTACAGCGAACAGGCTGGAAGGCTCGGCAGGAGATTGCAGCTTTACCAGTCGGCTCCAAGGCTCTAGAACCTCGGCGAGTCGACCGATGTTGAGTTGGCGCATTTGATTGCAGCGTGAACAACCCAGCAAGACGGCCACTACATAGGTTTGTTCTGCGCTCATCGTCTTAGTGTGGCTGGCGAGAGGGTCGGGTATCGCAATGTTGTGCAATTGATGGTGGCGAGCAATCAGGTAAATCTGATGCAGTTCCAGCCATAAGCCTTCCGGCACGGGACAGTACAGTTGGCTCGCTCGAATGAGCGTGCCATTTAGGCTGTGTAGTGCACGCTGCGTTGCCGTGGCCAGCAGCGTGGTGCGGTCTTTGGAAAAGCGCGGTGAGATACGGACAATGATCTGTTTGTAGCCCGCCGCCAGCTGGTTCTGAAGTGCTTGGCACAGGTTGGCGACTTTGCGTGGGCGCTCGTCGAGCACGATGGCCTGACTTAGGAAATGCCGCTCAAGGTTCTTGCAGACGTAATAGACCTCTGGGCGCAGTAGTTCAAGCAGCTGTAGGCGGTTTTCGCTGGGTGTCAACAGATGGTTAAGTTCGCCCAAGGCCTGATAAAGCAAGCGAGCGGTCTCACCTAGATTGGCTTTGGGCAGAACGGCAATCCAGCGTTTCAAGTCACGCGGCGTAGGCTCGCAAAACGACAGACTCAACTGCGTCGGCGAAGGCATAGGCGCGCGCAACGACAGATGAAGACTTGAATTACTCATTTGCTCGGGAAACTCCAATCACGCAATGGCTAGAGCGGTTGCTCATTCTAAACAAAGCCAAGTCCGACAACCGACTCTAGCAGCATCGGCTTGCGCTGGCTGCTTTCTATGGTCTTTTATCCGCCATGGCTGTCAGATTGTTCCTAACAGCCTATCGGTGTGATGCTGCTAACGGCGTGACTTGATGTCATGCCTGGTTAGCGTGGCCGAGCGCTTGACCCATTTGAACCGAGCTGAGAGCGCCCAGTTGTCCCGCCCAATTCACCTGATTGGGTCCAAACAACACAATGGCAGTTGAGCCGAGTTTGAAGTGTCCGAGCTCTGCTCCCTTTTCCAGGTGAATCGGTGCACGAGCGGTTTCGTCGTAGCGTACTGTTTTCAGTTCGCGCTTCGGGGGAGTGACCAGACCGGCCCACACGGTCTCGATCGAGGCAACGATCATTGCACCCACCAGAACGACGGCCATCGGACCACACTCGGTATCGAACACGCAGACGACCCGTTCGTTACGGGCAAACAGCTCGGGAACGTTTTCGGCTGTGGTCTGATTAACCGAGAAGAGGCGTCCAGGAACATAAACCATTTCACGCAAGGTGCCGGCTAATGGCATGTGTACACGGTGGTAGTCTTTTGGCGACAGATAGACCGTTGCAAACTCGCCTCCCATGAATGGCGCAGAAAGATTGGCATCGCCACCCAGAAGTTCAAGCACGCTGAAACTGTGACCCTTGGCCTGGAAAATTCGACCATGCTCAATAGGGCCCATTTGGCTGATTGCTCCGTCAGCAGGGCTGAGAATCGCACCCGGAGTTTGATCCAGCGGTCGAGCACCTGGCTTTAATGCACGGGTGAAAAAATCATTGAAGTGATCGTAAGCAGTCAGGTCTTCAACCAGCGCTTGCGTCATGTCCACCTGATAGCGCCGAGCAAACCAGGCAGTGAATGCATTTTTGAACCACCGGACCCGGCATTCGGCTACGCAGCCGGCCAGACGGGACAGCAGATGGTGCGCAAGAAAGTATTGGCTGAAGATAAACAAACGCTGTTTCATTACATTTCCTAACATGTTCTTAATAAATAGCTACGGTTTGCAGCGTGTCTTATTTCTCGATTGGCGTATCGGGATGGTTGCCCCATTCACCCCAAGAGCCCGCGTAGCCTTTTACCCGGGGATAGCCCAGCGCCTTGGCCACCAAATAGGTAAAGCCTGATCGGTGGTGGGTCTGGCAGTGGGTAATGATCTCTTTGTCCGGGGTAATGCCTAGCCTTTCGAGGATTTGCGGCATGTCCTTACGAATACGCAAGTTACGTGTAGGGTCCATGCCAGCGGTCCACTCGAAGTTCACTGCGCCCGGAACGTGACCGGCTTTAGCCGCGAGGACTTTTTCACCGGAATATTCAGTAGGTCCGCGTGCATCCCAGACGGCCAGATCTGCCGCACCCAAACGACTCTGTAAATATTCGCGAGTTGCAGTGGGTTCCCCGTGCAAAGTCAGTGGCACCGGGCCGCCAACGGTCTCTGGAGCCTCGGTCGACAGGGGCAGGTCTTCACCCAGCCAAGCGTGCAGGCCGCCATCCAGATAGTGGTAGTGCGAGTGACCAATCACATCTAACAACCAAATGAAACGTCCGGCCCACCCGCCACCCTCGTCGTCGTAGACCACATAAACTGCTTTGGAGTTATGCCCTAGCTCGCCGAACAACACTTCCAGTTGGGCGAGCGAGGGCAGTAACCCCGGTGCCGGTGCCTGCCCCTGTTGGGTGCGTTTTGGGTCAACAAAATGTGCGCCTGGAATATGTCCGGCGCCATAGCGAGCGCTGCTGGTCAGGTCGATGAGGATCAACTCAGGCGCGTCAAGACGGGACAGCAAGTCGCTGGGCTCTATGACTAACGGCAAGCTAGAGAATTCAGACATGTGAGATCTCCAGAAAAAAGAGGCGAATTGTAGCTTAGAGATCCCATCGCCGTCTCTGACAGCTGTGCCTGACGCCCGCGTAGGCGCACCGGGCTTAACTTAATTACGTTACAAGATGCCGCCCGGCCTTCGACGCCGCCCGTGGGGCAACCGCCTGATTCGGAGACTTCAGACTTTGCGATTGCTGAAGCTGCTAAGTGCGCGTTCGATGCATTGCGAGGTTTTGCCGAATGCCTGGACGCTGATTTCCGAAAGAGGTCCACCACCCTGATCCGCAAACACCAACATCACCACTCGCTCTTTGCTGCTGAGCGAGCGCAACAATAAATGGTCGCCGCTAAACAGGCTTTTTAATCTTGCGGGCAGCAAAGCTGAAAATTGAGCATTATTCGCGGGCGTCAGGCGTAATTGAGTCGGCTGAGCCAATAGGCGCTGCAACACCGTACTCTGCGCGATGTCCAGTGTCAGGTGCATGGCGTCCTTTTCCAACCCGGCAATTTGATGGACACGTAAAACAGTCATATTACGATCAATCATCAGCAGCATGACGCGCTGCATACCGCAGGCAACCAGTGCGTCGCGGGCAAGTGTTGTGAGGTGCATGGCATTATTGAATCGACTAGGTTCCTCCAATAGCTCGGTGCAATACTTTCGCCACTGGTGTAGAGCTTCGGCTGAGGGTGGAGGGGCGGGTAACATTCCACGATGAATACGCCGTGTTTCCGCTGGCCAAATGAGCGCCTCGGCAGGGTGCCATAGCCCTGTCGCATAATGTTTTCGAGCGCTTTGTACTGCTTGTTGATGTACTTGCTGTTGAAGTTCATCCAGCGAAATTTGCAGGTAAAGGCAGGTCAGCGTTTGCCAGCGCAGGCTGTGCGGGCTGTCCCAGGCTTGTTGTGCAGACAATGCAATGCCGTTTGCGAGAAGGATTGTATTGGCGGGCTGATTAAGCCAGCGACGCAGTGCGGGGTCTGCGTCGAGGCATTGCCTCTGATGCAATGGATTCAGATGGTCGCGAGCAATATGCAATGCTTTAACCAGCAGCCGACGCTCATTGATCAGCGCGTTATAGCCCTGAGTTACCCAGATGGGTAGACGCCATGCGACGGCCAGATTTTGGCATAGCTTGAGCAGGCTAACCCCGAACAATGCGTTCTCGACAATGCGCGCCGACTCACCTTTGTGAATTACGCGTAGCTCCCATTCTTCAAGCAGTTTCGGGTGCGCGAGAGCCATCGGCCAGAGCGGAGACAAAAACAGCAGGCTACCCCAATGTATATCCTGCCATAGCCGCGCCAGGCGGCCGGCGAACAGACCGTTGGCCTGCTGCATTGCATGTTGGCTGATCATTTGAAATTGTCGCAAATTCGGCGAAATATCTTCGAACTCCAGGGCCGGTAGACGTTGCAGGAGCTCTTCTGTCCGCTTCAGACCCAGACGGTTAATTGCCACCTCTAGACTTTCCGCTGGCTCGCTCAAGCCCATGCTGTGATGGTTGACCTCGCGCAAAACGCTGAGGACCAACGAAGGGCTTTCCTGCATCAATTCAGCGATGTCGCGTAGCGACCGACGGTTATCACCAAGCGCGCTCAGTACTTGGGCGTGGCTGTCGATTGGTACCGGCAGGCGAATCGCGTCCAATTGTTTGTGCCATGCGTCAAGGGTGCGTGGAATGGGGAGCGGTGCTGATGCTTCTGGTGGCATTGCAGGCGGCCTGTACGGCTAATAATTAGGACAAATATTGGATGCAACACTCATGGCATGTCAGTGCAAGCGCCCTGCTACTAGGGTCGAACTGGCTTTTCGCCTGAACTGACTATAGTCTGGCGCACTTACGCCGATAAGTAGAAGAAGAGTTTCAAGAACTTCCACTCATGATCTCGAACCCTACTCAGTAAGAACTCTCTCTATATGGCTAAAATTATCGGCATTATTGTCGTTTTCGCGAGCGTTCTCGGCGGATACGTCCTGTCACACGGCAAGATCGGGGCATTGATCCAGCCTTTCGAGGTCATGATCATCGGTGGCGCCGCCTTTGGAGCATTTCTTCAGGCCAACCCCGGTTACATGACCATGCATGTGATCAAGAAATCGCTGAAGATGTTCAGCTCCCGATTTTCTCACACGTTTTATCTGGAAATCCTGGGTCTGGTCTACGAAATTCTCAACAAAAGCCGCCGCGAAGGCATGATGGCGATTGAAGGTGACATCGAAGACGCCTCGGCCAGTCCCATTTTCGCTAAATACCCTGGCGTGCTCAAAGATGAGCGTATGACCGCTTACATCTGCGACTACCTGCGGATCATGTCATCAGGGAATATGGCGCCGCACGAGCTTGAAGGCTTGTTCGACATGGAACTGCAAAGCATGAAGGAAGAGCTTGAGCATCCTTCGCACGCGGTTACCGGTATTGCTGACGCCATGCCCGGTTTCGGTATCGTTGCGGCCGTGCTAGGTATCGTGGTGACCATGGCGTCGTTGAGTGATGGTGATCAGGCTGCTATCGGTACGCACGTGGGTGCGGCGCTGGTGGGTACGTTCTTCGGTATTCTTGCTGCGTATGGTTTCTTTGGCCCGTTGGCAACGTCCTTGGCTCACGATGCCAAGGAAGAACTTAATGTGTTCGAGTCCATCAAGGCCTCGCTGGTTGCCTCAGCGTCCGGTATGCCGCCTTCGCTGGCGGTGGAATTCGGTCGCAAGGTCTTGTACCCCAAGCACCGACCTAGCTTCAGTGAGCTTGAACAAGCGGTTCGCGGTCGCTGAGTCATGGAAAATAATCAGCCAATAATTGTCAAGCGCGTCAAGCGCTATGCCGCTGGGCATCACGGCGGCGCATGGAAAATTGCATTCGCCGACTTTGCGACGGCGATGATGGCGTTCTTCCTGGTGTTGTGGCTGATGTCCTCTGCAACCCCTCAGCAAAAAATTCAGATTGCCGGGTACTTCAAAGACCCTATAGGGTTCACCGAAAGCGGCACGCCTTATGTTATTGATTTGGGCGGCTCGCCCGCGCTGGCGCCGGACAAGACTCTCAACCCTGAGGTCAAGTCCGAACCGCAGCCGGATAAAATCAAGACCGAGACCGACCAGTCTGAAACACTGGCGGAACAAGTTGAGCAAGAACGCTTGGATATGCTCTTGCAAGAGCTGCAGGCTAAGGTCGATGAAAATCCGCAGTTGAAGAAATTCAAGGACCAGATTCAATTCGAGATTACTCAGGATGGTTTGCGCATCCAAATAATGGATGCGGAAAACCGGCCGATGTTTGACATTGGCAGTGCGCGCTTGAAACCATATTTCGAAGACATCTTGTTGGCCATGGCCGACACCATTAAAGCAGTGCCGAACAAGATCAGCATTAGCGGTCACACCGACGCGACGCCCTACGCAGTCAGTGGCGAGTTCGGTAACTGGGAGTTGTCGGCGAACCGGGCTAACGCGGCTCGTCGGGCGTTGGTTGCAGGTGGTTATCCGGAACCGCAGGTGGCAAGGGTTGTAGGCTATGCCTCGTCATCCTTGTACGACAAGGAGCATCCGCAAAGCGCGATCAACCGTCGCATCGACATTATTGTACTGACGAAGAAAGCTCAGCAGCGTATCGACGGAACATTGTCACCGTCGCTGAACGGTACCGCTCCCGCGCCTTCACCCGCTACCGGACCCGTGACGCCGGACGCTCCTGCCTCAAGCGCGCCGGTTCCGGTTAATCCCGATGAGGCTGTGCAGCCACATGAGCTTCGGCAAAAGCTCAACATTTTTGAAGACAACGCATTGAAGATAGATCAGCCCAAAAAGTAGTTCTTGTTCCGTTTCTCTGTAGAGCCAGCTTGTTGGCGAAGGGCAGTGACGTGGTGAGGGTCAAGGCGGCATCTACAGAAAACGTTGGACAGGCCGAGTCAGTAACTGTTTTCCGGCAGGCTGGCGATGATTGAGCGGTAGCTGTTCATCCTCTGCTGCTGCACGCGACCTTCTTCCAGGGCCTTGAGCAGTGCGCAGCCGGGCTCACGGTCATGTTTGCAATCGCGGAACCGGCAGGTGCCGATCAAGTTATTGAACTCGATAAAACCGGCTTCCACATCTGAGCGACTGACGTGCCCCAAGCCAAACTCGCGAATACCAGGGGAGTCGACCAGATCGCCGCCACGCGGGAAGTGGAACAGGCGGGCAGTGGTCGTGGTATGCGTACCTTGGCCGGACTGTTCCGAAAGCGGCCCTACACGTGCTTCGACTTCTGGCAGCAAGCTGTTTACCAGCGATGATTTGCCCACCCCGGACTGACCCACAAACACGCTGATTCGCCCATCCAGCTGATCTTGCAGCTGTTGCATGCCGTCGCCTTGGTGTGCAGACACCTCCAGTAATGGATAGCCCAACTGCCGGTAAACCGCCAGCAATGCGTTCAGCGCCGGGGCGTTCTGATCGTCGATCAGGTCCGCTTTGTTCAGCAGTAACAGGGGGCGGATGCCTGCATGCTCAGCCGCAACCAGATAACGGTCGATCAGGTTGGCATGAGGTTCAGGCAAGGGAGCAAAGACGATTACGATCATATCGACGTTGGCAGCCACAGGCTTCAGCTGACCACGGCTGTCCGGGCGACAAAGCTCGGTAGTGCGCGGCAATTGCGCGACGATGACGCCGATGCCTTGATTGCCAGCACGCCAGACGACTCGGTCGCCAGTAACCAAAGCGGGCAGGTTGGCGCGCAAGTGGCAACGGCAAACCTGGCCGGCCTGTTCACCTTCTTGCACTTCGACTTCGACCTGTACGCCAAAGTGCGCGATGACTAGCCCGGTCTGCTCAGGACCGAGGTCACCGCCCTCAAGGGTTTCAAGGGTTGCCGATTCACGTTTGGCAGCACGCGCAGCGCGCTCGCCTTGAATCTTTTCGATGCGCCAGTTTTGACGACGATTGAGTTGGCGTTTGGCCATGGGTGTTCCGATTTGATAAAGCAGCTGATTAGATAAACGCGAAGGAGTCTAGCACGCTCGGCTAGGCTAAACTGCGCGCCTAAGTTGAGGAGCGCTGACATGCAGAACACGCAAAATCTGATTTGGATCGATCTGGAAATGACCGGTTTGGACCCTGATACCGACGTCATTATCGAAATGGCGACCATCATCACCGACAGCGAGTTGAACACGCTGGCCGAAGGTCCGGTGATTGCTGTGCATCAGAGCGACGCGACGTTGGCGGCGATGGATGAGTGGAACACGCGTCAACATGGCGGTTCTGGCTTGGTTCAACGGGTTCGCGACAGCCGCATCAGTGCCGCAGAAGCCGAGGCGCAGACGTTGGCGTTCATCCAGCAATGGGTTCCAGAGCGCACCTCGCCGATTTGTGGCAACAGCATCTGCCAGGATCGTCGTTTCTTGTATCGGCACATGCCGTTGCTGGAAAACTACTTCCATTACCGTAACCTTGATGTATCCACCCTGAAGGAGCTGGCAGCACGTTGGGCGCCCGAACTGAAATATAAAAAGGGTGGCACTCATTTGGCGCTAGACGATATCCGCGAATCCATTGGTGAACTGCGCTACTACCGTGAGCGCTTCATTAAGGTGTAATCGGCATTCAGACCGGAACGATGCAGATTCTATTTGGGACCCAACTTATTGAGTCCCAAATAGACTGCGCGCCTTTTTACAGGGACCCTGCCATGTTGCTGATGCTTTATCTCATCGCCATAACCGCAGAGGCTATGACCGGTGCCTTGTCAGCGGGGCGCCGCGGAATGGACTGGTTTGGCGTGGTGTTGATCGCTTGCGTCACGGCATTGGGTGGCGGTTCGGTTCGCGACGTCCTGCTGGGAAACTATCCGCTGACGTGGGTCAAACACCCGGAATACCTGATTCTGACCAGCGTTGCTGCTCTGATGACGATCGTCATCGCGCCGTTGATGCGTCACTTGCGTTCATTGTTTTTGGTGCTGGACGCCTTGGGGCTAGTGGCATTTACCTTGATCGGCTGCATGACGGCGCTGGAAACCGGCAACGGCTTGATGGTGGCCTCGGTTTGCGGGGTGATTACTGGGGTGTTTGGCGGAATTTTGCGGGATATTTTCTGCAATGACATCCCGTTGGTCTTCCGTCGCGAGCTGTATGCCAGCGTTTCGTTTGCCGCCGCTTGGTGTTTCTTGCTCTGCCATTACCTGGCGCTGCCGAACGAGCAAGCGATTCTGATTACTCTGTCGGGAGGCCTGCTATTCAGGCTGCTGGCGATTCGGTTCTGTTGGGAAATGCCCAAGTTCATCTATCGCGACATGCCGCAATAGCGCAGCACCGGGTTGTTATCTGTGGGACCGAATTTATTCGGGAAGGCGTCGGTGATGTGAAATCCATTCCCGAATAAATTCGGTCCCACAAGGTTCCTGCGGTGCCGAGTTCAGGTCTTCACCGACCATGCCGCCGCAACGCCCAGTCAACATGCTCGCGAACCAACTCTGACGGATGATCACGCCTTGCCTCAAGCGCTTCCAGCACCGGTATGGTCGACGGGGCATTGCCCAGCCCCACCGCCAAATTGCGCAGCCAACGTTCATAACCCGCACGGCGTAGCGGTGAGCCTTCGGTGTTGCTGAGAAAGGTGCTTTCATCCCAAAGGAACAGCTCAGCCAGGCCTGCGTTGTCCAAGTTGTGCCGGGGTTGAAAATCCCCTTGGCTGGTGGCTCGAGCGAAGCGATTCCAGGGGCAGACAATCTGGCAGTCATCACAACCGAATACCCGGTTGCCTATCAGCGGGCGTAACTCTTCGGGAATCGCAGTTTTAAGCTCAATGGTCAGGTAAGAAATACAGCGCCGGGCGTCTAGTTGGTAGGGGCCGACAAAGGCTGCTGTGGGGCAGATGTCCATGCACGCTGTGCAGCTTCCGCAATGTTCGGTGGCGTGGGGCGGATCGACGGGCAGGGCCAGGTCGACAAACAATTCGCTGAGGAAAAAATAACTGCCCGCTTTGCGATTCAGTACCAGCGTGTTTTTGCCAATCCAGCCCAGCCCGGCTTTTTCAGCGATGGCTTTCTCTAGGACCGGCGCGCTGTCAACGAAGGCCCTATAACCAAACGGGCCAATAACCTGCTGAATGCGGTCAGCCAATTGTTGTACGCGCTTGCGGATTAGCTTGTGGTAATCCCGACCCAGGGCATAACGAGAGACGTAGGCCTTTTCTGATTCGGCCAAGCGCTGGACCATCTCGGTATCGCCCGGTAGATAATCCATGCGCAACGACACCACGCGCAACGTACCGGGCACCAACTCCTCCGGGTGCGAACGTTTGCTGCCATGGGCTGCCATATAGTCCATCTCGCCGTGGTGACCTGCCTCCAGCCAGCGTTGTAAATGCTGTTCGTGTTCGCCCAGCTCCAGGTCGGTAATGCCCACTTGTTGAAAGCCCAGCTCGCGACCCCAGTCCTTGATCGATTGGGCGAGGTCGGCCAGGTCGGCAGTAATTGGCTGATCGGCAGTAATAACGGGCATGCGAAAGGGGCAACCGGAGCTGAGGTGCGTATAATTCTGCCAGACATTGGAGCCCGATAACGCATGCAACTCACTAAAGCTCAATTACCCGACGCGTTGTATTGCGCCGCGCAGGTGCGAGATCTTGACGCCAAGCTGATTGCCAATGGCACGCCTGGCCTGGAATTGATGCAGCGTGCGGCCCATGCCACGTGGCGCGCCCTTCGTCGCCATTGGCCACAAGCGCGGGAGTTAACCGTCATGGCAGGGCATGGCAACAACGCAGGCGATGGCTATTTAGTCGCCGTATTGGCTCGGCAAGCCGGGTGGCATGTGACTGTCCTGGCTGTGGGTGATCCGTCGCAACTGTTCGGTGACGCGGGGCAAGCACATGCGGATGCGGTCATCGCAGGCGTTGTCATTGAACGTTGGACCGCCGAACAATCCTTGAGCGGTATCGTGTTGGACGCATTGCTGGGCACCGGCCTGAGCGGCGATGTTCGCGAACCCTATCTCGGTGCGATCAACGCGATCAATGCCAGCGGTCTGCCGGTTGCGTCGGTGGACATACCGTCCGGATTGTCCGCCGACACTGGTGCAAGGCTCGGCGTTGCTGTGCGAGCGCAGCTCACGGTGACGTTTATCGGGCTGAAGATCGGGTTGTTCACCGGAGATGGTGCGGATGAGGTGGGCGAATTGGTCTTCGACGACTTGCAAGCTGACTCGGCAATTGTCGCTTCAATGCCGGTCAGCGCCCAGTTATTAAAAGAGGTAAACGCCCCCCGTTTGGCTGCCCGTGCTGTAACAGCCAACAAAGGCATGTTTGGTCGGGTGTTGCTGGTCGGTGGGGATCACGGTTTCGGCGGCGCCATTGTATTGTCGTCTGAGTGCGCATTGCGCAGTGGTGCGGGCATGGTCACCTTGGCAACTCGTCAAGCCCATGTGCCTGCCGCCCTGACGCGTCTGCCGGAGGTGATGTGCGCAGGTATTCGCTCGTCCAACGAGTTAGGTGCGTTGATTGAGCCAGCGACTGTGCTGGTCGTCGGTCCGGGGCTGGGGCAGGAAAGTTGGGGGCGCGCTTTGTTGTCTGCGGCCGCTAATGTTCAGCGGCCGCAGGTCTGGGACGCTGACGCCTTGAATCAGTTGGCACGCGGCTGGGTTTCGTTACCGTCGCACAGTGTCATCACACCGCATCCCGGCGAAGCTGCGCGCTTGTTAGGGATCAGTATTAAACAAGTTCAGGCAGATCGTCCGGCAGCGGCACGCGGGCTGGCGCAAAAATATCAATCGGTAGTAGTGCTCAAGGGCTCGGGAAGTTTGATCGCCGACGTTGATGGACGCTTGGCGCTCTGTAATCACGGTCACCCTGCCATGGCAACTGCTGGACTAGGCGATGTGCTGTCTGGACTAATTGGAGCGTTGATGGCGCAGAAGCTGCCAGCTTTTGAAGCAGCGTGCCTGGCTGTATGGTTGCACGCTCGCGCAGGTGAGCAGGCAGGTGCAAAGGGGCGCGGGGTGGCGGCCACTGATTTGATACCAACCATTCGTCGCTTATTGGAGGAGCATTCACCTTGTCTGAACTAACGCTGCATATGGTCAATGAAGACGCCATGATGAGCTTCGGTTCGCGTATCGCCCAGGTTACTGCCGGGGTGGGCATCATTTTTTTGAAAGGCGATCTGGGCGCGGGTAAAACTACCTTGTCACGAGGGATCATTCGGGGATTCGGTCATGAAGGGGCGGTTAAAAGCCCGACCTTTACGTTGGTAGAACCTTATGAAATTGGCATGATTCGCGCGTATCACTTTGATCTGTATAGGCTGGTTGACCCCGAAGAGCTAGAGTATATGGGTATTAGGGATTACTTCGATGGCGGGGCGCTTTGCCTGATCGAGTGGCCTCAAAAGGGTGAGGGTTTTTTGCCAAAGCCTGACTTGACCATTACCATTGGGCCGCATGCGGAAGGTCGAACGCTGACTTTGAGTCCAAATAACTCCCGTGGTGATACCTGGTGTGCCGCTTTGGCTTCGAAATTTTAATAAATGATGGGGTTAGGTATGCGCATGCGCGCGCTTGTTACTGTTGTAGGTCTGCTGCTCACGGCACTGGCTGTTGATGCTATAGCTGCCTCACAGGTCCGAAGTGTTCGCCTATGGCGTGCGCCGGACAACACGCGATTGGTTTTTGATCTTACCGGCCCTGTACAGCACAGCGTGTTCACCCTCACCTCCCCGGATCGTTTAGTCATCGACATCAACGGCGCAACTATGGCTGCCCCGCTGAAGCTGTCCACGGCCAATACGCCGATTATCAGCATGCGCTCTGCGCAACGCTCACCCACTGATCTGCGAGTGGTCATCGACCTGAAAAAAGCAGTTACGCCAAAAAGCTTTATGTTGGCGCCGAACCAACAGTACGGCAATAGACTGGTGGTGGACCTATTCGATGATGCCGCCGATGCCAATCCAAGTCCGACCATCCCGGACACTGCGGCCAACACAGCACCTGCCGTGCCTGTCAGTCCCGCTAAACCTGAAATCAAACTGATTCCCGTGCCCAACGGCAAGCGCGATATTGTGATTGCTATTGACGCGGGCCACGGCGGTGAAGACCCCGGCGCAGGTGGTGCACGAGGTCAGAAAGAGAAAGATATCGTGCTGTCCATCGCCAAAGAACTGCAGCGCCAGATTAACGCAGAGAAAGGCTATCGCGCCGAACTGACGCGTACCGGCGATTATTTTATCCCGCTGCGCAAGCGCACTGAGATCGCACGCAAAAAGGGCGCTGACCTGTTCGTCTCGATTCACGCCGACGCAGCCCCGTCAACAGCGGCGTTTGGAGCTTCAGTGTTTGCGCTGTCCGAGCGCGGCGCCACGTCCGAAACTGCACGCTGGCTAGCCGACAGCGAAAACCGTTCTGACTTGATCGGCGGGGCAGGCGCAGTAAGCCTGGACGACAAAGACAAGATGCTGGCGGGCGTGCTGCTCGACCTGTCCATGACAGCTTCTTTATCGTCAAGCCTAAACGTTGGGCAGAAGGTGCTGAGCAACATTGGTCGCGTTACGTCTTTGCATAAATCACGGGTTGAGCAAGCGGGGTTCATGGTGCTCAAATCCCCCGATATCCCGTCGATTTTGGTGGAAACCGGTTTCATCTCCAACGCTGCGGAGGCTGCGAAGCTGACCGGGGCTTCTCATCAGCAAGCCTTGGCGCGGTCGATCAGTGCTGGCGTCAGGCAGTTCTTCCAGCAAAACCCGCCTCTGGGCACTTATATCGCATGGTTACGAGATAACGGAAAAATTGTCCAAGGACCGCGTGATCATACTGTCCGTTCAGGTGAGACGCTGGGAATGATAGCTGTGCGTTATCAGGTAAGCGTCGGCAGTTTACGCAATGCCAATCACCTTAAGACCGACGAATTATTGATTGGTCAGCGATTAAATATCCCAAACACAACGTTGGTAGCTCAGCCATGAATGAGTTGGTCGGCGGCAGTAGCCGGATAGAGCTGCTAAGCCCGCGACTCGCTAACCAGATCGCCGCTGGCGAAGTGGTGGAGCGGCCCGCGTCAGTGATCAAAGAGTTGTTGGAAAATAGCCTCGACTCGGGTGCTAAGCGTATCGACATAGACGTCGAACAGGCCGGAATCAAGCTACTGCGGGTGCGCGACGATGGCGGTGGTATCTCTTCCGACGATTTGCCGTTGGCCCTTGCGCGTCACGCCACTAGCAAGATTCGCGCACTGGAGGACCTTGAGCGCGTCATGAGTCTGGGCTTTCGTGGCGAAGCATTGGCCTCGATCAGCTCTGTAGCACGGTTGACCCTGACTTCCCGCACCAAAGACGCCGATCAGGCGTGGCAGGTCGAAACCGAAGGCCGCGATATGGCGTCCCGGGTGCAACCCGCAGCGCATCCCGTAGGAACATCGGTGGAAGTTCGGGATCTGTTCTTCAATACGCCCGCGCGGCGTAAGTTTCTCAAGGCAGAAAAAACCGAATTTGATCACCTGCAAGAAGTGATCAAACGCATGGCGCTGGCGCGTTTCGACGTCGCGTTTCATCTGCGACACAACGGGAAAACCATTTTTAGCCTGCACGAAGCCAATGATGACAACGCCCGCGCTCGGCGTGTTTCCGCTATCTGTGGTGCGGGTTTCCTGGAGCAAGCGCTGCCTATCGAGGTCGAGCGCAATGGCCTGCACCTCTGGGGCTGGGTCGGTTTGCCGACGTTCTCTCGTAGCCAGGCTGATCTTCAATATTTTTATGTGAACGGCCGTGCCGTGCGCGACAAGCTGGTTGCTCACGCTGTACGTCAGGCGTACCGCGACGTGTTGTTCAACGGCCGTCATCCGACGTTTGTATTGTTTTTCGAAGTCGATCCAGCAGTTGTCGACGTCAACGTACACCCGACCAAGCACGAAGTTCGCTTCCGTGATGGGCGTATGGTTCACGACTTTTTATACGGCACGTTGCACCGAGCTCTTGGCGATGTCCGTCCTGAAGATCATTTGAGCGGCTCGGTACCGGTGACGGCTATCGTGCGTCCGACCGGACCAGATGCTGGCGAGTTCGGGCCGCAGGGCGAAATGCGACTGGCCAGTAATCTACTGGAGCAACCGCAAGCCGAGCCCTACGCACGGCCTGCCGGCACGGGGGCAGGGGCCGGTTACCAGTACCAATATTCGCCACCGCGGGCTGGTGCGGTATTGCCAGCGGCTGAAGCCCAGAGTGCATACAGAGAGTTCTTTGCGCCGTTGCCAGGCGCGGGTTCGGCACCGTTGCCCCATTCCCAAGACGATATTCCTCCGCTGGGTTATGCTCTGGCGCAGCTCAAGGGTATTTATATCCTCGCGGAAAATGCACAGGGTCTGGTGTTGGTGGACATGCATGCTGCCCACGAACGCATCATGTATGAGCGCCTGAAAATCGCTATGGCCAGCGAAGGGCTAAGCGGCCAGCCGCTACTGGTGCCGGAATCCATCGCTGTCAGTCAGCGTGAAGCCGATTGCGCCGACGAGCACATGGTTTGGTTCCAACGTCTGGGTTTCGAACTGCAGCGATTAGGGCCGGAAACCTTGGCGATTCGGCAAATTCCGGCGCTCCTTAAGCAGGCCGAAGCCAACCGATTGGTCCACGATGTGCTGGCTGACCTGATGGAATACGGCACCAGCGACCGTATCCAAGCGCACCTCAATGAATTGCTTGGCACCATGGCCTGTCACGGTGCGGTGCGTGCGAATCGGCGACTGGCTCTGCCGGAAATGAACGGCTTGCTACGTGACATGGAGAACACTGAGCGCAGCGGCCAATGCAATCACGGCCGCCCGACCTGGACACAGATGGGTCTGGATGATCTGGACAAACTGTTTCTGCGCGGTCGCTGATGAGTGACTTACCCCCGGCGATTTTCCTGATGGGACCAACCGCTGCTGGCAAAACCGATTTGGCAATGGCGCTCGCCAGAGCGCTTCCGTGTGAACTGGTCAGCGTAGACTCTGCACTTGTTTACCGGGGCATGGACATCGGCACCGCTAAGCCCTCCAAAGAACAGTTGGCTGAGTTTCCGCACCGGTTGATCGATATTCTTGATCCTGTGCAGAGTTACTCGGCCGCCGATTTTCGCGCAGATGCATTGGCTGCAATGGCTGAAATCACTTCCCGCGGCAAAATTCCGCTGCTGGTAGGCGGCACCATGCTGTATTTCAAGGCTCTGCAGGAGGGGCTGGCGGACATGCCGCCGGCCGATCCTATTGTTCGTGCGCACCTTGAGGCCGAAGCCGCAGCCCTCGGTTGGCAAGATTTACACGATCAATTGGCGGAAATCGACCCGGTGTCTGCTGCCCGAATCCATCCAAACGATCCGCAGCGTCTGATTAGAGCTCTGGAAGTGTATCGAGTAAGCGGTTTGAGTATGACCGCACATCGCGAGCAACAAAGTGCGCAAAGTGCCCAAGCAGCCGCTTCGGGACGCCATCAATTGCCCTATACTGTCGCGAAGTTGGCCATCGCTCCGGTGGATCGCCACTTGCTGCATGAACGAATTACGCAACGATTTACACAGATGTTGGAACAGGGGTTCGTTGATGAGGTCTTAGCCCTGCGAGCCAGAGGTGACCTGCATGCCGGGTTGTCCTCTATCAGGGCTGTTGGCTATCGACAAGTCTGGGAATATCTGGACGGCGAAATGATGTGGGATCAGATGCAGGAGCGCGGCATCATTGCCACACGCCAGCTGGCCAAACGGCAATTCACTTGGTTACGGAGCTGGGAAGATTTGCGCTGGTTGGACAGCCTGGCTTGCGACAATCTGCCGCGTGCCTTGAAATACTTGGGATCGGTCTCCATATTGAGCTGAGACCTTGCAATTGCCGTCTATCCTTGGGGGGTGGCGGCGTAAGCCAATTTTCTTACTATTTTTTTCTATTGATCCTTAAAGGAGTGCGGCACATGTCAAAAGGGCATTCGCTACAAGACCCTTACCTGAACACTTTGCGTAAAGAAAAGGTTGGGGTTTCGATTTATCTGGTTAACGGTATCAAGCTGCAAGGCACTATCGAGTCTTTTGACCAGTTCGTGATTTTGCTGAAAAACACTGTCAGCCAAATGGTTTACAAACACGCCATCTCTACCGTTGTACCTGTTCGTCCAATTCGTTTGCCAAGCGCGACCGAAACCGAAGCGGGTGACGCTGAGCCAGGTAACGCCTGATAGGAGTCTGCTTTGTTCTTTGAGCGCCACGGTGGTGGTGAACGGGCTATTCTCGTTCACTTGGATGGCCAGGATCCTGAGGCGCGCGAAGATCCGCAGGAGTTTCAGGAGTTGGCAATTTCGGCCGGAGCCGATACGGTTGCGTTCATAACCGTACCGCGTCACAGGCCTTCAGCCAAATATTTGATTGGCAGCGGTAAGGTCGAGGAGCTTCGCGACCTGGTAAAAGCTGAACATGTCGACATCGTTATCTTCAATCACATCCTCACGCCCAGTCAGGAACGTAACCTCGAACGCGTATTCGAATGTCGCGTTCTTGACCGTACAGGTTTGATTCTGGATATTTTCGCGCAGCGTGCGCGTACTCATGAAGGTAAATTGCAGGTCGAGCTTGCTCAGCTTGATCATATGAGCACGCGGCTGGTTCGCGGATGGACTCACTTGGAACGGCAGGGTGGCGGTATCGGCATGCGCGGTCCAGGTGAAACCCAGCTGGAAACCGACCGGCGTTTGCTGCGGGTACGTGTGAAGCAAATCAAGAGCCGCTTGGAAAAGGTTCGCAGTCAGCGGGATCAGGCTCGAAGAGGTCGTCAACGCGCGGATATTCCGTCTGTTTCGTTGGTGGGTTACACCAACGCTGGCAAGTCGACGCTATTTAATTCAGTGACCGACTCCAACGTTTTTGCGGCTGATCAACTGTTCGCTACCCTCGACCCGACCCTACGACGGCTAGAGCTAAATGACTTCGGGCCAATAGTGTTGGCTGATACGGTAGGATTTATCCGGCATTTGCCGCACAAACTGGTCGAAGCGTTTCGCGCCACTCTTGAAGAGTCAAGCAATTCTGACTTGCTGCTGCATGTCATCGATTCGCACGAGCCGGAGCGTTTGTCGCAAATTGAGCAGGTAATGGCAGTGCTTGGCGAGATTGGCGCTGATGGAATACCGATTCTTGAGGTGTATAACAAGCTCGACTTACTCGAAGGCGTAGAGCCGCAGATTCAGCGGGATGCCGATGGCAAGCCGCAGCGGGTCTGGTTGTCTGCACGTGATGGTCGTGGATTAGGTCTGCTTAAACAAGCTGTGGCTGAGCTGCTGGGTGACGATTTATTCGTTGGCACCTTGCGCTTGCCCCAGCGTTTTGCTCGACTGCGCGCACAGTTCTTCAAGTTGGGCGCTGTGCAGAGCGAAGAGCATGATAACGAGGGTGGCAGTTTGCTGGCGGTTCGTTTGCCGCGTGTTGAGTTCAATCGCCTGGTGAGTCGCGAAGGAATGCAACCGCTAGAATTCATTGAGCAACACACTTTGCAATAATAGCTTGAGAAAGCGGCTGTGCCGCTAACGCAGGCATTCTGTAGCATTGGTTGGCGCGCCGTGGGCGCGTCTTTGCTTTATCAGATGGAGAGCGCTATGGCTTGGAATGAGCCGGGTGGCAACTCGAATAATCAGGATCCTTGGGGTGGTAAGCGCAAGGGCGGCGACCGCAAGGGGCCACCAGATCTCGACGAGGCCTTCCGAAAGCTACAGGAAAGCCTTAATGGGTTGTTCGGTGGTGGTAAGAAACGCAGTGGTAGTGGCGGCGGTGAAGAGGGTGGACAGCGCAAGGGCGGTGGTCTGGGTCTTCTCGGTATTGGGCTGGTCGCGCTGGTCGCGATCTGGCTCTACAGTGCTATTTACGTAGTGGATGAGCAGGAGCAAGCCGTGGTGCTGCGCTTCGGTAAATACTATGAAACCGTCGGTGCGGGCTTGAACATCTATTTCCCGCCGTTCGATCGTAAATACCAGGAAAACGTCACTCGCGAACGTGCCTACAGCAAGCAGGGGCAGATGCTCACCGAAGACGAAAATATCGTCGAAGTACCACTGACCGTGCAATACAAGATCACCAACCTGAAAGATTTCGTGCTGAACGTTGATCAGCCGGAAGTCAGTCTGCAGCACGCGACCGAAAGCGCTTTGCGCCACGTCGTGGGGTCTACTGCGATGGATCAGGTACTGACCGAAGGACGTGAGTTGATGGCCAGTGAAATCAAGGAGCGTCTACAGCGCTTCCTTGATACGTATCGCACCGGCATCACTGTGACCCAGGTGAACGTACAAAGCGCTGCTGCACCTCGCGAGGTTCAGGAAGCTTTCGATGATGTGATCCGTGCCCGTGAAGACGAGCAACGTTCGCGCAACCAAGCTGAAACCTACGCTAACGGTGTCATTCCGGAAGCTCGTGGTCAGGCTCAGCGCGTCCTCGAAAACGCCAACGGTTATCGTGATGAAGTCGTGTCGCGTGCCAAAGGTGAAGCCGATCGTTTTACTAAGCTAGTGGTCGAGTATCGCAAGGCTCCAGAAGTGACGCGTGAGCGTCTGTATCTGGACACCATGCAAGAGGTGTTCACCAACACCAGTAAGGTGCTCGTGACCGGTGGCAATAAAGGTCAGAACAATCTGCTTTACCTGCCGTTGGACAAGATGATCGAAAGTGGTCGCGCCACCAACGCTCCGACAATCGGTTCACCTGCCGCTAGTACGGATATCGGGGCACGCACTGCAACCGATACTCAACAGCAGCATGATACGCGTACAAGGGAGAGTCGCTGATGAGCAATAAATCGCTGATCGCCCTGATTGTTTGTGTAGTGCTGGCGGTCGTTGCCTGGAACAGCTTCTACATAGTTACTCAGACTGAGCGTGCGGTCCTGTTGCAATTCGGTCGTGTCGTCCAGCCCGACGTCCAGCCGGGCTTGCACGTGAAGATTCCTTACGTGAATCAGGTGCGTAAATTCGATGGTCGCTTATTGACCCTCGATGCGCCGACGCAACGTTTCCTGACGCTCGAAAAGAAAGCCGTCATGGTCGACGCCTACGCCAAGTGGCGTGTGAAGGACGCCGAGCGCTTCTACACGGCGACTTCGGGTCTCAAGCAAATCGCTGATGAGCGGTTGTCTCGTCGTCTTGAATCCGGGCTGCGAGATCAGTTCGGCAAGCGCACCTTGCATGAAGTCGTGTCGGGTGAGCGTGACGCGCTGATGGCCGACATTACCGCTTCACTGAGCGCGATGGCCAGTAAAGAGCTGGGTATCGAGGTCATTGACGTCAGGGTGAAGGCTATCGATCTGCCGAAGGAGGTTAATCGCAGTGTCTTTGAGCGCATGAGTACCGAGCGTGAGCGTGAGGCGCGAGATCACCGGGCCAAGGGTAACGAGCTGGCAGAAGGCATTCGTGCCGACGCTGATCGTCAGCGCCGTGTTCTTTTGGCAGAGGCCTATCGCGAGTCTGAGGAGGCTCGCGGTGATGGTGATGCTCAGGCCGCTGCGATCTACTCCAAAGCCTACGGTCAGGATCAAGAGTTCTATGCGTTCTACCGCAGCCTGCGTGCCTATCGTGAGAGTTTCGCAAGTAAAAGTGACGTGATGGTGCTGGACCCAAGCAGCGATTTCTTCCGTTACCTGGAAAAATCCAAGCCGTAATCGATTCACCCGCCGGGCGGCAAAACTGCTCGGTGGGGTGATCACGGGGGAAAACGTGTGTATGATGCGGCAGCCGGGAAAATCCCGGCTTTTTTGCGTCTGCACGATGGATAGGCCGCGGCGTGGTAACGCGCGGGGCAAGGTTTTTCGAGGAGAGTGGTTGCCGGGCGGGTCTAGGGCGCCAGTTCTGTTGGGCTTGTTATTGAACAGGCACGCAGAGCGTGACCACACTCTGCTTCACTCAAGGCTCGCCCTCAGGGCTGGCCGCCCGGATCATAGGGGATTGGCGTAATGGCAACGGTTGACCGCTGGCTGCTACCAGATGGCATCGAAGAAGTACTGCCACCAGAAGCGGCGCGCATTGAAACAGCGCGTCGTCAGGTGTTGGACCTGTTTCAGAGCTGGGGTTATGAGTTCGTCGTCACTCCGCATATCGAGTACCTGGAGTCGCTGTTGACTGGCGCGGGCCAGGACCTTGATTTGCGGACGTTCAAAGTGATCGATCCGCAATCGGGGCGGCAGATGGGCTTCCGTGCAGATATCACGCCGCAAGTCGCACGTATCGATGCGCATACGCTGCGTCGCGAAGGGCCAAGCCGTCTGTGTTATGCCGGCAGCGTTTTGCACGCTCAGCCGCGAGCGCTGTCATCGTCGCGTAGCCCCATCCAGGTAGGCGCCGAGCTCTATGGCGACGCCAGTCCGAGCAGTGATGTCGAAGTCATTAGCCTTATGCTGGCAATGCTGCAATTGGCCGATGTGCCGGACGTGCATATGGACCTGGGCCACGTGGGTATCTACCGTGGTCTGGCGCGTGCGGCTGGTTTGTCGGGCGAAGTCGAGCAGCAGTTATTCGATGCTTTGCAGCGTAAGGCAATAGACGAAGTCATTGCGCTCACCGCTAACTTGCCGGTTGATCTGGCAACGATGTTGCGGGCGCTGGTTGATTTGTGCGGCGGACCTGAAGTTTTGGTCTCGGCCCGTGATCGACTCGCTCGTGCGCCAGCGCCGGTATTGGCTGCGCTGGATGATTTGTTGACCATTGCGGAGCGCCTTTCTGCGCGTTTCCCGCAATTGCCGTTGTACTTCGATCTCGGTGAGCTACGGGGTTATCACTACCACACCGGCGTCGTGTTCGCGGTATTCGTGCCGGGTGTTGGTCAGTCGATCGCGCAAGGCGGCCGTTATGACGACATCGGTGCAGATTTTGGCCGGGCGCGTCCTGCTACCGGTTTTTCTACCGATTTGAAAACCCTGGTGACAATGGGGCGTGCGGAAATCGAGCTACCGTCTGGCGGTATCTGGATGCCCGACAGTACGGATGCGGCACTCTGGCAACAGGTCTGCCAATTGCGTAGCGCAGGTCACCGCGTCGTTCAGGCATTGCCTGGCCAGCTGTTGTCTGCCGCGCACGATGCCGATTGTGACCAGCAGTTGGTTCAGCATGAAGGGCTATGGCAGTTGCTGCCGCTGGCCTCTTGAGTTTTCCTGTCGGCCGCTGCCGGCACCTAGTTTGTGTGAATGAGGACAAGTGTTATGGGTAAGAATGTCGTAGTCCTGGGCACCCAATGGGGTGATGAGGGCAAAGGCAAGATCGTTGATCTGCTGACCGAACACGCTACCGCCGTGGTCCGTTATCAAGGCGGACACAACGCTGGTCACACGTTGGTCATCGACGGTGAAAAAACCGTATTGCACCTGATCCCATCCGGTGTGCTGCGCGCAGGCGTGCAGTGCCTGATCGGCAATGGTGTAGTGGTTGCGCCTGACGCTCTAATGCGAGAAATCATCAAGCTTGAAGAAAAGGGTATTCCAGTACGTGAACGTCTGCGTATCAGCCCTTCTTGCCCGTTGATTCTGTCTTACCACGTCGCGCTGGACCAGGCGCGTGAGAAAGCTCGCGGAGAACTGAAGATCGGTACCACCGGTCGCGGTATCGGCCCGGCTTATGAAGACAAAGTAGCGCGTCGCGGTCTGCGCATCGGCGATCTATTCCATCGTGAGCGGTTCGCCGCGAAATTGGGCGAGCTGCTCGATTACCACAACTTTGTTCTGGTTAATTACTACAAAGAGCCTGCCATCGACTTCCAGAAAACACTCGACGAGTGCATGGAATACGCTGAGCTGCTCAAGCCGATGATGCTCGACGTCACTGCTGCGCTGCATGAAATGCGCCGCGAAGGCAAAGACATCATGTTCGAAGGTGCCCAAGGATCGCTGCTGGATATCGACCACGGTACCTATCCTTACGTGACCAGCTCGAACACCACCGCCGGCGGCATCGCCACCGGTTCGGGTTTCGGCCCGATGTACCTCGACTACATCCTCGGTATCACCAAGGCTTACACCACACGTGTTGGCTCAGGTCCATTCCCGACTGAACTGTTTGACGACGTTGGTGCGTTTCTGGCAAAGCGTGGGCACGAGTTTGGTGCAACTACTGGCCGTGCGCGCCGGTGCGGTTGGTTCGATGCGGTTATCCTGCGTCGCGCTATCGAGATCAACAGCATCTCCGGTCTTTGCCTGACCAAGCTGGATGTGCTCGACGGTCTGGAAACCATCAACATCTGCGTGGGTTATCAGAACGAGAACGGTGCCGTTATTGACGCCCCGACCGACGCCGACAGCTACATCGGCTTGGTGCCCGTGTACGAAGAAATGCCAGGCTGGACCGAATCGACCGTGGGTGCCAAGACCTTGGAAGAGCTTCCAGCGAACGCTCGGGCTTACATCAAGCGCGTAGAAGAACTGGTCGGCGCGCCGATTGACATTATTTCGACAGGCCCGGATCGAAACGAAACCATCGTGTTGCGTCATCCGTTTGCCTGATAAGTCGTTGAAAGATATACAAAGGGTCGCTCATGCGGCCCTTTGTTATTCTGGGGTCAAGGCGATGGCAAAGATGGGATTAAGGCTTGCCTTGAAAAACTACAATGGTGCCTTGCCTGAAAACTTTGAGAAGCCCGGCCGTCGCGTGCTGGAAGAAGGGCTGCATGACTCACGGGTTACGATTGATCGGTGGCTGAGAGTTCCTTCGCCTTATGGTTGTTTTATTATCGTGGGAGGACGGTGAGACCCAGTCAGATGACCCTAGTCGATGCCATGAAACTGACGTTGCGGCGCTATGAGGGCATAAGGCATTTTTCGATTGATAATAGCAATTTGCTACGTTTTCGATGTCTGGAAAACTATCGCTTCATCAGTCAGGTGGCCCGCATCCGGTTCTATATCCAAGAATCAGCGATTTCGGCTTCAATGCTGTAGTCGTGCCTGTAGGCGACCGATTGAAAGTGGTACTCAGGGGCGCAAATAACGATCAGCTGTTCACTGTGCCCGAGCGAGTGCTGCAGAGGGTACGAGAAAGGGCGGGGCGCTTCGAGCTTGAACTGAATCTAATCAAAGGGCGGCCTCACTGGATCGTGAATGGCTGCATGCCAGAGGAGGATTGATTCGTCTGTCATTCCTGCACCCTGCCGCATTGGGCGTGGCATAACGAGATCGAGACGGCGGTGCTACCTTCGCGGCCCACAGGCACCCATCCACCGAATAGCTAGAAATTATGACCTGCGCAGAAAAGTTGTGCCTCCATGGCTAGCATTCAGCGAGTCAAAGCGACCGCTCATCGAAATAACGGCGGCGCAACGTTTATTGCATGCTGGCTTGAACGTTGAATCGTCGGTGGCGGAGGGCCGCACTTATATTAATTCTCTAGCAGTTTCGTCCTATTCATTTTGCCCCGCACGGAAACAGTCGAAGAAGTCGGTTGGTCGCGAGAGTGTTTATAGGAGATGAAGGTTTTCCGCCTGTCATGCTAGCCGGTAATACCAATGACGTAGAGGACACAGCCATTTTGAGGTGGCGATTCCATAAATGCGCCAGCGTTTATTTCCGGAAGGCGCGACAACATGTCCAACTACGCTTAAGAACGCTCCGACGGCAACCTAGTGAAAGGTGTGCTCGACGGCTGATGTTAGCCGTTGGTTGAGTGCTAAATATATTGTTCATCCGTTTAAACATGGCTGTTAATGTGTTGTTAAGTTTATAGGCAGATGTGTGATTCATAGGTAATTATGAAAGAAATTTCCTACGAGCATAGTTTCTAAGGTGCAACAGTGTAATCGGTTATTAGCTTTAAGCAACTGGTCAAAACTTGTTGGTTTGCAGGCCCGAAACAAAATGAAATTAAAATATTAGTTTGACATGGTCATCGTTGCCTGCAAAAACTATGGGTGTTGCGCAACAGAACTTACTCCAATAAATTGCTATAAAAAGGATAATGAAAATGGAATCTATGATTAATGATGCAGTTTTTGAACTTGAGCTGGACGCTGAAACAGCGGAGAAATTCTCCGCTATCCTTAACGATGAAAGCTTGATGCATGCTGGTTTTGTGGCGCATCAGTCGAACAACAACACGCTAATGCTGCCTGAAGATTTGAAAGTCGCAGCATAAAAAAACGGGAGGGAAGGGGTTCCCTCCTGTTTTTATAGTGCCAGGCAGAGTGCTTGTTTATACTTCTCATTACTCCGGGTGTAATTTTTATGCAAAGGCTAAGTTCGAGCCTTCGTCGCCGCAGTGCCGAAGAGACTTTAAAAAGTATTGGAGATTTAGCCCTTCGCTTGGGTGTTACTCGAGTGACCGACACAACTTGGCTGGATCGCATTGGTATTCCGGTGTTTGCGAGTATACGGCCCGATGCCTCGAAAGGCTCATTGTGCGTCAATGCTGGTAAGGGCCTTCGACAAGCAGAAGCAAAAATAGGTGCTTACATGGAGGCTATAGAGTTTAGCCTTGCGCAATATAACACTGCGCAACTGCCATTAGTAAAGACGACGCCGAGGGAGCTCATTGAGAGCCACAAAGAGCGAATAGCGTTCAATCAGTTTTGTATGTTGTTTGGCTTCTCTGTCGAGCCTGACTCGCCCATCATGGCCATTGAAGTGGAAGACGTACTGCTTAAGCAAAAGGTGCTTGCACCCGCCGAGCTAGTATTCATTCCCTATACCGAAAACCCCGGGCAACGACTCTTCGGGGAAAGCTCCAGTGGGCTGGCTTCAGGCAATGATTTGGTAGAAGCATCAGTGCACGCTATCTGCGAACTCATGGAGCGCGATGTTCAAGCTTTTAATCACATGGATGACCGCTCCTGCCTCGTCAATCTGGGCCACAGCAGTTCAGAAGCAGCCGAACTGATCACTAAGATAAACGATGCAGGATTAACCCTATCAGTTCGTTACACTGAGAACTGCTTTGGTCTGGCCTATTTTCAGGCGTTTATCATGGAAGAGTCCGCCCAAGCGCCCATCTCAGTGGCTACGGGATCAGGATTGCATCCCGTCAAGGAAATCGCCTTGATCCGGGCCATTTGCGAGGCGGCCCAAAGTCGTTTAAGTCACATCCACGGAGGTCGGGACGACATTATCGAGCGCGTTAAGTACTTTGAAAAGACGGGCCGTTCGGTCGAGCTTCATGCCATCTCACGCTTGCGTTCCGTGGCCACCTCTCGGAACCAGATGATTGATTATTCGTCTATCGATTGCCATGAAGCCGCAATACCTACGATCGAATCGGCTTGGGATCTGCTCATCGAACGCTTAAAGAGTATCGGGCTCGGTACCGTACTAAGGGTTTTGCTCAGTAAAACTACCGACAACATCAGCGTGGTCAGGATCATTATTCCGGGGCTTGAAGCTTTTGAGCCTGGTTTAAAAAGGGTTGGCCCGAGGTTGCTTACGCATGTCAAACAAAGCGCTTGAAGTATGCACGCTGTTTGCAGGTCCCTCTCTGCAAGGAATAGACAGCCAGTTACTGTCCTGTGGCAACGTGGTGTTAAGACCGCCCGTTAAACGCGGCGATATCGAACGCTTAGTAGCACAATTGCCTCCGTCAAACCTCGCAATTGTCGATGGCGTATTCCATGCACACCCTGCCGTCGGCCATGCCGAAATACTGAATGCCCTTCGCGCGGGTTGGCATATTTGGGGACTGTCATCCATGGGAGCTATACGCGCTTGTGAAATGAATACGCTGGGAATGAGAGGCTTCGGTGAAGTATATCGACAATTCGTCAACGATCCGGATATGGCTGACGACGAGGTGACCCTGATACATCAAGCAGAAGTACCTTTTCTTTCAATCAGCGAGCCACTCATTCATATTCGGCAGTTTTTAAGGTGTTGGACGATCCAAGAGATTATTACGGAGGTACAAGAACAACACGTACTTCATAATCTTAAAAATAGGTGGTTCGGACATCGAACGCTTGAATGTTTAAAAGAAGCCCTGCTGGCACTACCGGTCGCTGCGAAAGAAATAGATAATGCATTAAAAAACTTCTCTGTTTACAGAATAAAGAATCTTGATTTGATAGATTTTCTCAAATTACAACCATGGATGAGGTCGGTAAAATAAATGTCGCCATCAGAAGTACTGTTTGAAATAGACGGTTTGCCCTTCGTGAACCAATCATTCAATAGCAAAAAGCTTTTAACGCTTGTTGCCGTTGTACGTAAAAATATCGAAGGCGGTGGGTTGCCTCTGGGCACCTATCTACAACCAAACATTATATCAGCTCTATACAATCGGCACGTAGAAGGCGCGCCCGCGTTCCCGCCTCATCAAGAGTTTGGCAACGCTGAATATTTCATGCTTGCCGAAGCGAAAAATAATATCAAAGCCTTGTTTCCAGAATGGAACAGTCTATTGGACCTGCCGATTAAGTTTCATAAATTGTTGAGTCAAGAGATCAGCCTAACCAATCCCCTGCTGCCGCAACAAATGTTCCTGGCCGAAGCCGCTTTTACAAGCATTGCAGACCTTGAGGAGTTACTTGTGCATGAACTGTCCCATATCTGGTCCAGTTTGATAGCCGAAATTTACGACTTCCAGGTTAAAGGCAGCTCGAACAATTACATACTTCCATCCGGTACCGGCGGCAAAAATCCTAGGGGAGTGCTGCTGGCCTGTCTGTTTGCGGTCAGTGCTGTGAATTACCACCAGCGTTTATTGGTCAGCGGCTCTGTGCGATCTCGTCCCGAGCGACTCAAACACCTACACCAATATTTTCTCAAAAGCCTAGCGACTCTCCAAGCTTCGGTCGAACTGTCCGAAATGGGAAAATTGATCACCTCCCGGCTGGATGCGTTCTCCAGCGAACTTACAACTGACTATTTTCAAGGATGACCCCATGGTAGTCGTTCACTTTCCCCGACAGTTTTTGCCATATACCGACCACCATAAAACACACGCCACAGAAGGGCTGTGCGTCTGCGATGTACTGAATAATCTGACGGCGCGGTTTCCAGACCTGATTGGCCCGGTCTTCTCCGAGGATCTTTACCCGTTGCCATTCGTAGGGCTGTTTGTCGACGGAATGCCGGTGAGCAGTGAGCATGACCGTTTTCGTCCCCTAGAGAGTAACGCGAAATTAATTTTGATAAACGCAGTGGCAGGTGGATGACATGGAGTGCGACCTGAAACCGGACTTTTCCCGATATGCCCGACAAATCATCCTCAGCGAGGTTGGCGCACAGGGGCAGCGGCGTCTCAAGGATAGTCGGGTGCTGGTGGTTGGCGCTGGGGGGCTGGGCTGCCCTGTACTCCTATATTTGGCGGGTGCTGGCGTCGGAACACTCGGCATCGTTGATGGTGACGTTGTCGATGTAAGCAATTTGCACCGACAAATTCTCTATACAGTTTCCGATGTAGGCGAGCTAAAGGTCCTGGCAGCCAAGCGCCGCATCAACCAGATGAACCCGGACATCATTGTTCACACCCTAGCCAAGATGCTGAACCCGGACAATATTCTGTCGCTGCTGCCGCAATACGACATCGTCGTCGATGCAACTGATAACTTCTGCGCGAAATACCTCATCAGTGACGCCTGTCTTGAGTGCGGTAAGCCGATGATCTATGCCTCAATAAGTCAGTTTGAGGGGCAGGTATCGGTGTTTAATTACTTCGACCATTTCACTCAACAATGGGGGCCGTGCTTCCGGGATCTGTTTGAAACGCCGCCGCCCCCGCACCTTACGCAAAGCTGCTCAGAAGCGGGTGTCCTTGGCGTTATACCTGGCTTGATCGGTTGCTTTCAGGCCAATGAAGTGCTCAAGCTGATCCTGCGTGTCGGGGAGCCTTTGAGCGGCCGGGTTTTGTCAGTCGACTGCCTAGACAACAGTTTCCACCTATTAAAGATCAACAAAAAAACACGAGACTTGCCCTCGGCGGGAACGCTTGGAGCCATAACTACAGCAGCATGGAGCGACAGCAACTCGTTGTCACCCGACACGCTCCATCACTGGATAGCCATACAAGCATCATTTCAATTGGTGGATGTGCGCGACGTCAGCGAGCATCAGCAGGGCTCGCTAGGCGGAAGACTTATTCCGCTCAAAGACATCATCACGCGCCAAGATGAGCTCAATACTACCTGCCGAATCGTTTTCTACTGCAAGTCGGGCGCGCGGAGCAAGGCAGCGTTGCTGGCAGTTCGCAGCATCAACCCAGACGCTAAACTCTATAGCCTTGAGGGTGGCATAGACCGGTATTCGGCGATCTATCCCGATGAATGCCTCCCTGTCGTTTCCTAAGTGCTACTGCCTACTTAGTTGCCTTATACGGATCAAAGGTACTTTAATGAGTGGAAATTTTTTAGGCATCATCTGGGACTTTCCCGATAACGACCGGCGTCTGCTGAAAGTGCAATTCAGCTTTTTGCTCATGGTTCTCGGAGGAAGGTGTAATCAACTGGCGGTTGCTTGGTGGGCCTTGCAGGAAACCGGCTCTGCGCTCTACTTCGCCAACATGATTGCCTGTTCCATAGCTGCGGAGGTGTTAGCCAAACCTTTGCTGGGTTGGCTAGGTGACAAGTACAACAAAGTTTTGATTATCAAGCTGGCTTCATGGATCAGTCTGCTGACAGTGTTATTGATGGTTATGCTGTCTGCCACAGAAACGTTCAATCCATGGGCGGTGGGTGCGCTAATGATGATCAGCAGTGCGATTGTCGGTGTGCGCGATCCTCTTCAGGCGTCGATCATTCCTTTGTTTGCAGGCGACGATAAAGTCTTTTTGGCTTTTCGGACCAAAAGCGTGATGTCGTCCTTTTCCATTTTGCTGGGGCCGATCCTAGCAAGCGGGTTGATTTACGGGGGCGGTGTCACGTTCGCCTTTGCGGCCGATTTTTTTGCGATTCTCGTCGCCACAGCATTGATCGCTACTATACCGAGTCGGCTTGGTGCCCCTGGCCAGGCTGAAACAACCTCGGGTGCCGACGGTTTCAGCATGATCTATTCCGGCTTCAAAGTGGTTTACGGGGTCAAGGTTGAGTTTTATTTGGCCATCGTTGCAATGCTCATCAACTTCGCTTTGTTTCCGTTTTTCACCATTCTGATCCCGCTTTACGTAAAGGATGTTATTCAGTACCCAGTCACTTACATCGGTTTGTTGGATTCGTGTTTCGGGCTGGGCATTCTGGCAGGTAGTTACAAGATCATTGGCTGGTTATCTGGCCGGATTCCTCGTGACGTATGTGTCTCGGCAGGCTTTGCATTGTTGGGGTGTAACTTGGTGGTGGTTGGCACCGTGTCATCGTCGTTAATTGTTCCTGCGGCCTTCTTCTTGGGTGGAGTCGGTCTGATGTTGATCAACATCCCCACCTCTGCTGTGAGGTTACTGGCTACGCCCAAGTTTCATCGGAACCGGATTTTCGCCACGGTTTCATTTCTGTCTGCGGCCGCCAGCCCCTTGGGTAGTTTCGCGATGAATACGTTGATCGACAATCTGGGAGTCGCACTAACAATCACTTCACTGGGCATCATGGTGCTAATGCTTTCTCTGTTGGTTTTCTTGGTGCCCGACTTCAAAATGTTCATGCGTTCTCTAGATATGCAGCTCAATGATGCCTACTTACATAAGTACCCTGAAGCGTTTGCGCATTGACGCGCCGCACTCTTACACGCGGAGTTGATTCCACTATGCAAGATCCTAAGGATCGATCTGAATCTGTTCGGCATGAACAGATTTTCTGCGGCCAATATTATGACGACATGGGATGTACAGGTTTTTTGGGGGATCCGTCCAAGGATCAAATCTCGGTTCTAATGCTTGGGCTTTCAGATGGCGTAGCGTTGGCGCCGATTGCAGCCAGCACCAGGGTAGTCAGCTTGGTGGCAGTTGATATGGACGAGACTGCATTCGTGCGCAGCTTCGAAAATCGGAACCGACTTGCAGCGCATATTACCTTTGAAAGCGTAGTGGCTGATGCCGCACACTTTCTGGTCGTCACCCCCGATCGGTACGACGTCATTATCGTCGATCTTTATACCCAAAGCGGTTATGCCCCGGTCATGTTTGATCGCGTGTTCCATCAGCTATTGAAAAGCCGGCTTAATCCCCTCGGTCACGTGGTGCTGAACGGTTTTGGCGTTCTCATGAACCTCGACCCGTTCAACGGCCCCACGCCTCAAGCTTGGCTTGCCCACTGCCTGAGCGATAGTTGGGGCGACATTCATTACTTGCCCCACCGACGCAATGCAACGTTCATTATTGGCCCTCCGATATCAAAGACACTGCGCACAAAACCTGCGATGGAGTTTTTATGCTCTAGCGACCGGCTGTTTATGGACATCATGAGCCTTCGCCTGCGCTACCTGATACCTGCGGACATCCGGCATCCGCCGCTAGCAGCCCCGGCACTAGACTTCGTCGGCATTGACCTGGAGGTACGAAAGCGCTGGGTGGATTCGTTGCCTGCATTGTCTGCGTTGCTTCCGGCCTCGCACAAGCTGAACAAACCCAAGGACCTTCTTGTATTACTGGATGACCCGGCCGCTTGCCTAGCGCTACAAGAGCTATTAATTAAGGATAAGACGTCGTTGCGTACTACGCTGGCGTTGCTAATCGCAGGTGAAGTTAACTTCTCTGACCGCGATATGTCATGGCTCTCTGACTGGGTCGTCTCGACATTAGAGAGCAGCGTCGAGATCCATCCACAAGACTGGCTTGATGGCTTGCTCCCGTATGCGTATGGCGCTATTACTCATAAAACGCGGGGAGATATATCAAAGTTAGAGAGTTTTCGACGGGCGTTAGCCCGATTGTCAGCGAGCCATTATCAACAGCATCTCCGGTCTTTGCCTGACCAAGCTGAATGTGCTCGACGGTCTGGAAACCATCAACATCTGCGTGGGTTATCAGAACGAAAACGGCGCCGTCATTGACGCCCCGACCGACGCCGACAGCTACATCGGCTTGGTGCCCGTGTACGAAGAAATGCCAGGCTGGACCGAATCGACCGTGGGTGCCAAGACCTTGGAAGAGCTTCCAGCGAACGCTCGGGCTTACATCAAGCGCGTAGAAGAACTGGTCGGCGCGCCGATTGACATTATTTCGACAGGTCCGGATCGAAACGAAACCATCGTGTTGCGTCATCCGTTTGCCTGATAAGTCGTTGAAAGATATACAAAGGGTCGCTTATGCGGCCCTTTGTTTTTGAGTGATGTGATGGGTGCTGGAGCGGCACGGCACTTGCTGTGAATTCTATTATTAAAGAACGCCATCATTTTAATGGCGTCTGCAGTAGGGGAATTCCACCATGTCGGCCGTCCTTTCTCTTTTGCGGAGTCGCTTGTTGCGACCCGTGTTCATCGCCCTTGGCGTTGCCCTTTTGGTGCAGGTGGTTGTGGCAGTTGCCCTGACCCGGAGCACCGTTACTGCGCTTGAAGCCGATTTAGCGATCCGTCTAGGTGCTGATTCGCAAAACCTTACTGCTCAGTTAGAGCAGGCAAGTAGCGAAGTGACCTCCAGTCTCGACGCCCTTTCCTCCAGCACTCGCCAACGCCTAAGCGCTGGACTGTCGTCGCGTCTTAAAGACGAACAGGTGCAGTTGCGCGGCACCCTCGAAAAAGATTTGCATGATTCGGCAAACGACATGGCTCAATTGCTGGCGGCAGTCGCCCCGCGCGCCATGTGGGATAACGACACGCCAACATTGTCGGAGTTCGCCCGCCGGGCTCAGCGAAACCCCAATGTATTGTTCGTGGTTTATAACGACGCACAGGGTGAGCATCTGACCCGCTACTTGAATCGCGATAACCCGCAGATCAAGGCCTTGCTGGCCAAAGGCGAGGGCGATAGGCCTATCGATAAAGTCCTGAACGCTGCCCAGCATGACTCGTCGGTTTACTACGTCGAAGCGTCGATCAGTCCGAACGGTGTGGAAATCGGCAAAGTGGTGATGGGTGTCACCACCTCCACGGTAGAGACCAATTTGGCGGCGTTGGACACGCGGTTCTCGGCTTTAATTGTGGGTGCCGAGCAGTTAGTGTCTGACAGCTTGGTGAACGCAGCGGCGGACAGTTCGAAAGCATTACGCACGCGTTTGCAGTCGGCACAATCCGCCGCATCGGCAATGGCCGCCAATACCAGCAGCACTGTCCAGGAAGCAGCAGCTACGTTGCGCTGGCGCATAGGCTTGGGGCTGGCGCTGGTCGGGTTGGGCGTGCTGCTGCTATTAGCTGTGGTGCTCGGTCGTCGGGTTGTAAGTAAATTGCATCTACTGATCGCGGCGCTGAACGATCTTGCGGCCGGAGAGGGTGATCTGACCAAGCGTGTTCAGCTAAGCAGCAACGACGAAATTGGTGACATGGCGGCGGCGGTCAATCGCTTCGTCGACAAGTTGCAGCCCATTGTGCGCGAGGCGGGCGATGTCGCTCAGCTCACGGGTGTAGAAATTGGTGCATTGAGCCGTCGCAATGCCGGTGCTGGTGCAGCAGCAGAGTCTCAGCGTGATGAGGTGGCTGCCAGCCTACAAGCCCTTTCGCAGATGGCCGATGAAGCTCAGGCAGAAAGTCAGGCCATGCAATCGGCTTTGCAGCAGGTGGTAGGAATTCGTCAGGCCACCGACGAAAACACCCGGACGTCTGCGCAGGTTGGCGGATTGATTGAGGCACTAGCGAGCCAAGTCGACACCGGGGCCAAGGTCATCGAGCGATTGGCGCAGCAGAGCGAACAAATTGAAGTGGTACTCACGGTCATTCATGGAATTGCGGAACAAACGAACTTATTGGCGCTGAACGCAGCCATT
This sequence comes from Pseudomonas sp. 10S5, assembly GCF_035019745.1. Classification (NCBI taxonomy): domain Bacteria; kingdom Pseudomonadati; phylum Pseudomonadota; class Gammaproteobacteria; order Pseudomonadales; family Pseudomonadaceae; genus Pseudomonas; species Pseudomonas sp. 10S5. The sequence continues at coordinate 215,529 of NZ_JASJVL010000002.1, forward strand.
GAAGCGGCCCGCGCAGGTGAGACAGGTCGTGGTTTTGCAGTCGTAGCTGATGAGGTTCGCGCACTGGCGAGTAAGACGCAACGCTCTACGGGTGATATTCAAGCGCACATTGGTGCATTGCAGCAGGGTGCTAAAGAGGCGGTTGCGGCTATTGGTTTAGCGGGGCGCCAAGCGAACGAGGGGTTGGCGGTGCTGCGAGACAGCGCAAAGCTGCAATTGTCGGTACAAGCCTCGGTCGAGCAAGTACATGCAGCCATTGGGCTGGCAACGCAGGCAGCTGAGCATCAGGCGCAGGGTGCGCAAGCGGTAAGAGGGCGGGTCGAAGTAATTCATGCTCAGGCACAGCGCGCAGCGCAAGCGGTGGTCGAAACGACGGCCAGTGGCAAGGTGTTGGATGGCTTGGCTGCGCAACTGAAGGCGAGCCTTGGGCAATTTCGCGCCTAAAAGAGCGTAACGAAACAAAGAGAAGGGGGGTGTTAGGGGCTCTCTTTCTCTGCGCTCTCTGCGGTGTGAAAGTTTGATATAGCGTCTCAAACGCATAAAACACAAAACCGAGCGCAGGGCTCGGTTTTGTTTAAATTGGTGCCCAGAAGAAGACTCGAACTTCCACGACCTTGCGGTCACCAGCACCTGAAGCTGGCGTGTCTACCAATTTCACCATCTGGGCAGTTCGTTGGGTTCGTCAATAAGGTCTGATTTAACTCGGAAATTATCGTTTACTTTCAACTACAACAACGTTGCCGTCGTTGTGGGGCGCATCTTACGGATGAGTTTAGGAGCTGTAAACCCCCCCGCTGTGAAATATTTTTTCCCAATAGCGGGGCAGAGTAACAAATGGTGTCTTCGCGTTTCAATCCGGTATATGCCAAACTAAATATATACAGATAAGGTGAACTCATTCTAATGGCCGATTGGCAGTCCCTCGATCCCGAGGCCGCGCGTGAAGCGGAAAAATACGAAAACCCTATCCCCAGCCGTGAGCTGATTTTGCAGCACCTTGCTGACCGCGGGTCGCCAGCAAGCCGTGAGCAATTGGTGGAAGAGTTTGGGCTGACCACTGAAGATCAGTTTGAAGCCCTGCGTCGTCGCTTGCGCGCTATGGAGCGGGATGCTCAGTTGATCTATACCCGTCGAGGCACCTATGCCCCCGTGGATAAGCTCGATCTGATCCTCGGTCGCATTTCGGGTCATCGTGACGGCTTCGGCTTCCTGATCCCTGATGATGGCTCTGATGACCTGTTCATGAGTCCGGCGCAAATGCGTCTGGTGTTCGATGGCGACCGCGGTCTGGCTCGGGTCTCTGGTCTAGATCGCCGGGGTCGCCGCGAAGGTGTGATCGTGGAAATCATCTCCCGCGCCCATGAAACCATCGTGGGTCGCTACTTCGAGGAGGGCGGTATTGGTTTTGTTGTGCCGGATAACCCGAAGATTCAGCAAGAAGTACTGATCACTCCGGGGCGCAACTCCAGCGCTAAGGTGGGTCAGTTCGTAGAGGTGAAAATTACCCATTGGCCGACTGCACGCTTCCAGCCGCAAGGTGACGTCGTAGAAGTGGTGGGCAACTACATGGCGCCCGGCATGGAAATCGATGTCGCGCTGCGCACCTATGATATTCCGCATGTCTGGCCGGAAGCCGTGCTCAAAGAAGCCGCCAAGCTCAAGCCGGAAGTCGAAGAAAAGGACAAGGAACACCGCGTCGATTTGCGTCACTTGCCGTTCGTAACTATTGATGGTGAAGACGCTCGCGACTTTGACGATGCTGTTTACTGCGAAGCCAAGCCGGGCAAGCTGCGCCTGTTCTCAGGTGGCTGGAAACTGTACGTCGCCATTGCCGACGTATCGAGCTATGTCAAAATTGGCTCGGCGCTGGATACCGAGTCTCAAGTTCGTGGTAACTCGGTGTACTTCCCTGAGCGCGTTGTGCCAATGCTCCCTGAGCAACTCTCCAATGGCCTGTGCTCGCTGAACCCGCACGTTGATCGCTTGGCCATGGTTTGCGAGATGACTATCTCGAAAACCGGCGAAATGACCGACTACCAGTTCTACGAAGGGATCATTCACTCCCACGCTCGTCTGACCTACAACAAAGTGAGCGCAATTTTGGAACAGCCGAAAACGGCTGAAGCCAAGCAGTTGCGTGAAGAGTATTCCGACGTTGTGCCGGACTTGAAGCAGCTGTACTCGCTGTACAAAGTCCTGCTGGCGGCCCGTCATACCCGAGGCGCGATCGATTTTGAAACGCAGGAAACCAGGATCATCTTCGGTACCGAGCGCAAAATCGCCGAAATTCGCCCGACCACGCGCAACGACGCCCACAAGCTAATCGAAGAATGCATGCTGGCTGCCAACGTGGCTACCGCTGCTTTCCTGAAAAAGCACGAAATTCCTGCCTTGTATCGGGTTCACGACGGCCCGCCGCCTGAGCGCCTGGAAAAACTTCGTACCTTCCTCGGTGAGCTGGGTCTGTCGTTGCATAAAGGTAAAGATGGCCCATCGCCGAAGGATTACCAGGCATTGCTGGCCAGCATCAAGGATCGTCCGGATTTCCACCTGATTCAGACCGTGATGCTGCGTTCGTTGAGTCAAGCGGTGTACAGCGCCGACAATCAGGGTCACTTTGGCCTGAATTATGAGGCTTACACGCACTTCACTTCGCCGATCCGCCGTTACCCGGACCTGCTTACGCACCGTGCGATTCGCAGCGTGATCCGTTCCAAGCAAGACACGCCGCATGTTCGTCGTGCTGGCGCCATGACCATTCCCAAAGCGCGCATCTATCCTTACGATGAAGCTGCACTGGAACAGTTGGGCGAACAGTGTTCCATGAGCGAGCGTCGTGCCGATGAGGCCACGCGTGATGTGGTCAATTGGCTCAAATGCGAGTTCATGAAGGATCGCGTGGGTGAATCGTTCCCGGGCGTCATCACTGCCGTAACAGGTTTTGGTTTGTTTGTTGAGCTGACAGACATCTACGTCGAAGGCTTGGTGCACGTCACGGCTTTGCCGGGCGATTACTACCACTTCGATCCAGTGCATCACCGCTTGGCAGGCGAACGCACTGGCCGTAGCTTTCGATTGGGTGACACGGTTGAAGTGCGGGTCATGCGCGTCGATCTCGATGAACGAAAAATCGACTTCGAAATGTCTGAAAAGACCATCAGCGCGCCAATTGGCCGCAAGCGTCGTGGTGCTGAAACAACTCCGGCTCCGGTGGGTAAAACCCAAGCACCTGCCAAGTCCGCAGGGCGCCGTGGCGCGCCGGTCAAGGCTGCGCCAGTGGCCGAGGCTTATCGCCCAAGTGACGCTGCCGCAAAAAACGCTGAAGTGCGCAAAAGCCGTGAATTGAAGCAGGCTCTGCTGTCTGAAGCGAAAGGTGGTGGAAAGGCGGCGTCGGGAAAGTCCAATAAAGCAGACTCTGCTTTGACGGGTAAGCCAGCCAAACCAAGTAAACATCGTAAGGGCCCGCCCAAAGCGGGCTCGGCACCTGCCGACAAAAGCGGCGGAGTGCGTAAACCTAAGGCCAAGTCATGAGTTCGCTGGAAAAAATCTACGGCGTTCACGCCGTAGAAGCATTGCTGCGTCATCACCCAAAACGGGTCAAGCAAGTCTGGTTGGCGGAAAATCGTAATGATCCGCGCGTTCAGGTATTGATTCAGTTGGCCAACGAAAATCGGGTGTCGGTAGGTCAAGCTGAGCGGCGCGAGATGGACGTTTGGGTCGAAGGGGTTCACCAAGGCGTTGTAGCTGAAGTCAGTCCGAGCCAGGTGTGGGGCGAAGCGATGCTTGATGAGCTTCTCGACCGTACCGAAGGTCCGCCCTTGATCTTAGTGCTGGATGGCGTGACAGATCCGCACAACCTCGGCGCTTGCTTGCGTACCGCCGATGCGGCGGGGGCATTGGCAGTGATTGTGCCGAAAGACAAGTCAGCAACGCTGACCCCGACCGTGCGAAAAGTTGCTTGTGGCGCCGCGGAGGTGATTCCTTTGGTGGCCGTGACTAACCTGGCGCGCACTCTGGAAAAACTGCAGCAGCGTGGTTTGTGGGTTGTTGGCACGGCGGGGGAGGCGGAAGTAGAACTTTATCAGCAAGACCTGACCGGTCCGACCATCTTGATTATGGGTGCTGAAGGCAAGGGCATGCGTCGTCTGACGCGCGACCATTGCGACTACTTGGTAAAACTGCCTATGGCTGGCAGCGTTAGCAGTTTGAACGTGTCCGTCGCCACTGGTGTTTGCCTGTTCGAAGCTCTGCGCCAGCGTAGCGTGAAGGCAGCCGCCAAGAAGTAACCCTGTAGAAGCCAACTGGTTGGCGAAGGCCTGGCGCGTTGTATCGGTCATGCCGTGCTTGCCGCCTCGCCAACAAGTTGGCTCCTACAGATGTGTACACCAATCTCCTTGCGCCATCGCCCTACCTTCTCTACAATTGCGCCCCTTGCTGTCATGGCGGGTGCTTCTGTGCCTGTGCTGGGCAAGACTCACAAGTGTCATTCACTCCTTGTCTGACCGCTTTTTAGCGGCAGGCTACAACCCGTAAGGAGCATTCATGCGTCATTACGAAATCATCTTTTTGGTCCACCCGGATCAAAGCGAGCAAGTCGGCGGCATGGTAGAGCGTTACACCAAGCTGATTGAAGAAGACGGCGGTAAAGTTCACCGTCTGGAAGATTGGGGCCGTCGTCAATTGGCCTATGCAATCAACAATGTTCACAAGGCTCACTACGTGATGCTGAACGTTGAATGCACCGGTAAGGCTTTGGCTGAACTGGAAGACAACTTCCGTTACAACGATGCCGTGATCCGTAACCTGGTCATCCGTCGCGACGAAGCCGTAACTGGTCAGTCCGAGATGCTCAAGGCCGAAGAAAACCGCAGCGAGCGCCGTGAGCGTCGTGACCGTCCTGAGCACTCCGACAACGCCGATGGCGATGACGGTGACAACAGCGACGCCAGCGATAACGCTGACGAGTAATCCACGGACCTTTTGAGGAGCCAATTACATGGCACGTTTCTTCCGTCGTCGTAAATTCTGCCGCTTCACCGCTGAAGACGTGAAGGAGATCGATTACAAAGATCTCAACACTCTGAAAGCATACGTATCCGAGACCGGCAAAATTGTTCCAAGCCGTATCACTGGTACAAAAGCTCGTTATCAGCGTCAGCTGGCCACCGCTATCAAGCGTGCCCGCTTCCTGGCCCTGCTGGCCTACACCGACAGCCACGGCCGCTGAGACCAGGCAGTCGACAAGTAGTAAGGGATAGAACGCATGCGCGCCATGGCTAATTTCATCATGCGCGGCCGCGTGCAGGCCACTCTTGTAGTGGTCGGATGTGCGGCTTTGCCGTTGTTGTTTTGGTTAAGTGCTGCCGCAGGATGCCTTGTGCTTTTGCGGCGCGGTTTGAGTGATGCCGTTGGCATCCTCGCCTGGGCTTTACTGCCAGCTTTGGTCTGGTGGTATTTCGGTGAGCCTCGCACCTTTATGGTGTTGCTCGGTTCATTGGGGTTGGCAGCGTTGTTACGCGCCAGCGAGTCTTGGGTCCGCGTGCTGTTGGTTAGCGTGGCACTGGGTCTGTTGTATGCAGTGATTTTGGGAGCGGTTTTCCGCGACCCCATCGAAGTGATGGCGCAGGAGTTGCAAAAACTTCTGCCGCAAGTCCTTGATGGGCTCTACCAGCAGTTATCGGTAGAAGAGCGAGCGCGCCTGGGAGCATTGATAGCACCAGTACTAAACGGCCTGATTGCGGCTTTGTTGCAAATCGTCAGTGTGCTGACCCTGATCCTAGGGCGTTACTGGCAAGCGTTGTTGTACAACCCTGGTGGTTTTGGCCGCGAATTTCGCAGCATAAGACTCCCGAGGGTGCCAGCGTTATTGCTGCTGGTGTTCATGCTTCTGGGGCCGAATTTCGGTCCACAGATGGCGATGTTGACACCGTTGTGCAGCGTACCGCTGATGTTCGCCGGGCTGGCTTTGGTTCATGGCCTGGTTGCTGAAAAGCGACTGGGTAGGTTCTGGCTAGTAGGGTTGTACGTAACGTTGTTGCTGTTCATGCAGCTGGTCTATCCGTTGCTGGTGGTGTTTGCCATCGTCGACAGCCTGATTGATTTTCGCGGTCGTTTTGCGTCGAAAGACGTTGGTAACGGCTCTGCGGACGGTGAAGGTTAAAAGTTAAGAGGATTTTCACATGCAACTGATCCTTCTGGAAAAAGTCGCGAACCTGGGCAACCTGGGCGACAAAGTAAATGTTAAGGCCGGTTACGGTCGTAACTATCTGCTGCCGTACGGCAAAGCAACCGCTGCAACCGCTGCCAATGTGGCTGCGTTCGAAGAGCGTCGTGCTGACCTGGAAAAACTGGCTGCAGACAAAAAAGCTTCGGCTGAAACTCGCGCTGCCCAACTGGCTGAGCTGGAAGTGACTATCACTGCCACCGCCGGTGACGAAGGCAAGCTGTTCGGCTCGATCGGCACCCACGACATCGCTGATGCACTGACCGCCTCTGGCGTTGAAGTTGCAAAAAGCGAAGTTCGTCTGCCGAACGGCACTATCCGTAACGTTGGTGAATTCGACGTAGCCGTGCACCTGCACAGCGACGTAGAAGCAACCGTACGCGTTATTGTGGTAGCTGCTTAAGCAGCACTTAACGCTTGGCGACTTGCTCGCTAGACGTTTAACATCGGGCACGATCCTGTTCACAGGTCGTGCCCTTTGTTTTTCTGTTCTCCCTGATTTTTAAGTGGCCATGAACGAAATATCCGCCCCCGAGCAATACGATCTGCAAACCGCCGCCCTCAAGGTGCCGCCGCACTCCATCGAGGCCGAACAGGCCGTGCTCGGTGGTTTGATGCTGGACAACAACGCCTGGGAGCGCGTGCTCGATCAAGTATCCGATGGCGATTTCTATCGACATGATCACCGCCTGATCTTTCGTGCCATTGCCAAACTAGCTGATCAAAACAGCCCTATCGACGTTGTGACACTGTCCGAGCAACTGGACAAAGAAGGGCACACCTCGCAAGTAGGCGGCCTGGGTTATTTAAGTGAATTAGCGAAAAACATTCCGTCCGTCGCCAACATCAAGGCTTATGCGCAAATCGTGCGTGAGCGGGCGACCTTGCGACAGTTGATCGGCATCAGTGCGGAAATTGCTGATAGCGCGTTCAATCCAGAAGGCCGCAGCGCCGCCGAGATTCTCGACGAAGCTGAGCGGCAGATCTTCCAGATTGCCGAAGCACGCCCGAAAAGTGGTGGCCCGGTCCGCGTTACCGACCTGCTGACCAAAGCCATTGATCGCATCGACACGCTGTTCAACACGGATAACGCGATAACGGGCTTGTCCACCGGTTATACCGACCTGGACGAGAAAACCAGCGGCCTGCAACCGTCTGACCTGATCATTGTTGCCGGACGTCCATCAATGGGTAAAACCACGTTCGCCATGAACCTGGTAGAAAACGCCGTTCTTCGTAGCGACAAAGTGGTTCTGGTGTATTCGCTGGAAATGCCAGGTGAATCACTGATCATGCGTATGTTGTCGTCGCTGGGTCGTATCGACCAGAGCAAGGTCCGCGCCGGACGACTGGAAGACGATGATTGGCCGCGTCTGACCTCGGCGGTCAATCTGCTTAATGACCGCAAACTGTTCATCGATGACACTGCCGGCATCAGCCCTTCAGAGATGCGCGCGCGCACTCGCCGGGTGGTACGTGAGCACGGCGAAGTCGGCCTGATCATGATTGACTACCTGCAACTGATGCAGATTCCTGGCTCAAGCGGTGACAACCGTACCAACGAGATTTCTGAGATTTCTCGCTCGTTGAAGTCCTTGGCTAAAGAGTTTGCTTGCCCAGTGGTCGCCCTGTCTCAGCTCAACCGCTCCTTGGAGCAGCGTCCCAACAAGCGCCCGATCAACTCCGACTTACGAGAGTCTGGAGCGATCGAGCAGGATGCTGACGTGATCATGTTTGTATACCGGGATGAGGTCTATCACCCCGAGACCGAGCACAAAGGCATCGCCGAAATCATCATTGGCAAGCAGCGTAACGGCCCCATCGGTACGACACGGTTGGCATTCATCGGTAAATACACCCGATTCGAAAACCTCGCGCCGGGCAGCTACAACTTCGACGAGGATTGATGCGACGCTTCCCGGTCTTCTGGGACCGAATGTATTCGGGAATGGATTGCACGTCCGGCGACCTTTGTAACTGAATCAACGCCTTCCCGAATGAATTCGGTCCCACAGTGTGCCCGTATCAAATTCTTCCGCTGCTAATTCCGACTACTACCGTCGGAATTGGTCAAATTTTGTGCTATATTCCGCGCCCGCGATTTTCCAACGTGTACACGCGCAGGTTTTCGATATGCAAGCAGCCAAGCCGTTATTTGACTATCCCAAGTACTGGGCCGAATGTTTCGGGCCAGCACCTTTCCTGCCCATGAGCCGGGAAGAAATGGATCAGCTTGGCTGGGATTCCTGCGACATCATCATCGTTACCGGTGACGCTTACGTCGATCACCCCTCTTTCGGCATGGCAATTATTGGTCGGCTGCTGGAGTCTCAAGGCTTTCGCGTCGGGATTATTGCCCAGCCAGATTGGCATTCCAAAGACGATTTCATGAAGCTTGGCGAGCCGAACCTGTTCTTCGGGGTCGCTGCTGGCAACATGGACTCGATGATCAACCGGTACACTGCGGATAAAAAAGTCCGCTCCGACGATGCTTACACACCGGGCGGCATGGCCGGCAAGCGTCCGGACCGCGCGAGCTTGGTCTACAGCCAACGTTGCAAAGAAGCCTACAAGCACGTGCCCATCGTATTGGGCGGCATTGAAGCTTCGTTGCGCCGCATCGCGCATTACGATTACTGGCAGGACCGGGTGCGAAATTCGATTCTGATCGACGCTTGCGCAGACATCCTGTTGTACGGCAACGCCGAACGCGCCATCGTCGAAGTCGCCCAGCGTTTGTCGTACGGCCACAAGATTGAAGACATCACTGACGTTCGCGGCACCGCGTTCATCCGTCGCGACACGCCGGCAGGCTGGTACGAAGTTGACTCCACGCGTATTGATCGCCCGGGTAAAATCGACAAGATCATCAACCCCTACGTCAATACTCAGGACACCCAGGCTTGCGCTATCGAGCAAGAAAAGGGCCCGGTGGATGATCCGCAAGAAGCCAAGGTGGTGCAGTTGCTGGCCAGTCCTCGGATGACGCGAGATAAAACGGTTATTCGTTTACCGTCCATGGAAAAAGTCCGCGCCGACTCGGTGCTCTATGCCCACGCTAACCGCGTATTGCACCTGGAAACCAACCCAGGTAACGCCCGTGCATTGGTACAGAAACATGGCGAAGTCGACGTCTGGTTCAACCCGCCTCCAATTCCGATGACCACAGAAGAGATGGACTACGTGTTCGGCATGCCGTATGCGCGCGTTCCACATCCGGTATATGGCAAGGAAAAAATTCCTGCTTACGACATGATCCGGTTCTCGGTGAACATCATGCGTGGTTGCTTCGGCGGCTGCACGTTCTGCTCAATCACCGAGCACGAAGGCCGAATCATTCAGAACCGTTCCGAAGAGTCGATCATTCGCGAAATCGAAGAGATCCGCGACAAGGTTCCAGGTTTCACCGGCGTTATTTCCGACCTCGGCGGCCCGACGGCGAACATGTATCGCATCGCCTGCAAGAGCGCCGAAATCGAGTCCGCTTGCCGTAAACCGTCCTGCGTATTCCCCGGCATCTGCCCGAATTTGAACACCGACCACTCGTCGCTGATCCAGCTGTATCGCAGCGCTCGTGCATTGCCGGGGGTGAAAAAGATTCTGATTGCTTCGGGCTTGCGTTATGACCTCGCGGTGGAATCGCCGGAATACGTTAAAGAGCTGGTGACACACCACGTCGGTGGTTACCTGAAGATTGCCCCGGAACACACCGAGGAAGGTCCGCTCAATCAGATGATGAAGCCGGGCATTGGCAGCTATGACAAGTTCAAGCGCATGTTCGAGAAGTATTCGAAAGAAGCCGGAAAAGAGCAGTACCTGATTCCTTACTTTATCGCTGCCCACCCCGGCACCACCGACGAAGACATGATGAACCTGGCACTGTGGCTCAAGGGCAATGGTTTCCGCGCCGATCAGGTACAGGCTTTCTACCCGTCACCGATGGCAACGGCGACGGCGATGTATCACTCAGGCAAAAACCCACTGCGTAAAGTTACGTACAAGAGCGACGCCGTTACCATTGTCAAAAGTGAGGAGCAGCGCCGGTTACACAAAGCGTTCCTGCGCTATCACGACCCCAAAGGCTGGCCGTCGCTGCGTGAAGCTCTAATCCGGATGGGTCGCGCCGACTTGATCGGTTCTGGCAAAGATCAGCTGATTCCTCTGCATCAGCCGGCCACTGACGGTTACCAGAGCGCTCGTCGTAAAAACTCGACGCCGGTTGGTAGCCATAAAGTTGCTAAGACCACGTTGATTCAGACTCAGCACACCGGATTACCTCCCCGCGCCAGCGATGGCGGCAACCCGTGGGATAAGCGTGAAGAGGCTAAGGCCGCTGCGTTTGCTCGCAACAAGCAAGCGACCAAAGAGCGTATCGATGCCGCGAAGGGCAAAGGTCCGAAGCCGCCGAAGCGTAAACCCGTCGTTCCGCGCTAAATCCATTAATTGGTGGCGGTGGAACCATCGTCGCCGGCAAGCCAACTCCCGCGTGTATTCTGCGGGGCTCAAGTTAGCGGGTTGACGCAGCACTGTGGGAGTCAGGCTTGCCTGCGAATGGCACGCCTCGGTATTTTTGACACACTGCGTCGGCTGTTTCTCGAACTAATTCGGTCTCTCGGCAGGCGAGGAGGCACTGGTGCCTCGGCGTCTCATAAAAATTAGTCTCACGTCGCCCTTTTTCTGTGCAACGCTTGCACGGTAGGTGAGTAGCAGCGCTTTAATGGTGCCGAGCGCGTTCGTTGTCTTCAGAAACCGCCCGCTTTACCCGGATGGCATAAGTCTTGCGCGGTTCCATTACCGTTCAGGCTCGCAGGAGGCACGCCGTGTCGATTCATATTGCCTTGCACCACGTTACGCATTACCGCTACGACCGAGCGGTTGAACTGGGCCCCCAGATCGTGCGCCTACGTCCGGCGGCCCACAGCCGTACGCGTATCTTGTCCTACTCCCTAAAAGTCTTGCCCGAGCAGCACTTCGTTAACTGGCAGCAAGATCCTCAGGGCAATTATTTAGCGCGTCTGGTATTTCCAGAGAAAACCAACGAGTTACGGGTAGAGGTTGATCTTGTCGCCGAAATGGCGGTGTTCAATCCGTTCGACTTTTTTCTCGAGCCTTATGCGCAAAAGATTCCTTTCGTTTACGCCAGTGATGAGCAACGCGAGTTGGCGCCCTATCTCGCGACATTGCCGCTGACGCCGAAGTTTGCTGCCTACTTGGCGAGCATCGACCGCACGCCGCTGCCGACCATCGATTTTCTGGTGGCGCTGAACCAGCGTCTAAGCCAAGACATTGCTTATCTGATTCGCATGGAACCGGGCGTTCAAACGCCAGAGTTTACGCTGGCTAACGCGTCTGGTTCCTGCCGCGACTCGGCCTGGCTGTTGGTCCAGTTGATGCGTCACTTGGGCATGGCTGCACGATTTGTGTCGGGTTATTTGATACAGCTCAAAGCCGACGTTGAAGCCCTCGACGGGCCTTCCGGTACTGATGTTGATTTCACTGACCTGCACGCCTGGTGCGAGGTCTACTTGCCGGGCGCCGGGTGGGTCGGGCTCGATGCTACCTCTGGCCTGTTTGCGGGCGAAGGCCATATTCCGTTGGCCTGTAGCCCTGAGCCTTCCTCTGCGGCACCCATCAGCGGCTTGGTTGAACCGTGCGAAACCGAGTTCACCCATGAAATGTCGGTTGAGCGGATCTGGGAAGCGCCCCGAGTGACCCAACCTTACAGCGAAGATCAGTGGCTAGCGATTCAGGCGCTTGGCCGTAAGATCGACACCGATCTGATCGCCGACGATGTGCGCCTGACCATGGGCGGCGAACCGACGTTTGTCTCCATTGATGACCGCGATGGCGATGAATGGAACACCGCCGCCCTGGGTCCGGAAAAGCGCAGACTTTCCGCCGAGCTTTATCAGCGCATGCGCAAGCATTACGCGCCGCTGGGAATCGTGCACTTCGGTCAAGGCAAGTGGTACCCCGGCGAGCAATTGCCGCGCTGGTCGCTGAACTGCTTTTGGCGTAAAGATGGCCAGCCTGTGTGGCACAACAATGCTTTGATTGCCGATGAAACTGAAGAGTACGGTGCTGATAGCGAAATGGCCGGGCGTTTCCTTGCCAGTGTTGCCGAGCGCCTGAAGCTGCCAGTACGTTTCGTGTTCCCGGCGTACGAAGACAATTTCTATTACCTGTGGCGTGAAGGTGCGTTGCCACTGAACGTTAGCGCCGAAGATTCCCGCCTTGAAGACACGCTGGAGCGTGCGCGCCTGCGCAAGGTCTTCACCCAGGGTTTAGAAAAAGTTATCGGCCAAGTGCTGCCGCTGGCTCGAGCGAAATCTGGCGATAGATGGCAAAGCGGTCGCTGGTTCCTGCGTGACGAACACTGCCGACTGGTACCGGGAGATTCGGCGTTGGGTTATCGATTGCCGCTGGCCTCGCAACCTTGGGTAAAGGCGTCGGAATATCCGTTCGTTCACCCTACCGACCATAATCAGGAGTTTCCTGAGCTGCCGAGCAGCGATCAGGTGCAGTCGCAGCTCAATAGCTTGACCGAACAGGTTGACCTTGATGGGGAGCGTGAACCCAAGGCGGCCGAGTCTGCCCATTGGCTCACCCGCACGGCGCTGTGTGCCGAAGCCCGGGAAGGGCGTTTGTATGTGTTCATGCCGCCACTGGAAAAGCTTGAGGATTACCTCGAACTGGTTAGCGCGGTGGAGGCCACGGCTGAAGAGTTGCATTGCCCAGTCTTGCTCGAAGGGTATGAGCCGCCAAGCGACCCGCGTCTGGCGAACTTTCGTATCACGCCGGATCCGGGTGTGATTGAAGTCAACGTACAGCCTTCTTCCAGTTGGGATGAGCTGGTTGAGCGCACTGAGTTTCTCTACGAGCAGGCGCGGCTAACTCGTCTAACCACCGAGAAGTTCATGATCGATGGCCGTCACACCGGCACCGGCGGCGGTAACCACTTCGTCCTCGGCGGAGCGACCCCTGCCGATTCGCCGTTTCTACGGCGGCCCGATTTGCTGCGCAGCCTGCTCAGTTATTGGCATAACCATCCGTCGCTGTCTTACCTGTTTTCTGGCTTGTTTATTGGCCCGACCTCCCAGGCGCCGCGCGTCGACGAGGCCCGCAATGACTCCTTGTATGAGATGGAAATTGCTTTCTCGCAGATGCCCAAGCTGGGTGAAGAGTGCGCGCCATGGTTGGTGGATCGGCTGCTGCGCAATTTGTTGATTGATGTCACGGGCAACACGCACCGTGCTGAATTCTGCGTTGATAAGCTTTATTCGCCGGACGGCGCGACCGGGCGTTTGGGTTTGTTGGAGCTGCGGGCGTTTGAGATGCCTCCTCATGCACGCATGAGTCTGGCCCAGCAATTACTGCTGCGAGCATTGGTTGCGCGTTTTTGGCGTGAACCTTACGCACCGGCCAAGCTGGCGCGCTGGGGCACGCAATTGCACGACCGCTTCATGCTTGCGCACTTCATCGAACAGGACTTCGCCGACGTCATCGTTGAATTGACCGCCGGGGGGTATCCGTTGCGTGCTGAATGGTTTGCGGCGCATTTGGAGTTCCGCTTCCCGAAAGTCGGCGATTACGCCGTCAGCGGCATCGAGTTGGAGTTACGTCAGGCGCTGGAGCCGTGGCATGTATTGGGTGAGGAGGGCGCGGCGGGTGGTGCGGTTCGCTATGTAGATTCGTCATTGGAGCGCTTGCAGGTCAAGCTCAATGGTCTACCGCCGCAGCGTTACATGCTGACCTGCAATGGTATTGCGGTGCCGCTGCAACCCACGGGGCGCGTCGGGGAATTCGTTGCCGGGGTGCGATACCGTGCCTGGCAACCCTCCAACTGCCTTCAGCCGAATATTCCGGTGCATGCACCGTTGGTTTTCGACCTGCTGGATACATGGATGCAGCGTTCCTTGGGCGGCTGCGAGTATCATGTCGCGCATCCCGGCGGGCGCAACTATGAAACCTTGCCAGTCAATGCCAACGAAGCCGAAAGTCGACGTCTTTCTCGCTTCTTCCGCATTGGCCATAGCCCCGGAAAATTGAAAGTGCCGTTGTTGACTGTTAATGATGAGCTGCCGATGACGCTGGATATGCGTCTTCACTAAAGCGCATTTCAAAGGATGGCGCGTGGAGTTTTAAGTCTCGGCGCGTCATTATCCTGCGCTAATTTGACGTCCTTTGTTGTCTGCCGAGCCCTCCATGCCCGACCTGCTTGACTGTTATCCGCTGACTACGGGTACATATCACGAAATGCTCGATGCCAGCGGTGCTATTCGGCCGCATTGGCGCCACTTTTATGAGCATTTGCAACGCAGCACGCCCGCTCAGTTAATGCAGCGCCAAGCGCTGCTGTCTCGGCAAATTCAAGAAAACGGCGTCACCTACAACGTTTATGCCGATCCCAAGGGCGCAGACCGGCCGTGGGAGCTGGATCTGCTGCCGCACTTGATTCCTGCGCAAGAATGGTCTTTGGTCGCCGCCGGGATAGCTCAGCGTGCGCGGTTGCTGAACGCCGTATTGGCGGATTTATACGGCCCGCAACAGTTGATCGCCGACGGCTTGCTGCCCGCCGAACTGGTGTTTGGTCATAACAACTATTTGTGGCCATGTCAGGGGGTAAAACCGCCCGAAGGGGTTTTTCTGCACATGTACGCTGTGGATCTGGCGCGCACACCGGATGGCCGTTGGTGGGTGACTGCCGACCGCACGCAAGCACCGTCGGGTGCAGGTTATTCGCTGGAGAACCGGCAGATCGTGTCGCGGGCGTTTCCCGACCTGTACCGTGACTTGCAGGTCCAACACCTGACCGGTTTTTTCCGTGCCCTGCAGGAAACCTTGGCCCGCCAAGCCCCGACTGATAAAGAGCCGCCATTAGTGGTGCTGTTGACCCCAGGCCGATTCAACGAAAGTTATTTTGAACATTTGTACCTTGCTCGACAGCTGGGTTATCCACTGGTTGAAGGCGGGGATCTGACTGTTCGCGACGCCACGGTTTATCTCAAGACTCTCAGCGGTCTGCGTCGAGTTCACGCGATCATGCGTCGTTTGGACGACGACTTTTGCGATCCGCTAGAGTTGCGTACCGACTCGGCACTTGGCGTTCCGGGACTGCTCGAAGCTGTTCGCCAAGGCCGGGTACTGGTTGCCAACGCCTTGGGTAGCGGCGTTCTAGAGTCGCCGGGGTTGCTGGGGTTCTTGCCGAAAATCAATCAGCACCTGTTTGGCGAGGAGCTGATTCTGCCGTCTGTCGCGACATGGTGGTGTGGCGAGCCCCCGGTCCTGGCCCAGGCACTGGAAAAGCTCCCAGACCTGCTGATCAAACCGGCTTTTCCTTCACAAAGCTTTGCCTCGGTGTTTGGGCGCGATCTGAGTAATGAGCAACGTCAAGCGTTAGCCGCTCGGATGCAGGCCCGGCCTTACGCCTACGTTGCACAAGAGCTGGCGCAGTTATCCCATGCGCCGGTCTGGCAGCCTGATGGTAAGCAGTTGCAACCGCGAGCCATCGGCATGCGTGTGTACGCGGTCGCTAGCGCTGACGGCTATGAAGTGCTGCCAGGTGGGTTGACCCGTGTCGCGGCCGAAGCTGATGCCGATGTAGTGTCTATGCAACGCGGTGGTGCGAGCAAAGACACTTGGGTCTTGGGCGAGCGTGCAGAAGGCATTAAGCCTTGGAAAACTCAGCGGGCACTGGGTGTTCGTGACCTTATTCGACGTGATCCCTATTTGCCTTCGCGGGTGGTGGAAAATCTGTTTTGGTTTGGTCGCTACTGTGAACGTTGCGATAACAGCGCGCGTTTGCTGCGAATCATGCTGATCCGTCACGTTGATGGTGATGATCCCTTGGCGCTGCAAGCGGCGGTTGAGCTAGGGGAAACTCTACGGTTACTGCCTGAAGAAGGAGATCTGCCCGACCGCTTGCTCGCGGCCTTGCTGGGCGAGGATTGGTCGCAAAGCCTGCGCGCCAATTTACAACGTCTACAGTGGGCCGCCTCACAAGTGCGCGGCAAACTGTCTCGAGAGAATTGGCAGACGCTGGTGGAGCTACAACGAGAATCCCTTAGCCTGGAGACTGAAGAACCCGACTTCGGCGAGCTTCTCGATTTTCTTAACCGCCTAGTGATGTCGTTTGCAGCCTTGTCGGGTTTTGCCATGGACGACATGACCCGTGACGAAGGCTGGCGCTTTTTGATGATTGGTCGACGTATTGAGCGGCTTCAATTTCTCAGTATCAGTGTGGCGGCTTTCCTGCGTGATGCAGCAGTGAACGATCAGGCCGGTCTTGAATGGCTCCTTGAGTTAGGAAACAGCAGCATCACCTACCGCTCTCGGTATTTGGCGATGCCGCAGCTCATTCCTGTGCTCGACTTACTATTGCTGGATGAACAAAATCCGCACGCGGTATTGTTCCAGTTGAAGTGGGTGAGCCGCTCCTTGAACCGTCTGAACGAAGACTTCGGCGTGCCGCGTGATATAAGGCTGGCGCTGTTGATTCAACGCCTGTCCGCGTTCGATCTAAGCAGTCTGGAGAATCCACTGTTCGGAAAAAATAGCGTCAGCGCTGTGCTGGAGGGGCTGGCCGATTTACTGCAAACCATCGGCGAAACCAGCGGGCAAGTTTCCGATCGTTTAGCCCTGCGCCATTTCGCCCACGTAGACGATGTCAGCCAGCGCACGGTGTCCGTGTGATGAGTGCCCATTACCAGATTCTTCATGACACTCATTACAAATACGACAGCCCTGTGTCTCTGGCCCAGCAGCTAGCGCATTTGTGGCCACGACCTTGCACCTGGCAACGGTGTACCCAACAAGAACTGCTGATCAGTCCTGTACCGACCAGTCGCCGTGATGAACAAGACGTGTTTGGCAATCCGCTGACTCGTCTGGCGTTCGAGCGGCCCCACGATGAATTGCAGGTAAACGCGCGGCTACGGGTCGAAGTCTTGGCGCGGCCATGGCTGGATTTCAATCTATCTGCGGGTTGGAACGCCACCAGCAGTGCACTGACCTACAGCGGTAAGGCGCTATCGCCCGCAATTCTTGAAGCGTGTCGCTATCGCTTCGAATCGCCGTACGTGCATTTAAAGCAAACGTTCGTTGATTACTCCGACAGTTGTTTTCCTCTCAATCGCCCGCTGCTGCTGTGCGTACAAGCGTTGATGGAGAAAATTTTTACTGAGTTTACATTCGACGATGAGGCAACTCAGGTTGCGACGCCATTGGTCGAAGTGCTGGAGAACCGACGTGGCGTCTGTCAGGACTTCGCTCACCTAATGCTGGCGTGCCTGCGTTCGCGTGGGTTGGCGGCGCGCTATATCAGCGGCTACTTACTGACTCAGCCACCGCCTGGACAGCCGCGAATGATCGGGGCAGACGCATCGCACGCTTGGGTGTCAGTGTATTGCCCCGTGTTGGGCTGGGTAGACTTTGATCCGACCAACAATGTACAGCCGACACTTGAGCACATCAGCTTGGCCTGGGGCCGCGATTTCTCGGATGTATCGCCATTACGTGGGGTAATTCTGGGGGGGGGCAACCATGACCCGGAAGTTCAGGTGACGGTCATTCCTATCAGCGCTGGGGCTGTTTGACGCTGATGGCGGATATTTAGAGGTCTGCCCTCGTCTGCCGCTTAAGCGACAGACGTGGCGTACAGGCCCCGTCAGTTGGCGAAGCCCAGCGGCAATCAGTTGGCAGGTGTTGGTTCGGTAGTTGCCTCTGCCTCGTCGGCAGGCTCTTGGCCTTCAACGGTCTCGCCTTCTGCGCCGGTTTCGGTCAGAGCAGCCGTTTTCTTCTGCAACTTTTCCTCTTTCTTCTGCTCTTTTGCCAGATCTCTCTGACGTTTGGCGAAGGAATAGTTAGGTTTAGCCATGGGCGATCCTCTGTATAGGCGGGAAATGCCGCTATTCTGCCTGAGAACGGCAGCGCACACACGGCGTTGTGCGCTCAACGGTCCATGAATACCCTTTGACAGTCCGATCAGGTAGGTTTTTGACCTGCCCACTTGGGAGCAATAACGGGCTTCCAGGCGTCGAGCGTGTCCAGTAGGTCAGTGGGAGAATCGCTGATCTGCAGCATATTGCGATGATCTTCGCGCACGAACCCTTCGCTGACGACATGGTCGAGAAAACCCGCCAACTTGCTGTAGAAACCGTTCACGTCCATCAGGCCTAGCGGTTTGCCGTGATAACCCAATTGGCCCCAGGTCCAAACTTCGAACAGCTCTTCAAGTGTGCCCAAACCGCCGGGAAGGGCGATAAAGGCATCGCTGAGTTCGGCCATACGGGCTTTTCGCGCGTGCATTCCGTCGACGACTTCCAAACGGGTCAAGCTGTTGTGGCCAATTTCCAGGCTGCGTAGACTTTCAGGAATCACGCCGATAACTTCACCACCGGCAGCCAGTGCGGCATCGGCAACGATGCCCATCAGACCGACCGCGCCGCCGCCATACACCAATGTCAATTGGCGCTCAGCTAACGCTCGCCCCAAGGCCATGGCCGCTTCACGGTAAGCAGGGTGAGTGCCAGCACTGGCGCCACAAAACACACATATGGACTTCAAAGACATAGCCTACTCCTTGGTCATTAATGCGCTCAGAGTAAAGACTTGGCCCGGCCAGTCCAAGGACTAGTCTCGCTGGAAGCGCTCGTAAGGGTGCTGGTAGGTGCCACTTGCACCACAGGCATAAGCGGCGAGTAGACTGCGGAAAAAGCTGTTGAGGTGCATGATGTGGCTCCTGAGTGATGACGCCATGTTATTGCGCCCTCGCTCAACTGGCCGGTTGATTCTTTCGATAGTGTCGATAGTGGCAAGCCGTACCTGCGTTGCGTTGACGCAGGTCATTGGAACTTGAGCTGGAATCAGGCAGTCTTTCTGTAGACGTTCCTCTTATTCCAAAATACTTTTAAGTCCTGCCTTGGAGATTCATCATGTTTCGTAAACTTGTCGCTGTATCCCTGCTGACACTCGCCAGTGGCCATCTGTTGGCGGCGGAGTGCAAGGTTAATATTGATTCAACGGACCAGATGAGCTACGACACCAAAGAGATCAATATCGACAAGAGCTGCAAAACCTTCACTGTGAATTTGACCCACTCCGGCAGCTTGCCGAAAAACGTGATGGGCCATAACTGGGTGTTGAGCAAAGACACTGATATGGCTGGGATCGCGGCCGACGGCATGAGCGCGGGCATCGACAAGAACTATTTGAAAGATGGGGATGACCGTGTCATCGCTCACACTAAAGTCATCGCAGCGGGCGAAAAAGACTCGGTGACCTTCGACGTCTCGAAACTGGCTGCGGGATCAAATTATGTGTTCTTTTGCTCGTTCCCAGGTCACAACAGCATGATGAAAGGCACTGTTGCGGTTAAGTGATGGGGTTTTGCTGAACACAAAGTTCCTGTGA
Organism: Pseudomonas sp. 10S5; assembly: GCF_035019745.1. NCBI lineage: Bacteria > Pseudomonadati > Pseudomonadota > Gammaproteobacteria > Pseudomonadales > Pseudomonadaceae > Pseudomonas > Pseudomonas sp. 10S5. The sequence goes on from NZ_JASJVL010000002.1 coordinate 235,162, forward strand.
GGGCTTGTCGAAAGCTGCGATTGCAGCCTTCGGCAACTCCTACAAGATCCGCCTCGCTACTTCGATTCGGTCATCTTGAAGATGCCTTGGGCGTTACTGCTGTCAAAACTCAAATCAAGCGTGTTATCCATTGGGTCTAACTTGCGCTGAATGAATTCGACAAACGACCCGGGCACCGGATGATCGTGCAATTTTCCGCTTGCATCCGCCATAGCCCGGCTCACCGTGCACGCTTTGTAAGCGGTTTGCATAACTCGTCCTGAGGCAGACACTTCGATACTGGCCTTCATCGGCCGATCCCGGCGCAGTTGCTCTGTAACCACCGCATCCAGATCAACCACCCGATCAGTCAGGTGATTGAAGCTGTTGCCCTCAGTGGCAATCCAAGCCATTTCCGCACTCTCACTAAGCAATTGCTGATAGTCCGCATGCCGCACCACCCCATGCTGACGGGCGAAAGCTGCGCACAAACCCGGTAACAGGCAATACGCCTCGCTCAACGAGCAGTGACGGGTCAGTTGCAGGCCTTTGAGGATGCTTAATTGCTCGTTGTTCAGCGGATCATGGCTTGAACTGACGACGCGTTCAGCGGCCGCTTGAAAGGCTTCGCTGAAACGACCGGGGTGTAATTCGGAAACGAAAAACTGCGCAATGTCTTGCGGCAGATCCTGTTGGCGATAACCCCAACCGGTCATGTTCAGTTTGGTCAGCGGGTACGTGCGCACATCGGTAAAGCCTAACGGTTCGAGCAGCCGGGCAAAGGCAAGACGGCCACGGGGCAGTTCGCCGTTGGCGAACCAATCCACCGTGCGAATTGCGCCATGATCGAATACCACTTTGCGCCGCTGCTCGGCTTGTTCTTCGACATATACCCGCCCTAAAGGCACAGCCTCCACCAATTTGTGAAACAGGCAAAGATTTAGCGCTTCGGCCAGCCAAACCCGGTGCACTTCAGTGTCACTCCAACTGAAGGCGTGCAAGCCGGTCGGCACGTCAACGTGGGCTTCAATCCACCGTGCAGCGGGTTGGCCGACAACGGATGCGACGAGGGAAAACAGGCTTTCGAAGGAGGACATAGCGACCAGCTCTGACAGTGGATGTAGGCGCCTATGAAAGCGTCGATGGCCGAACGGCACAAACGAAATAAAACGGCGGGTTCATTCCGTTTTCTATTGTTCAGCCATAGATATGGCGGCGAATTGGCTTATCAGGCAATTTGATTCATGGCGCGAACGGCAGTTCCCGCTTGTGCTGAGTCTTGCGGTAGGTGTCTCGAATGATAGTGAATGCCTGTTCACGCACCGGCTCACCGTGCAGGAATGCATCGATCTCGGCATAGGTGACGCCATGTGAAGCTTCGTCCGGTTTGCCCGGCACCAGGTCTTCAAGGTCGGCGGTCGGCACTTTTTCCACCAGCGACTGCGGTGCGCCGAAGCTGCGAGCGATGGCCCGGACCTGATTTTTCACCAAACCACTGAGCGGCGCGATGTCGCAGGCGCCGTCGCCAAACTTGGTGAAGAAACCCATGACCGCTTCCGCTGCATGGTCAGTACCGATCACCAACCCTTGGCGCGCACCGGCAATCGCGTATTGCGCGACCATGCGCATCCGCGCCTTGGTGTTCCCCGTCACGAAGTCCACAGCGCTGGCATGCTGGCCTTCGAACGCTTTGATTTGTGCGGTTAAGGCCTGCACTGAAGGGCCAATATTCACCGTGTGCGACTCGTCTGGCTTGATGCACTCAAGGCTGGCTTGGGCTTCATGCTCGTCCAGCTGGGTTTGATACGGCAAGCGTACCGCGATGAAGCAGTAGCTCTTGTCCCCAGTGCTTTGGCGCAATTGCTCGACCGCACGTTGGGCGAGCAAACCCGCCGTCAATGAGTCAACGCCGCCACTGATACCCAGCACCAGTGTTTTAAGCTGGGCGTTTTGCAAACACTGCTGGATAAAAGCGACCCGCCGCGCGACTTCGGCTTCAAGCGCATGTTGGTCGGCGAACGGTGGTTGGACCTTGAGCTCTTCGGCAATTTGGAGTTGTACGGCGTGCATGATTCACTCCTCAACAATGTGTGCGGAAACGGAAGTATTTAACGCCGGCAGCTCGGCAACAGGGCTGATCGGCACTTTGAACACGTGCCGCAGGTACGCGACGAAGTTCGGGTCTTTGCACTGGGTCTTGCCAGGCTCATCGGAGATTTTGGCCACGGCTTGGCCAGCGCAGGCGGTCATTTTAAGCACAATACTCATGGGCTCAATGCCCGGAATGTCGGCAGTCAAATTCGTGCCGATGCCGAAACTGACGTTTATCCGACCGCGCAGGGTGCGGAATATCTCCAGGGCCTTGGGCAAATTCAGGCCGTCGGAGAAGACCAGTGTCTTGCTCATCGGATCAATACCGAGGTTCCGATAATGCGCTATGCATTTTTCAGCCCACACTATCGGGTCCCCGGAGTCATGCCGCAGGCCATCGAACAGTTTGGCGAAGTACAGATCAAAGTCGTTGAGAAACGCGTCGGTGGTGATGCAGTCGGTCAGTGCGATGCCCAGCAGCCCCCGGTATTCGCGTACCCAACAATCCAGCGCGACGATTTGACTGTCGATTAGTCGTGGGCCCAATTGTTGGTGGGCCATGATCCATTCATGGGCCATGGTTCCCAGAGGTTTCAGGTCCAGTTTGCGTGCCAATTCGACGTTGCTGGTGCCGACAAATTGACCGGGGAAGTCCTGCTTGAGTACCGAAACTACTTCTTCTTGCACACGGTACGAGAAGCGTCGGCGGGTGCCGAAGTCGGCCACTTTCAAGCCGGCAAGTTCATCGCTGGCGGCATTGGCCAGCAACCAGTCGAACTTGCGGTACAGCTGATCGCGGGCCTGCACCAGCATCGTGCCGGGATGGCGAATACGGTTGCGCACTTCGCTGACGATTGCCAGCAACGGCACTTCGAACATGATCACGTGCAGCCATGGCCCGTGCAGGCGAATACGCAACTCGCCGTCTTCGATGTGGGTTTGCACATAGCGCATGTTGAAGCGAAACAGGCCAAGAAAGCGCAAAAAATCAGGCTTCATGAAACTGATGCGCTCAAGAAAAACCAACTGTTCGGAGCTCATGGACAGCTCGCACAGCAGGGCGATCTGATGGCGGATCTCGGTCAAATAAGGCCGCAGATCCTCGCCATTACGGCAGCGAAACTCCCACTCCACATCCACGTTGGGGTAGTTGTGCAGCACCGCTTGCATCATGGTCAGCTTGTAAAAGTCGGTGTCGAGCAGGTTCTGCACGATACGATCGGAGAAGGCGCTCTCACTCATTTTTGTCAGGTCTCCAGTGCTGCCGGTGGGGTTGGGGTCGCAACCGAGGCTGGGTCCGCATTGTCGCCCCTAAGTTACCGGGTTATCCAATTGTTCAGTCATCCAGCGTACAAAATTTCGGATCTTGGGCACCTCAGCCGTGTGCTCGGAGTAAGCCATGTAATAGGCGTCGTGGCTGGGCAAGGCGTGGGGCCAAGGGATGACCAGTTTGCCTTCTGCCAGCTCTTCTTCGACCAGAAATCGCGGTAGCAGCGCGACGCCACAGCCGACTTGTGCTGCGCGAATGCACATGTAAAAGGTTTCAAAACGCGGGCCGTGGTAGCTGTATTCGGTTTGATAACCCTGGCTGTCGAACCATTCATGCCAGGCTTGTGGGCGTGAGCCACTTTGCAGCAGGACCAATTCGCTCAATTGCGTTGGATCAGTGAACGGGATGGCTGGCAAGCTACCGGGTGCGCACACTGCTATCAATTCTTCGTTGAACAGTTTCATCGATTCAGCGCCGGGACGCGCGCCTTGGCCAAAATAGAACGCCAAGTCGCAGCGGCCTTGAATCAAGTCATCGGGGCCCTGTTCGCTGACCAGATCCAGGTGAATATGCGGATGGCGCAACCGCCAGCCTTTGAGCCGAGGTACCAGCCAGCGAGCACCGAAGGTCGGCGGGGTGGACACCCGCAAGACTTCGGTTTCGCCGCCATACGAGCGCAAGTAGTGTGTGGACATTTCCACCTGCATCAGTATCTTGCGCACCTCGCCCAGGTACAGTGCGCCGGCCGGGGTCAGTTGCAAGCGGCGACGCACGCGTCGAAACAGCAGGTGCTGCACAAGGTCTTCAAGTTGGGCGACTTGCTTGCTGACGGCGCTTTGGGTCAGATGGAGTTCTTCAGCGGCACGGGTAAAACTCAGGTGCCGGGTCACCGCTTCGAAGCATTGCAATGCGGTGATGGACGGCAGATGACGTTTGTTGAGCATGGTCTGGCCTATGGTTTTTCTACGCTGCCAGGGCACGCGCGAAGGGCAGCATGAATAAACGGAATGATATCTCGCGTAATGGTCGTTTGTTCCTACGTCTCAGGCCAGCTATTAGTAGAGGCTGACGCTTTAGCCGCTTTTGTTTGTGCTCCCCTATTTCGGCTTTTTCATTTATAGAAACCAGGAGAAACCATGATTACCGACTTGCTCAACCGTCTCGGTGTCGATGCCTCGCTGTACCAGAATGGCAACCAAGCCGTGCACACACCCGTCGACGGCAGCCAAGTAGCCTCCGTGCATTGGGAAGGGCGAGCGGAAGTGGAACAGCACGTGACCCGTGCCGAAAACGCTTTCGAAGCCTGGCGTAAAGTGCCGGCTCCGCGCCGTGGCGAGCTGATTCGTTTGTTCGGTGAAGCGCTGCGTAAGCACAAAGCCGAGCTGGGCGAGCTGGTGTCGTGGGAAGCGGGCAAGATCACTCAGGAAGGTTTGGGTGAAGTACAGGAAATGATCGACATCTGCGACTTCGCGGTCGGTCTGTCGCGCCAGCTGTACGGTTTGACCATTGCTTCCGAGCGTCCTGGCCACCACATGCGCGAAACCTGGCACCCGCTGGGCGTTGTGGGCGTGATCAGCGCGTTCAACTTCCCCGTCGCCGTTTGGGCCTGGAACACTACGCTGGCGCTGGTTTGCGGCAATGCGGTGATCTGGAAACCTTCGGAAAAAACTCCGCTGACCGCCTTGGCGTGTCAGGCGTTGTTCGAAAGCGTGTTGAAACACTTCCCGGACGCACCGGCTTACTTGAGCCAAGTCGTTATCGGTGGCCGTGAGGCGGGCGAAGCCTTGGTGGATGATCCGCGTGTCGCGTTGATCAGCGCCACCGGCAGCACGCGCATGGGCCGTGAAGTGGCTCCGAAAATCGCCGCACGTTTTGCCCGCAGCATTCTTGAACTGGGCGGCAACAACGCGATGATCCTCGGCCCAAGCGCCGACCTCGACCTGGCTGTCCGCGCGATTCTGTTCAGCGCCGTCGGCACGGCCGGTCAACGCTGCACCAGTTTGCGCCGCTTGATTGCTCACGAATCGGTCAAAGCTGAAATCGTCAGCCGCTTGAAAACCGCTTACGCCAAAGTGCGTATCGGTCACCCGCTGGAAGGTAATCTGGTCGGTCCGCTGATCGATAAAGGTGCCTACGAAAACATGCAGGACGCGCTAGAGCAGGCGTTGAGCGAAGGCGGTCGAGTCTTCGGCGGCAAGCGGGTGTTGGCTGAGGAATTCCCGAACGCGTACTACGTGACCCCTTCCATCGTCGAAATGCCTGAGCAAAGCGACGTGGTGTGTACCGAAACCTTTGCCCCGATTCTGTACGTGGTCGGTTACGAAGAGTTCGCCGAAGCCGTGCGTTTGAACAACGCCGTGCCACAGGGCCTGTCGTCGTGCATTTTCACCACCGACGTGCGTGAGGCTGAGCAGTTCATTTCAGCGCTGGGCAGTGATTGCGGGATCGCCAACGTCAACATCGGTCCAAGCGGTGCTGAAATCGGAGGCGCGTTCGGCGGTGAGAAAGAAACCGGCGGCGGCCGTGAATCAGGTTCTGATTCGTGGCGCGGCTACATGCGTCGCCAAACCGCGACCGTGAACTACTCTCTGGAGCTGCCGCTGGCGCAAGGGATTACCTTCGACTGATAGGTCAAATTGGCCAATACCGGTGGGAGCGAACTAGTTCGCTCCCACCGGATCTCGGCACGACGCCGGATCTGGCAACGCACTATTTAGGCTATGTATCTTTCCGGGGTTTTGCGATGCCGCTACGCGAAGAATGTCTGTGGGAAAAATTGACACCGCAACGACCTGAGGCCAAGGCGCTTAAAGGCGAGGTCACGGTAGATGTTTGCGTGATTGGCGCAGGCATTACCGGATTGTCAGCGGCGATTCACTTATTGGAACAAGGCAAGACTGTCGCCGTGCTTGAAGCCCACCGCACTGGTCACGGTGGGTCCGGGCGCAACGTCGGGCTGGTCAATGCGGGTTTGTGGATACCGCCAGATGACATCGAAGCGGGCTTCGGCAAAGAAGTTGGCAGCCAACTCAATCAAATGCTCGGTGCTGCGCCATCATTGGTGTTTAGCGTGATCGATAAGTACAGCATCGATTGCCAATTGCGCCGCGAAGGTACGCTACACATGGCGCACAACGCTCGTGGCGGCGCCGATCTACGCAGCCGCGAAGAACAATGGAAGCGCCGAGGCGCGCCAGTGGAGTTGCTGACCGGCAAGGCGTGTCAGGAAGCCACCGGCACCCCGAAAATATCCTCTGCGTTGCTGGACCGTCGTGCGGGTACTTTCAATCCCATGGCTTACACCAGTGGCCTTGCCCAAGCAGTTGTTGGTCTCGGTGGTCGGGTTTTTGATCACTCGCCGGTGACACGTCTCGAACGTCAAGGTGATCGTTGGTGCGTAATCACTGAGCACGGTGCCGTACTTGCGGAGAAAGTCGTTATCGCGTCAAACGCCTACACCCTAGGTGAATGGACCGAACTGCGGCGTAATTTCTTCCCCGGTTATTACTATCAAGTCGCTTCGGCGCCGCTGACGGAAGACGCTGCGCGGCAGATTTTGCCTGGCGGCCAAGGTTCATGGGACACGCGCCAAGTGCTCAGTAGTATCCGTCGCGATGCCGATGGGCGTCTGCTGCTTGGCAGTTTGGGCAACGGCAATCAAAAACCTGCCTGGTTCCTCAAGGCATGGGCCGACCGGGTTCAACAGCACTATTTTCCTTACTTGAAGCCGGTTGAGTGGGAGTGCACTTGGACGGGCACCATTGCCTTTACGCCAGATCACTTGTTGCGTTTATTTGAACCTGCACCGGGCCTGGTTGCGGTCACGGGTTATAACGGTCGCGGCAACACGACTGGAACAGTCGTAGGCAAGGCCTTCGCGGATTACCTATGCCACGGCGATCCCAAAGCGCTACCTGTGCCTTTCGCTTCGATGAAACCTTTGGCTGGCGTTGGACTTCGCAGTGCGTTATATGAAGCAGGCTTTTCGCTGTATCACGCGGGCCAGTGCTTGCGCATAGTGATTTAATGCAATCTTTTTGTTCTTCATCAAGCGCTTTTATCGCGCACCCATTACCCTGTGATGGTGCGTCCTGTAGCGGTCGCGCACCTTAGGTGTGCAGTTCGGTGACGCATACTGTTACAGTCCGGTTGCACGCAGTCATGGAGGTGGGTTGCAATTATTATTGGTGCAGGTTGCTCTATTTTTTGAGAAGGTTGCACCTGCTGCGTTTTAGACGGTTGCACGCCCCGTAAAGTGGGACTGAGAACGTCGTGATCGAACAAAATTGCGACTTTTTTAAGAATAAAAACCCTATGGCACGCCACTTGCTCTGAGCTTGTAGCTGAATGAAAGCTTGTGCTGAAGTCGCTGTGCTAACTAAAAACCTCAGGAGCACCATCACCATGTCACAGACGTTTTACAGGAAAGGTTTTCTAGCACTCGCAGTTGCTACTGCATTGGGTGTTTCTTCGTTTGTTCAGGCCGCGGATATCAAAATTGGCGTCGCCGGTCCGATGACAGGTGCTAACGCTTCGTTCGGTCTTCAATACATGAAGGGCGCTCAGGCCGCGGCCGATGCGATCAACGCAGCTGGCGGCGTAAATGGGGATAAAATCGTTTTGGTCCAAGGCGATGATGCCTGCGAGCCGAAACAAGCGGTCGCGGTGGCCAATAAACTGGTTGACCAGGACAAAGTTGCGGGCGTCGTGGGCCACTTCTGCTCGTCATCGACTATTCCAGCTTCTGAGGTCTACGCCGACGCTGGCGTGATCGCGATCACGCCGGGTTCCACCAACCCAACTGTGACCGAGCGTGGTTTGACCGCCATGTTCCGTATGTGCGGCCGTGATGATCAACAAGGCATTGTCGCCGGTGATTACATCGTTGACGTCCTCAAAGGCAAGAAAGTTGCCGTCATCAACGACAAAGACACCTACGGTAAAGGCCTGGCTGACGCGACTGCGATGCAGTTGACCAAGCGTGGCGTGAAGCCGGTTCTTGAAGAAGGCTTGACCCGTGGCGAGAAAGATTTCAGCGCCCTGGTGACCAAGATCCGTTCGGTTGGTGCTGACGTGGTCTACTTTGGTGGCCTACACCCAGAAGCCGGTCCACTGGTGCGTCAACTGCGTGAGCAAGGTCTTAAAGACGTCAAGTTCATGTCGGATGATGGCATCGTGACTGACGAATTGGTCACCACCGCTGGCGGCGCACAGTTCGTCGACGGCGTGTACATGACCTTCGGCGCTGACCCACGCATGCTGCCAGACAGCAAGGCGGTTGTTGATCAGTTCCGCAAAGCCGGTTATGAGCCAGAAGGCTACACCCTATACGCTTACGCTTCGATTCAGGCACTGGCCGCTGGCTTCAATGGCGCCAAGTCGAACAAAGGCGAAGACGCTGCTAAATGGCTGAAAGCTCACCCGGTAAAAACTGTAATGGGCGAAAAAAACTGGGACGCTAAAGGCGACCTGAAAGTGTCCGATTACGTGGTCTACCAGTGGGACAAAAACGGCAAATACCACCAGCTTGAAAAGCAGAAGTAAGTTAAACGCATAGTCGGGCCTGTTGCTTGTAAAAGCTCCAGGCCCTTCTTGTAAGTGGGTACCTGCAATCCTGCAGCCCCGGATTTCTTCTGAGCCACATGCTTGCGGCTCGAAGCGCCTCACGAGGGCGTTTCGGTGTCGTGTCAGGGTGGCCTCTCAAGTTCGAGAGAGTGCGTGATGGACGGTATTTTCCTGCAACAAATGGTCAACGGTCTGACCCTCGGGTCAGTCTACGGTTTGATCGCCATTGGCTACACGATGGTTTACGGCATCATTGGTATGATCAATTTCGCCCATGGCGACGTATATATGATCTCGGCTTACCTGGCTGCTATCGGCCTGGCCGTCCTTTCTTTCTTCGGCGTGGAATCCTTTCCCTTCCTGATTCTGGGCACATTGGTGTTCACCATCGTGGTCACGGGCGTTTATGGATTCGTCATCGAGCGGGTCGCTTACAAACCGCTGCGCAACTCGACGCGACTTGCGCCGCTGATCAGCGCCATTGGTATATCGCTGATCCTGCAAAACTATGCGCAGATCGCTCAGGGCGCGCGGCAACAAGGCGTCCCCACCTTGCTCGAAGGCGCGTGGCGATTTAACGTCGGCACGGGCTTCGTGCAAATCACCTATACCAAGATCTTCATTCTCATTGCCGCGTTCGTCGGCATGGGCGTGCTGACCTACATCATCAAGTACACCCGGCTTGGCAGGATGTGCCGCGCGACCCAACAGGATCGCAAGATGGCCTCAATTCTCGGCATCAACACCGATCGGGTCATTTCCTACGTGTTCATCATCGGTGCCGCCATGGCCGCATTGGCGGGCGTGTTGATTACCATGAATTACGGCACGTTCGACTTCTACGCAGGCTTCATCATCGGCATCAAAGCGTTCACCGCCGCAGTACTGGGCGGTATTGGTTCATTGCCGGGTGCGATGCTGGGCGGTTTGATCCTGGGGGTTGCCGAGTCGCAGTTCTCCGGTTTGATCAACTCCGACTACAAAGACGTGTTCAGTTTCGGCCTGTTGGTATTGATCCTGATTTTCCGTCCTCAAGGCCTGCTGGGTCGCCCACTCGTGGCGAAGGTATAAGCGTATGTCCTCAACTAGTTCAGCTCCTCCTGTCAAACCAATGGATATCAAACGTAGCCTGATCGACGCGGTGGTTGCCGGGTTACTGGCTCTGATTGTGTTCGGTCCTATCGTCGGCATCGTGCTCGACGGCTACAGCTTCAACCTGCAACCCACCCGCGTGGCGTGGCTGGTCGCGGCAGTGATGCTGGGGCGTTTTGTGATCAGCCTGTTTCTGCAAACCCCCAAGGGCATAGCGGTTTCCCAAAGCTTTGAAACCAGTGGCTCCGGTGTGCATGTACTGCCCCCGGATCACAAATCCAAGCTGTATTGGATCCTGCCTATCGTGATTGCGGTGGTCATCATCTTCCCGATCTTCGCCAACAAGTACCTGCTGACGGTGGTCATCCTCGGGATGATTTACGTGCTGCTGGGCTTGGGCTTGAACATCGTGGTCGGCCTGGCTGGCTTGCTCGATTTGGGTTATGTCGCGTTCTACGCCATTGGTGCCTATGGCTTGGCGCTGGGTTATCAATACCTCGGGCTTGGCTTTTGGTCGGCGTTGCCATTGGCGGCCATCGCTGCGGCGTTAGCGGGCTGTATTCTCGGATTTCCGGTATTACGAATGCACGGCGATTACCTCGCCATCGTGACCTTGGGCTTCGGTGAAATCATCCGTTTGGTACTGACCAACTGGATAGGTTTTACCGGCGGACCAAACGGCGTACCGGTTCCTTCGCCGACGATCTTCGGCCTGGAATTTGGCCGCAAGGCTAAAGACGGCGGCATTCCAATTCACGAGTTTTTCCACTTCGATTACAACCCGAACCTTAAATACCTGTTCATCTACATCGTCCTGTTTCTGGTCGTGATGGCGGTGCTGTACATCAAACACCGTCTGACCCGCATGCCGATTGGCCGTGCGTGGGAAGCCTTGCGCGAAGATGAGATTGCCTGCCGCTCCATGGGCCTGAACCACGTGCTGGTCAAGCTCTCGGCGTTCACTATCGGGGCATCGACTGCCGGTTTAGCCGGGGTGTTTTTCGCCAGCTACCAGGGCTTCGTTAACCCGACCTCGTTCAGCTTCTTTGAGTCCGCGCTGATCCTGGCCATCGTTGTACTGGGCGGCATGGGCTCTACCGTCGGTGTGGTCATCGCGGCCTTCGTACTGACGGTCGCGCCGGAGCTGTTGCGTAGCTTCTCCGAATACCGCGTGTTGCTGTTCGGTATCTTGATGGTGCTGATGATGATCTGGCGTCCACGGGGTTTGATCCGCATCAGCCGTACCGGGGTGACACCGCGTAAAGGCGTTTTGATCAATAAGAGGACGGCGCCATGAGTGACGAAATCGTTCTCTCGGTCGAGAACCTGATGATGCACTTTGGTGGCATCAAAGCACTCAGTGATGTCAGCCTTAAGGTGCGTCGTAACTCAATCTTTGCTCTGATCGGCCCTAACGGCGCTGGCAAGACTACGGTTTTCAACTGCCTGACCGGGTTTTATAAAGCCACTGGCGGCAAGATCGAACTCAATGTCCGCGGCGAACGTACCAACGTCATTAAGCTGTTGGGCGAATCGTTCAAAGCGATTGATTTTGTTTCCCCGAAAAGCTTTCTCAGCCGCGTCTACTACAAAATGTTCGGCGGCACGCACTTGGTAAACCGCTCTGGTCTGGCTCGAACCTTTCAGAACATTCGTCTGTTCAGGGAAATGTCGGTCATCGAAAACCTGTTGGTGGCCCAGCACATGTGGGTCAACCGCAACCTGCTGGCCGGTATCCTCAACACCAAGAGCTATCGAAAGGCCGAAGATGATGCCATGAGCACCGCCTTCTATTGGCTGGAAGTGGTGAATCTGGTGGACTGCGCCAACCGTTTGGCCGGCGAATTGTCGTACGGTCAACAACGCCGCCTGGAGATCGCCCGGGCCATGTGCACCAGGCCACAGGTGATTTGCCTGGATGAACCGGCTGCAGGCCTCAACCCACAGGAAACCGAAGCGCTGAGCGGCATGATCCGTCTGCTGCGCGACGAACACGACATGACCATCGTGCTGATCGAACACGATATGGGCATGGTCATGGGCATCTCGGACGATATCGTCGTGCTTGACCACGGCAACGTGATTGCCGTTGGCGGGCCGGAACAGATTCGCAATGATCCAAAAGTAATTGCGGCTTACTTGGGCGCTGATGAAGAGGAGTTGGTATGAGCGTACCCATCCTCGAATTGAAAAATATCGATGTGTTTTACGGGCCGATCCAGGCGCTGAAGAAAGTCTCGTTGCACATCGATGAGGGCGAGACCGTCAGCCTGATTGGCTCAAACGGCGCCGGTAAATCCACGTTGCTGATGTCGATTTTCGGCCAGCCACGGGCTGCCAGTGGACAGATTATTTACCAAGGCGTCGACATCACCCAGAAGTCCTCGCACTACATCGCTTCCCACGGCATTGCACAGTCGCCGGAAGGACGGCGCGTGTTTCCAGATATGAGCGTCGAGGAAAACTTGCTGATGGGCACCATCCCCATCGGTGACAAGTTCGCTTCGCAAGACATGCAGCGCATGTTTGAGCTGTTTCCCCGACTTAAAGAACGCCGCAATCAACGGGCGATGACCATGTCTGGAGGCGAGCAGCAGATGCTCGCCATTGCCCGCGCATTGATGAGCCGCCCCAAGCTGCTGTTGCTGGACGAGCCGTCGCTGGGCTTGGCGCCGATTGTGGTCAAACAGATCTTCTCAACGCTGCGCGAGCTGGCGAAGTCGGGCATGACCATCTTCCTTGTTGAACAGAACGCCAACCACGCGTTGCGGCTCTCGGATCGGGCCTATGTGATGGTCAACGGCGAGATTCGTCTGACCGGCACCGGACAAGAATTGTTGAGCAATGACGAGGTCAGAAACGCCTACCTTGGCGGTCACTGATCAGGTTTGTTTGCACCGCGAATATAACTACGCGCTTTGGGAATTTCACCCAAGGCGCGTTTTTTTTGAATTGTGGAAAACATTTTTAGCAAGCTCTTAAATTGCGGCATAAAGACGCTGCAAATAGTTGTTTTGTCACGTTTTTGACTTGTCCAAGATTGCTGTGGAGGTAACTGTGGGTAACATGGGAGTAGCTGGCTGCAACCCTTGTAATACGTGGCTTACAACGGTCTGGTTGTTTTTTGATCAGTGGCTTTTCCGTTAGCTCCGCTGCGTTCTGTCAATGATTTTTTGTCTGTTTGTTCATACAGTCTTTCGATCGGTGAAGCCTGTGGATAAGTCAGTGGACAAGCACTGGAAAGGTGGTTCCGGAGGCCGTCGTTACTGGCATGGCGCCTTCATTGTTTTTTTTGCGAGACAGATGCTTTTTTAAGGCGTCATGTGTGATGCGCAGGGTCAAGTAAAAAAACCTCCCAGGAACCGGCGCGGCTCCGATATTTTAGAATCGGCGGTCGTTTGCGGTTGCCCCCAAATATTGTGGGTTGTGCTGTGGATAAGGTGGGTAAAACTCAGTGCAGCCCATATGGAATAAGGCTCTGCACAAATAGGGTGTTTTTCGTACAGCAGCTGGGCATGTCGATGACGCATCCGGCGCTTGCTGGTCATACGCCCGTGCGGGCATTCTGCCGGTCTGTTGTCCTTATCGTAATCATGGCTGTGCTGCTTTAGCGCCGCATCAGGAGAAAGAAATGACGTCTACTGTATTCATTACCGGTGCCACTTCCGGCTTCGGCGAAGCCTGCGCCCGTAAATTTGCCGAAGCAGGCTGGTCGCTTGTGCTGACGGGTCGCCGTGAAGAGCGTCTGAATGTGTTGTGCGCTGAATTGTCGAAACAGACCAAGGTCCACGGCCTGGTAGTGGATGTGCGCGACCGTGCGGCCATGGAGAACGCTATCGCCGGTTTGCCGGCAGAGTTCTCGACCATTCGCGGATTAATCAACAATGCTGGTCTGGCCTTGGGTGTTGATCCTGCGCCGAAATGCGATCTGGACGACTGGGACACCATGGTCGATACCAACGTTAAAGGCCTGATGTACACCACCCGCTTGCTGCTGCCGCGCTTGATTGCTCACGGTCGCGGTGCGGCGATTATCAATTTGGGTTCAATCGCCGGTAACTACGCGTATCCGGGCAGCCACGTCTATGGCGCGACCAAAGCGTTCGTTAAGCAGTTCTCGTTGAACCTGCGCTGCGATTTGATTGGTACAGGCGTGCGGGTGACCAACCTTGAGCCGGGCCTGTGCGAAAGCGAGTTCTCGCTGGTGCGTTTTGCGGGCGACAAAGAGCGTTATGACGCGACGTACGCGGGTGCCGAAGCCATCCAGCCGCAAGACATCGCCGACACGATTTTCTGGCTGATGAACACCCCGGCGCACGTCAACGTCAACAGCCTGGAATTGATGCCGGTCAGCCAGACTTGGGCCGGCTTTGCGATTGACCGCACGCGCGGCTGAGTCAGCGACACCGAGTCGCCCGCTTCCCGAATAAATTCGGTCCTACAGAGTTTTGTATCCGTAAACAGCCCCCCTGTGGGAGCGAATTCATTCGCGAAGGTTTTCAGCGGTTGAAATACCCAGCCAACCCGCTATAGCAGGTCGCCAGATGGTAGGGCGTGGTCGATGGCATATCGCTGCGGCTGACGTTGCCTTGGGCGTCCAGACATTCGTTCCAGCCCGTCGCGTGCAGAAAGCGCTGTTGCAACGCGTTCAACTGCCGAGCCACTGCCGCACCACTGTCAGGGCGCAACGCCAATGCTCGCAGGTATTCCGCCTGTGCCCAAATACGTTGGGTGCCGTCGCGCACAGTGCCTTCCACATCCAGCATTGCTTTAACCGCGCCAGTCATTGGGTCGATGCCGCGTTGCTCGGTGTAGTCAAACGCTCGGGTCAATGACCTATGCAACAGACTGTCCTGCAGAAGTGGCGACGACTCCAACAAAAAGAACCATTCAAATTGATGACCGGGTTCGAACCAGTTATCCACAGCACCCAGCGGCTTTTCCAGCATCACGCCGTGTAGCGGATCAACGAAACGAATTTGCATGGCATTCACCAACTGCGTCAGGGCGGCTTGCGTGGCTGCGTCTTCACGGACCGACACGGTCGCCAGAAAGGCTTCGGCCAAGTGCATCAGTGGATTTTGCAACGGGCCGCTGTCTAGCGAGGACCAGTCCTGACCAAGACTCGCTTCATACAAGCCTGTGCCATCGGCAAAACGTTCGGCTACTACCGTCAGTGCAGCGTTGAGTACCGACTCCACCAATGGCTCGCGTACTTTGGCCCAATAGTGGGCGCAGGCAAAGATGATGAAGGCGTGGGTGTACAGGTCTTTGCGCTGATCCAGCGGCTTGCCTTGTGGGTCGATGCTGTAAAACCAGCCGCCGTGTTCGGCGTCGTGGAAATGCTGTTGCAAGGACCGAAACAGCGCGGCCGCACGCAGTTTGGCTTCGGGCACAGAAGGTTGATCAATCAGGCTGGAAAACAAATACAGCTGGCGTGCACAGGCCATCGCGCGATAGCGCTGAGGCGCCAACGGCTGATGATTAGCGTCGACCGCCTCATACGGCAACGCCAGTTGCGGATTCCAGCCAGGGCCCAGCCAAAGCGGCACGATGACCTGCTTGAAATGCAGCTGGATGGCGGCGAAAACGGCAGTCAGTTCAGACTGGGAGGCGGAGCTGGAAACATCGGGCATCGGCTGGCGTCACGGCAAGGGCGTTTGCGCGACATGGTAACGCAATGGTGAAACGGCTCGCTAACAAGTTGCTGCGGGGCCGCAGATACTTCTGTAGGACCGAATTTATTCGGGAAGCGGGCGACGCGGTTTGTCAGCAATACCGCGTCGTGGCCTTCGCGAATGAATTCGCTCCCACAGAGGCAATCAAGCCGCTTCAGTCAGCAAGCCTTGGCGCTCAATGAACGCGATGATTTGTTCCAGCCCAAGACCGGTTTTTTGATTGCTGAACACGAACGGCTTTTCACCGCGCATCTTCTTGGTGTCGCGGTCCATCATTTCCAGCGAGGCACCCACCAGGGGTGCCAAGTCGACTTTATTGATCACCAGCAAATCGGATTTACAAATGCCTGGCCCACCCTTGCGCGGTAGCTTGTCACCGGCAGACACATCGATCACATAGATCGTCAGGTCCGACAGTTCAGGGCTAAACGTCGCGGATAAGTTGTCACCGCCCGATTCAACAATGATCACATCCAGCCCCGGAAAGCGCCGGTTCAATTGGTCTACCGCTTCGAGATTGATCGAGGCGTCCTCGCGAATCGCCGTGTGCGGGCAGCCACCGGTTTCAACGCCGATAATCCGTTCCGGCGCCAAGGCTTCGTTGCGCACCAGAAAATCAGCGTCTTCGCGGGTGTAGATGTCGTTGGTGACCACGGCCAGGTTGTAGCGGTCACGCAGGGCCAGGCACAGCGCGAGGGTCAGGGCTGTCTTGCCGGACCCGACCGGGCCACCGATGCCAATACGCAGAGGTTGGCTGTTCATAACGTTCTCCAGTGAGCGGTAACGGCTCTCAAGTAATTGTTGAGCAAGGCGCTGTATAAAAAAGATCAGGATCTAAACAGGCGACTGTATTGACGTTCATGGGCCATGCTCGCCAATGACAAACCAAATGCAGCGCTGCCGTAGTGTTCGGGGTCTATGTTCGTAGCCTGCTGCTGCGCCTGTTGCAGCAGCGGCAGTAACTCGCTGGTCAAGCGTTGCGCGGCTTGCTGGCCCAGCGGCAAGGTCTTCATCAACACCGCCAATTGGTTTTCCAGCCAGCTCCACAACCAGGCGGCCAAGGCGTCCTGCGGGCTAATCCCCCACGCACGGGCAGCCAGCGCCCAGCCCAAAGCGAAATGCGGCTCAGGCAATTGCTCGAAAAAGGTTCGTGCGGGGGCGTCCAGTTCTGGTAAGCCGCTGAGCAATTGGTGCAGGGAGTAACCCATCTGCCGGCTTTCCTGAAACAACTCACGGGTTTCCCGGCTGGCGCGGTGTTCCTGACTCAGTTGCAGCAGTTGCGGCCAGTCTTCCTCGGCCGCCGCTGTGCAATGCGCTAGTAACAACGGTGCTTCAAAACGGGCCAGATTTAACAGCAGTTGATCGCCGATCCAGCGTCCGGCGCTGCGGGTGTCATTGACCAGTGCGTTCTCGACTGCCATTTCCAGACCTTGCGAGTAGCTGTAACCACCAATCGGCAATTGCGGACTGGCCAAGCGCAGCAGCGCCCACGCGTTGTTCACGTGCGCACGCCGAATTGATGCAGGCGCGGTGGGTAATTGAAATCTTCTTCACCGGGCCGAGAGTGATGATGGCCACCACCATACGCACCGTGTTCAGGGTGAAAGGGCGCTTCGATGGCTTCGGTGGTGGCACCCAGTTGATCAAGCATGGCTTTGAGCACGTAATCGTCCAGCAAGCGCAGCCAACCGTCGCCCACTTGCAACGCGACGTGTCGGTTGCCCAAGTGATACGCCGCACGGGTTAGTTCATAGGCATTCGTACAGGTGACGTGCATCAACTGTTCGGGGCGTGCGCAAACGCGAACGATACGGCCGTCCTCCGCTTGCAGGTATTCGCCATCACGCAATGGTGGTTGACCACGCTCCAGGAACAGCCCGACGTCTTCGCCTTCGGCACTGACGCAACGCAGGCGGCTTTTGCTGCGCGCCTCGAAGTTCAAATGCAGTTCGGCAGCCCAGTCAGCTTGAGAATCGATTCTTCGGTGAATCACCAGCATCAGCATGCTTCCAGCTAGATTTCGATGGAGTAGTTAGAGCAAGGGTCTTGCCAATATAGGAATGCGCCTACACACGGCGATGGCGCTTAAACACAGAGTAATGGAATGCATCAAGTGGGGGCTTTGATTATTGGGGTGCACCGGTAGGGGTCACTCGGTGCTGCCAAGCCCTTGCCAGTGGTTGGCGCCGATAAAGATAAAGCGCAATTGCTGAGTGATTTTGGCGCGAGGGGTGAGGTGATCGGCGAGGGTTTCTGCGGGAGGGTCTATCAATTCCGGGAGCATGGCAAACACGCTTTTCACCACCAGGTCAGCCATTACCGATAAATCGTCAGCGTCCAGGTGCTGTAATTTGGGCATCAATGCCAAGTCGGCGGCCAAATCAGCGCTGATACCTTCGCGCAAGGCACCCAAGGCTTGGCGCACTTGCAGCGAGCCACCATATTGTTCGCGGGCCAGAAACAGAAATTGCGAACGGTTGGCGGCCACCACCTCCAAAAATATTTTCACCGAGCCTTCGATGATGCCGCCCACAACGGATTTGTTGTGACGCACCAAACGAATGGTTTTACGAAAGGTCTGGCCCACTTCACAGACCAGCGCCAAGCCCAGTTGGTCCATGTCTTCGAAGTGACGGTAGAACCCGGTCGGTACGATACCGGCGGTTTTCGCGACTTCACGCAGGCTCAGGCTGCCAAATCCCCGGCCGCTCGCCATCAAACTATGAGCCGCGTCGAGCAAGGCATGACGGGTTTGTTGTTTCTGTTCGGCACGCGGCAGCATGGGCGGGTGATATCTGAGAGGGGACTGCGCGGCACTTTAACAAATGCGCTGTAGTTGCGTGAAGCAAAGGCTGAAAAGCACAAACCCGGCAATTAGCCGGGTTTGTGGACATGCCGTCAAATCAGCTCTGGCGGCGATGCTGTTCGAGCAAACGATCAGAACCACCTTCAGCCACACGCTGGTATTGCTGAATCAAACGACCTGTGCCGGTATCGGCGATGCGGCCACTCTGTTTGTTGGCGTGATCTGAATCGCCTTCAGCCAGTGTATTAAAGGTAGCTGCCAAGACCGGTTTGGCCTGAGCGGAGACTGCCTGTTCGCTGACGGGCATCGCAAAAGCGCAGGACGCAATCAACGAAAGGGTCAGGCTCAGCAGCAGTGGGTGTTTCATAAGAGTGCTCCACGCGAGGGCATTAAAACTTTGAGGCGCGCATCTTACTCCCGAGATGTCGATATGAAAGTTCGTAAAAATGATTCTAATAATCGATGAAATTGATTCGTCGTCACAGCCCTTGGGCGCTGAGGCCTGTGCTAATTTTTTCGCTCTGTTTTGGGGATTTTCGATTTTTTTGCCCGTACCGAGAGCGTCTATCTAATAGGTTACCGGCTCATTTCAGCTTATTTTCATCCGGGTCAAAACCTGCGGCGCTTTTTCCAGTCGAAGGACAAAGCTCTAAATAGTCGAACCGTCTACGCTTAGGGCAGATGCGCCATCGCTGGCAGGAAGTAGAAGACATCTGGAGAGTCATGTAATGACGCGTCGCCGTAAAATTGTGAACTGGACGGGCATTATCCTTGTGCTGCTGGTGGCCATTCTGGCCATTGTGATCGTCACGTTTGACTGGAATCGAATCAAACCCACGCTTAACGAGAAAGTCTCTGACGCCCTGCATCGGCCCTTTGCGATCAACGGTAACCTCGCAGTGCTGTGGCAGCGTGAACCTGATCAGGGCGGCTGGCGGGGTTGGTTGCCATGGCCGCACTTCGTCGCCGAAGACCTGACCTTGGGTAATCCCGACTGGTCGAAAAATCCGCAGATGGTCACCCTTAAACGGGTCGAATTCCGCCTGGCGCCGTTGCCACTGCTGCTACACCAAGTGGTTATCCCCAGGATTGACCTGACCGCGCCGGACGCGAAGCTTGAGCGTTTGGCCGATGGCCGCGCCAATTGGACGTTTGATTTACCTAAGGCCGACCCTAACGCCGAACCGTCGAAATGGGTGCTGGACATCGGCGCGATTAAATTCGACAAAGGGTTGGTCAGCCTCAATGACCAAAGCCTGAAAACACAGCTGGACCTAGTGATCGATCCATTAGGCAAACCCATCCCGTTTAGCGACATTGTCGGCACTAGCGAAGCGAAGAAAGCGCAGGACAAAGGCACCGCGCCGCAGGACTACGCCTTCGCCTTGACCGTTAAAGGCCAATACCACGATCAAAAACTCAGCGGCAACGGCAAAGTCGGCGGCTTGCTGGCGCTCAAAGATGCCGCACAGCCGTTTCCGGTTCAGGCTGATGTGCAAATCGCCGACACCCGAATTGTGTTGGCTGGCACGTTGACTGACCCTGAAAACCTCGGCGCGCTGGATTTACGCCTGAAGCTGGCGGGCAGCAGTTTGGGCAATCTGTACCCATTGACGGGGGTTAACTTGCCGGACTCACCGGCGTATTCAACCGACGGTCACCTGATCGCGAAGTTGCACGATGCCGCTGGAGCGTCGTTCCGCTATGAGGGCTTCAATGGCAAGATCGGCAGCAGTGATATCCACGGCGATCTTGGCTACGTTGCCAGCCAACCGCGCCCGAAGTTGACAGGTGCGCTGGTGTCCGAGCAGTTGCTGTTCACTGACCTGGCGCCCTTGATTGGTGCTGACTCCAACGCCGCGCAGAAAAAACGCGGTGGAGACAGCAAACAGCCAGAGGGCAAAGTGCTACCGGTCGAAGAGTTCCACACCGATCGTTGGCGGGTCATGGATGCCGACGTTGAGTTCACAGGCAAGAAAATCGTCCAGAGCACCAGCTTGCCATTCACCGATCTGTACACCCACGTCGTACTCGACGACGGCCGACTCAACCTGCAACCTCTGCGCTTTGGCGTAGCAGGTGGCAAGCTGGATGCCGACATCCGGCTGGACGGCCGCTCTACACCCCTTCAGGGGCGGGCAAAAATCACTGCCCGCAACTTCAAACTCAAGCAGCTATTCCCGACCTTTGAGCCAATGAAAACCAGCTTTGGTGAGTTGAATGGCGATGCGGACATTAGTGGCAAAGGCAATTCGGTCTCGGCGCTGCTAGGCGCGTCCAATGGCGAAGTGAAGATGCTGGTCAACGACGGCGCCATCAGCCGCAGCTTGATGGAAATCGCCGGACTCAACGTCGGCAACTATGTGGTCGGCAAAATGTTTGGCGATAAGGAAGTGAAGATCAATTGCGCCGCTGCTGACATGGGCATCAAGGACGGCTTGGCAACCACCAAACTGTTTGTCTTCGACACTGAAAACGCCATCGTCTACATCAACGGCACCGCAAACTTCAGCAGCGAGCAACTGGACCTCAAGATCAATCCAGAATCCAAAGGCTTCCGCGTGTTCTCCCTGCGCTCGCCGCTATACGTGCGCGGCACCTTCGGCAAACCCGACGCGGGCGTACAGTCCGGCCCATTGATCCTGCGTGGCGCGGGCATGGTGCTGCTCGGCGCGGTCATTGGACCTGCTGCCGGGTTGTTGGCTCTGGTGGCTCCGAGTGGCGGAGAACCCAACCAATGCGCACCGTTGTTGGAGCAGATGAAAGCCGGCAAAGCGCCGAAAACGGTGAAGTAGGTCAAAGCGATTCGGTCCCACGAATTTTGGCGCTGCACATTTATATTTGTTCAATGGGTTATACCTTATTTGATAAGACCGATTGATTATTAGTTGAACGACAGATTCTGACTCGTCCTAAAGATTATTCACCGCGAAAACATTAACGTCGCACCTTGATTTCAGGGAGCTTCGTCAGTGAGTGAAAGGAAATGGGTGCTGGGCATTCCCGCCCTGGAGGGCTCCCCGCAGTTAGGGGGCGTGTACGTCTTTCCAGTGGCCGAAGATGCCGAGAAAATGTACTCGCACCCGGCGCACCCACCCGATTATCAAGACGCGATTATTTGGTTCCCAAGCAGGCCGGAATTTTCGCCGATTTACCTATCATTGAATCTGCGTGGTGCGCCGGGTGTAGCCACTGGAATAGGCGAAGATGTGACTGGCATTTGGCTTGCCGGAGCAAGTGTAGGGCTGGGCGTTCCCGTACCCACCCGAATTGCAGACAAACTCAGGGATCGCGAGTTCTCCAGCTTCGATATGTTCAGGAAGGCGTTTTGGATTGAAGTGGGGAATGATTTGGAGTTGAGTGAGCAGTTCAACCCAGACAACATTAAAAGGCTTACGAGAGGCTTGGCGCCAGCAGCCCGCATTAGGGATCAGGCAGGAAAAAGATTCTCTTTCGAGCTTCACCACCAAGTGCGAGTTACTGATGGTGGTGCGGTCTATGACGCTGATAATCTACGAATCAACACTCCTAAAAACCACATAAGCATTCATAAGAAGACACAGTGATGGATCTCAAAAGCGCACTTTCTGAATACACCGAATACCAGTTCGCGAAGGTGATTCAAGCAATAAAGGACTGTGAGGGGTCCGAGGACTTTCAAGCTCAGTTGATCGTCCATCTCAACAGCTTGGCAGCAGACGCTGGAGGCTCCGACTTGATTTACTACCCTGAAGAGGGTGCAGATAGCTCCGCTGAAGGGGTCGTCCGGAGTATCCAAACGTGGTGCTTATCCAATGGGTTGCCAGGTTTTAAACCGCCTTTTTGACACCATATGAATGTTAAAAACGGACTGTCTGACTACACCGAATATCAGTTTAAAGAGCTGATAAAAGCGATTGAGGATGTTGAAACAGAAAGTTGACATGCCGAGTTGTTATTCCATTTCAACAAAATTGCTCCCTCACCCTGCCGGGTCAGACCTTTTGTATTACCCGCAGCCAGGTGCAGATGAGTCGCCGGAAGGTGTCGTTCAAGAGATTCAGACGTGGTGCCTGGCCAATGGCGTACCAGGTCTCAAGTCGGCTTTCTGATGAAAAATAGCCTCTCGGATTACACCGAGTTTCAGTTTATGAAGTTCGTGGAAACAATTTTCGAAGAGAATAATGCGGACAGAAATGACGTTCGTTTAAATGAGTTACTGCGCCAATTTGAACAACTGACCGGGCACCCCGCCGGTATGGATTTGATTTACTACCCGGAGTCTGACGAAGAATGCACACCAGTGGGTATCACTGAGACCGTAAAAAAATGGCGCGAGGAAAACGGTCTGCCCGGATTCAAACCGGCCTTTTAATCTCTTTTCGGAGGTGTGGGTGGAACTCAAGAACGTGCTTTCTGAGTATCCATACGTGGTGCTCAGCTCACGGATTACCAAGTTTTAAATCGTCTTTCTGAGTCGGCCGAAGGCACTATCCCAAACACAAAAAACGCCCAGTTATTTTCGATCAGCGAAAACCAACTGGGCGTCGCTTCAAACGACTTACATATCTTTCAAAAGATCGGCCATGTCATCGGCGTGTTCTTCTTCTTGCGCCAATATAGTTTCGAAGATCCGTCGTGATGTCGGATCTTGATCGCCGATGTATTGGATGATTTCGCGGTAGCTGTCGATGGCGATTCGCTCGGCGACCAAGTCTTCGTAGACCATCTCTTTCAGCGTGCTTCCAGCAACGTATTGCGCGTGGGAGTTTTTCGACAGCAGGTCCGGGTTAAATTCTGGTTCGCCGCCCAGTTGTACGATGCGCTCGGCGAGCAGGTCGGCGTGTTCGTTTTCTTGCCCCGCATGTTCCAGAAACTCTTCGGCGGCCACGTGCGCTTTCAGGCCGGTGGCCATGTAGTAGTGGCGTTTGTAACGCAGGACGCAGACCAGCTCAGTGGCCAACGATGCGTTGAGCAAACGAACCACTTCTTCGCGGTTAGCGCTGTAGCCCTCGGTCACGGCACCGTTTTCCACGTTCTGACGCGCGCGTTGGCGCAGGGTATTTACATCGGTTAATTGCTGCACATCGCTCATCATTCATCTCCAGGGCTGATCCGGTTTCCGTCTCGCTCTATAAGCCGCCCGTCAAGGATCAACGGTCGCTCCGGCATGATCGGTACCTAGTTGTGAGTGATGAGGCGCGAGAAAGTTTTATCGCAGGCCCGACAGAAAAACACAAAAGCCCGAGGCGCGCGGCGTCAGGCTTTTTGTTTGGAGCACCGCAGGCGCGGGTCTTACATGGCGCGTTCGTTTGCCTCGCGCTGGTCGCAGGTCATGAAGCCTTTGCTGTCGACCTTGCCATTGCCGTCGAACGCCACGTAATAGGTTTGTTTGCTGCCTTCGTGGTTAAGCACGTAATTGTTGCAGCTACCGGGATGGGCTTTGCGGTGCTGTCGGGAAGACGGTTCACCGCCAATCGTCAGAACCTGTTGTTCGTTCATGCCTTTTTCAACTTGCTTGACCAACGGCTCGTTGCGATAAGTGACGAAATCCACCGGGTTTTGGGTGGTGGTCGAACAACCCGCCAGAACGGCAAGAACGCTTAAGGTTGCCAAGGTTTGTTTGTACATGGGAAGGCTCCTGATGACTGGGCCATGGTCGGCCCGATGAAGCTTTGAGCGACGGAAGGTAGAGAGAGTTCGATTTAAAGATGGCGTTCAGGCATCAGCCGATATTGTTGGCTAAGGTTGAATCGCCACCCTCATGCAAAAGGACCGTGCCATGACGCAAAAATTTGCTACGCGCTATCCGTTGATCATGGTTCCAGGGTTGCTGGGGTTCGTTCGTTTGGTGCTGTACCCCTACTGGTACGGCATCGTGACGACCTTGCGTCGCGGCGGCGCAAAGGTGTTCCCGGTCTTGGTGTCCTCGATCAACTCCAGCGAGGTGCGCGGCGAACAATTATTGCAGCAGATCGAAAAGATTCTGCTGGAAACAGGGGCGGCCAAGGTCAATTTGATCGGCCACAGCCAGGGCGCCTTGACCATTCGTTACGCCGCCGCTAAGCGCCCGGATCTTGTGGCGTCCGTCACCAGTGTGGCGGGGCCCAATCATGGATCGGAGTTAGCCGACTATCTGGAGCGAAGTTTCCCCGCCGGTACTCCCAGGGGGCGTTTGCTCAACATTGCGCTGCGGCTGTTGGCGTGGTTGATGGCGTTGTTGGAAACCGGCTATCACGGCCCCAGGTTTCCAGTAGACATCGACGCATCGCATCAATCGCTGACCACTACCGGCGTGGCGTTGTTTAACAGCCGCTACCCACAAGGATTACCGCAAACGTGGGGCGGGCAGGGGCCGGAGTTGGTCAATGGCGTGCGTTATTACTCTTGGTCCGGCACGTTGCAACCGGGGCTCACCGACGGTGGGTTCAATCGGATCGACGGGACAAATCGCAGTTGCCGTCTGTTTGCCCGTACTTTTACCCGCGAAGTCGGGCAGTGCGACGGCATGGTCGGGCGCTTCAGCTCGCACTTGGGCACCGTCGTTGGCGACGATTACCCCCTCGACCACTTTGACATCGTCAATCAGTCGTTGGGCCTAGTGGGTAAGGGCGCAGAACCAGTGCGCCTGTTTACCGAACATGCCAAGCGCCTTAAAGCAGCGGGCCTATAACGCTTTTTGTGCCAGGCCCAGCGGTGTAGTCCAGCGTTCCGCCAGCACCACGCCGAACAAGGTTAATGCGCCGCCGATCAAGTGATAGGAGGCCAGATGCTCGCCCAGCACGGCCGAGGCGATCAGCGCCGTCGTGAGTGGCATCAGGTTGAGAAACATGGAGGTGCGACTTGGGCCCAGGCGATGAATAGAATGCATCCACAGCAGCGGAGCGAGCATTGAGGTCGGGATGCACGCGTACAAAATCAGCGGAATATTACTTGGGTTAAGCCCGGCCTTAGGCGACAACATAAACATGGGAAACAAAACCGCCACGGCGACCCAAATCTGCAAATACAACAATTGCAGAGGTGGCAGACGCATCTGCCATTTTTTCAAGAGCGTGCTGTAAACCGCGTAAGCGAACGTGGCGATCAGGATCATTGCGTCGCCCAGGTTCAGGCCCCGTTCCATCAAGGCGGTAAGGCTGCCGGCCGATACCACCACTGTTACTCCACTGAACGACAGCACTGCGCCTACCAAGGCACCGGTTGTTAGGCGAGTGCCCAGGGTTGTAATTGACAACCCCAGAGCGATCATCGGCATCAACGACAAAATGATGCCCATGTTGGTGGCGGTGGTCATCGACGCGGCGAAGTACGCCAGGCTTTGGTAAACCGCCATGCCCAGCACGCCCAGCACGAAGATTTTTTTCAGGTTGAGTTTGATCAAGTCCCAATTCTTGATAACCGGCCTTAGCAAAAATGGGGTAAACAAAATACCCGCCAGCAACCAGCGGTAAAAGCCGATCTCGGCTGGAAAGATCACCCCCACTGTGAGTTTGTTGACCACATTGTTGGCTGACCAGATAACGATTGTCAGCAATGGAAATAGGTATTGGATGGGAGTCTCCCACGTAAATGAGGCTGAATTATCCGTCTGTCTGTCTCGATGGCTATACTCCGTTTCGGACAATTTTCACCCAGCGGCAGACAGTATGAAACCCAAACTCCTGAGCATTCCCGATTTTTCCGGCCTGCCTTGCCCTGTTTACCTAAGGCACGACGAGTTCGGGGCCGACACCCACAGCGCGCCCCATAGCCATGCTTGGGGGCAGCTCAACTTTGTAAAGCACGGGGTGATGGAAATCGAGATCGCTGGGCAGCGCTTTATGTCGCCGCCGCAATATGCTGTGTGGATTGCGCCGCGGGCTGAGCACAGCTGTTACAACCGCGAGGCCGTTACTTACCGCTCGGTCTATCTTTCCCTCGAACACAGCGCCCACATGCCGGACGAACCCTGCACCTTGGTGATCAGCGACGTTCTCAAGGCGATCCTCAACGACTTTGCTGATCGTGACGTGAAGATCCCCCAAAGCGAAGCCGACCAGCGGCTGGCGCAGGTTATCGTGGATCAGTTGCGTGTAGCGCCGGTGCAAACGCGTTACCTGCCTTATGCGCATAGCCCTGGTTTGGCGTCGGTACTTCAAGCTTTACAGGCTGAGCCGGGCAATAACCGACCCTTGGTCGAGTGGGCCAATCAAGTGCATGTCAGCGAGCGAACGCTGGCGCGGCAATGCGTGCGTGAGTTAGGCATGAGCTTTGGTGACTGGCGCCAGCGCTTGAGATTTCTGAAAGCTATTGAAGCGCTGGAGGGCCGTCGCAGCGTGCAGGAAATCGGTTATGACATGGGCTACAGCAGCGCTTCGGCGTTTATCTCGATGTTTCAGCGCCAGGCCGGTTGCTCGCCTGAACAGTATCGGCGGCAAGCCAAAAAAGCCTGAGAGCAGCCAATTACATCCCGTAACGTATCTCTCAGCCTTGGCTACACTTGAGCGAAGCCACGCTGATCGGCGTGGGTCATCAGGATATAACTCCATGAAAATGCTACGTGTTCCTTTATTGGTGATGGGTTTGTTGATGTGCGCACAAGGATTTGCCGAGACCGCGCAGCAGAGCAAAATGACTACCTGCAATGCCGATCCTCAGGCAAAAACTCTCACCGGCGATGCACGAAAAGCGTTTATGAGTAATTGCCTCAAAGCCGCGCCAGCGGCGGCCGTCAAGCCTGTAACGGCGCAGCAGCAGAAGATGAAAGACTGCAACGCCGACCCCCAGGCAAAAACCTTGAAAGGAGATGCGCGCAAAGCGTTCATGAGCACCTGCCTGAAGAAGTGATCGGTTGATCGTCGGCAGCGCCCTTTTGAGCACTGGTCCTCAACTCGGAACGCTGGCAGACTGCCCACCTTTTCGCGCCGTTCGTTTTTGAGGCTGTCATGCCAACGTTTTCCCCGCGTCATGTGTTGTTGGCCAGTTTGATCATTGTGTGTGTCGGGTTACTGGCGGCTATACCGCTCAAACTTCTGCCGAGTCTGCTGGCTGGGCTGCTGGTTTTTCAGCTGGTCAACATGCTCACCCCGAAGCTGCAATTGCTGATTGCCGGCGAGCGTGCACGTTGGTTAGCCGTGGCGCTGTTGGGTACGTTGGTGGTCAGTGTGCTGACGTTGCTGTTTGCCAGTGCCATCAGCTTTTTCCTGCATGAAGCCGAAAATCCAGGCGCGTCATTGGGTAAATTCATGACGGTAGTTGATCGCGCCCGCGGTCAGTTGCCACCCTTCATCGACAGCTATCTACCTGCTAGCGCTGACGAGTTCCGCATCTCGCTAGGCGCCTGGATGACCAAGCATGTGGGCGATTTGCAGTTGTTGGGCAAAGGCGCTGCGCATACCTTTGTCACGCTGCTGATCGGTATGGTGCTGGGTGCAATCGTCGCGTTGCAGCGAGTGGTTGTCGGACATAAACGCAAGCCCTTGTCGGCCGCGCTGTTCGAACGTCTGGACCTGCTCAACGAAGCGTTTCGCAATATTGTGTTTGCCCAGATCAAGATTGCTCTGCTCAATACTGCATTCACCTCGGTCTTCCTCGCTATCGTGTTGCCGCTGTGCGGGATTCACCTACCGCTCACCAAAACCTTGATCATCCTGACCTTCCTGCTTGGCTTGTTGCCGGTGGTGGGCAATCTGATGTCCAACACGCTGATCTTCATCGTCGGCTTGTCGTTGTCGATTTGGGTTGCCATCGCGGCGTTGGGTTATCTGATTGTCATCCACAAGCTTGAGTATTTTCTTAACGCACGGATCGTTGGCGGCCAAATCAGCGCCAAGTCATGGGAATTGTTGCTGGCGATGCTGATCTTCGAAGCAGCCTTCGGCTTGCCAGGCGTGGTGGCGGGGCCGATTTACTATGCATATTTGAAAAGTGAGTTGCGTCGGGCAGGGTTGGTTTAACACGGCCACACACACGTCACCCTGTGGGACCGAATTCATTCGGGAAGGCGTCATATCAGACGCTGATGAGTTAGATGTGAAATCCATTCCCGAATAAATTCGGTCCCACGGATCTCCAGGCAATCCACATCCAGTCTGTCACTGTGGGACCGAATCAACTTAGCCGTAACGCTTTTTGGCTTCAATCGCCAAGCCGCTGCCGATGCTGCCAAAGATGTTGCCTTCTACATGGCGGGCATGGGGCAGCATCGCCGAGACGCTGTTGCGCAACGCTGGAATCCCGCTTGAACCCCCGGTAAAAAACACCGTGTCCACCAAGTCGACACTTACGCCGGCATCGTTCAGCAACTTCGATACGCTGTTGCGTACGCGGGTCAGCAGCGCCTCAATGGCCGACTCAAACAATGCGCGGCTCAGTTCGACGCTCAAGCCCGGTTGTATGCGGTCCAGCGGTACATGGCGGCTTTCTTCATGGGTCAACTGGATCTTGGTTTCTTCCACTTCCATCGCCAACCAATGTCCGGCGCGCTGCTCGATCAGCTTGAACAGGCGATCAATACCGCCCGTGTCGACGATGTCGTAGCGCATGCTGGCCAAGGCGATTTGCGATTTCTGGGAATACACCGCGTTGATCGTGTGCCAGGTCGCCAGGTTCATGTGGTGGCTGGTCGGCATGTACGCCTGACTTTTCATCCGGCTGCCGTAGCCGAACAGGGGCATTACGCCCTGAAGGCTGAGTTGCTTGTCGAAGTCGGTCCCGCCGATGTGAACACCGCCGGTGGCGAGAATGTCGTCATGCCGATCAGCGACAAAGCGACGCTCCGGCGCCAAGCGCACCAGGGAGAAGTCCGATGTACCGCCGCCTATATCGACGATCAGCACCAGCTCTTCACGTTCGATGGTCGACTCATAGTCGAACGCCGCTGCAATAGGCTCGTACTGAAACGACACTTCCTTGAAGCCAATTTTGTGCGCGACTTCCACCAGAGTGTCTTCGGCTTCCTGATCGGCAGCGGCGTCGTCATCGACAAAGTGCACCGGGCGACCCAGCACCACTTCGTCGAAGGGACGGTCGGCGGTGATTTCTGCACGTTGTTTCAGTTGGCCAATGAACAACCCCAGCAAGTCCTTGAACGGCATGGCTGTGCCCAGCACGCTGGTGTCGTGTTTGATCAGCTTGGAACCGAGCAGGCTTTTCAGCGAGCGCATCAGGCGGCCTTCGTAGCCTTCCAAATACTCGTGCAACGCCAGGCGGCCATACACGGGACGACGCTCTTCCATATTGAAGAACACCACCGACGGCAGGGTGATTTTGCCGTCCTCCAGCGCGATGAGCGATTCCATGCCCGGCCGTAGCCAGCCAACAGTGGAATTGGACGTGCCGAAGTCGATACCGCAGGCACGGGCTGGAGATTCGTTTTTCATGTGCTTCATGTTCCAGTCAAAAAAACGGCCGCGCAGTGTATGTCAGCCCACCACAGATGCGTAGGGTGAAACGTCGTTTAGGTGCAGTTAAATCCGAAAAAGAGCATGCTACGCGCTGAGCATGGGCCTTTTGAGGCTGCGCTGGATAATTGGGGATGGTGACCGTTACATGGACTTCAAAGACTACTACAAGATTCTTGGGGTGGAACCGACTGCGGACGACAAAGCGATCAAGGTCGCGTACCGCAAGTTGGCACGCAAGTATCACCCTGACGTCAGTAAAGAAAAGGGTGCAGAGGAAAAATTCAAAGAAGCTTCCGAGGCTTATGAGGTACTCAAAAGCCCGGAGAAGCGCGCCGAATATGAAGAGCTGCGCAAGTATGGCCAGCAGGGTCGGCCGTTTCAGGGGCCGCCGGGCTGGCAGAACCGTAGCGGTGCGCCCAGTGGCGGCTACGGTGAGGACGCTGGCGATTTCTCGGATTTTTTCAGTTCGATCTTTGGTGGTCGGGCACAGCAAGGTCGCCCGCGTAGCGCGGGTCGTCGTGGACAGGATGTAGAAATGGAATTACCGATCTTTCTCGAAGAGACCCTGTCTAACGAGTCCAAACAAGTCAGTTTCAAGGTGGCCCAACATGGCGCTGATGGTCAGCGAATGGCAGATATCACCAAAACCCTGAACGTGAAAATCCCCGCCGGTGTTGCTGACGGCGAGCGTATTCGCCTCAAAGGACAGGGCGCACCGGGTGTTGGCGGCGGCGAAAATGGCGATTTATACCTGATCATCCGTTTTGCGCCGCACCCGATGTTCGATGTTGAAGGACATGACTTGATCATCACCGTGCCATTGGCACCGTGGGAAGCCGCGCTGGGTACTAAAGTGGCGGTGCCGACCCTCACCGGGAAGATCAATCTGACCATTCGTCCCGACAGCCAGAGCGGCCAACGCCTGCGCGTCAAAGGCAATGGCTTGCTCGACAAGCAAGGTCAGCGCGGCGATTTGTATGCGCAGTTAAAGGTCGTGATGCCGAAAACCACCGACGAGGCCGCCAAAGCACTTTGGCAGAGCCTGGCCGATACCGCCGCATTCGATCCGAGAGCCCAATGGAGTAACTGATCATGAGCAGCACCCTGATCGTAGAGCTGGATATGAAGGAATTCTGTCAGGTGACCGAGATGCCGGCCGCCTTCGTGATCGAAATTGTCGAACACGGCATCCTCGAACCTCAGGGGCAGCGCCCCGATGATTGGTTGTTCGACGCCCATGCCCTGGCCGTCGCCCGACAGGCCATCAAGTTGCAGCATGATCTGGAGCTTGAATGGGACGGCGTGGCCTTGGCGCTTGACCTGTTGAGTCAAGTTGAACGCTTACGGGCTGAAAACTTCATGCTCAAACAAAGGCTGGGGCGGTTTTTGCTGGATTGATTTTTAGTCCAGACATCATGCGATGTGCCGAAATCCTGTGGGAGCAGGCTTGCGTGCGAAGCCGCCAGTGTACTCACCGCTGAACCTGTGCTGTCTGTACTCACGCCTTCGTCGGCAAATCGACGCCCACAGGTTTTGGTTCTACGCGACCTAACTCTTGGGCAATACCACGGTAAACGTCGTCCCGTCATCCCGGTTCGACGTCACCGTAATACAGCCGTTGTGCGCACTGACCACTTCCTTGACGATGAACAACCCCAATCCAAGGCTGGTTGATGGATGTCCCAGCTCTTCGCTGGCGCTGCGTACCAGCGGATCGAAGAGGGTGCCCATCGCGTCCTCTGCAATCGGCTCGCCGAAATTTTGCATCACCAGCGTCACGCTGGTTTCGTCTGCGCTCAATGTCAGCCGGATCTTATGATTGTTAGAACCGTGCTGAAGTGCATTGCCGATCAGATTCTGCAACAGCTGATCGATGCGTCCACGATCCCATTCGCCATGGGTGTCACCACTGACGTCAAACGTAGGGTCGCACTCGGGCTGCCCGGCACAAGCTTCCTCAATGGCCTCGCGGCAGGCACTGGCCAACTCCATGGGTTTACGCTGAATCGGCAGGCTTGCACCCAAGCGACTGCGAACGAACTCGAGCAAATCCTTGACCATCGCTCCCATGTGTCGCGTGCCACCTTTAATGCGCGCTATGTAGGACAGTGCAGCATCGTCCAGGCCAACCTTACGGATCAGCAGCTCGGTGGACATACTGACTGCCTGCAATGGCGCGCGAAGGTCATGGCCCAGGATTGCCAGAAAGATATCCCTTGATCGTCCGACTTGCTCGGCATAGGCGGCAGTCGATTCGGCCAGCGCCTCGTCGATGGCTTCGTTAAAACGAATCATGTCCTGAAAATATGTCAGGTCCGGCGACTTCAAGCTGCTAACCCACAGGCGAATGACGCTGGCACGCAAATGACGAAACTCGGAGGTCATTTGCACCAAATCGAAGCCCACGGTATGCCGCAACTCACCGTGGCTGGCGGCGGCCTGGTCCAGCGTTGGGGATTTTTCCGGCCCTTCACCTCTGGATTTTGCCGTCTGCTCAAGGTTGGTTTGGGTGGTGTTCATGTCTCTGGCAGACGCCAGAAGGATCGCTTTGGCGTGATCACGTAGGGATTCACGGCCCATGTTGTCTGCCGCCGGTTGGATAGTTTTCGCGAATTTTTCCCACTCGTCGACTATTCGGTCCACGTTCAGGACGATGAACTGAGAAAGGCGCATGAAAGGTTACCTGCTGGCAGATACGATGAACGGGGTCGCATAGTAGCTCTTTTGCCGAGTGTGAAAAAATCTGCGTTTAGGAGCCAACCCTTGGCGAGAGGGTCGGTGGGGTGTATCAGACACGGCCCATCTCTGACTCGTTGGCTCCTTGGTCATCCGCCGATCAGAACAAAAAGTAGCGTTGCGCCATCGGTAAAACTTCAGCGGGTTCACACCACAACAATACGCCGTCGGCCTTGACCTGATAGGTCTGCGGGTCCACATCAATAGTGGGCAGGTAATGATTATGGATCAGGTCTGACTTCCGCACATTTCGACATCCCTTAACCACGCTAATGGTTTTTTTCAAACCCAGGGATTCCGGAATACCGGCATCCATTGCGGCCTGGCTGATGAATGTCAGGCTGGTGGCGTGCAGCGAGCCGCCGTAGCTGGCGAACATTGGGCGGTAGTGGACTGGTTGCGGGGTGGGGATGGACGCGTTGGCATCGCCCATCAAGCTGGCGGCGATGGCACCCCCCTTGAGTATCAAGCTCGGCTTTACTCCGAAAAACGCCGGGCGCCACAGCACCAGGTCTGCCCACTTGCCCACTTCAATGGAACCCACTTCATGGCTAATGCCGTGAGTAATTGCAGGGTTGATGGTGTATTTGGCGATGTAGCGTTTGGCGCGGAAGTTGTCGTTGCCGGGGCCGTCTTCTGGCAATTGGCCGCGCTGCTTCTTCATTTTGTCGGCGGTCTGCCAGGTGCGCATGATCACTTCGCCGACCCGGCCCATAGCCTGACTGTCGGAACTGATCATGGAAAACGCGCCCAGATCGTGCAGGATGTCTTCGGCGGCGATGGTTTCGCGGCGGATACGACTTTCAGCGAAGGCCACGTCTTCGGCAATGCTCGGGTCCAGATGATGGCAAACCATCAACATGTCCAGGTGTTCGTCGATGGTGTTGCGGGTGAACGGTCGCGTGGGGTTGGTTGAGCTGGGAAGCACGTTCGGCAAACCGCAGGCCTTGATGATGTCTGGGGCATGCCCGCCGCCCGCACCTTCGGTGTGGTAGGTGTGAATCGTACGGCCCTTGAACGCGGCTAACGTGGTTTCGACGAAACCGGACTCGTTTAGCGTGTCGGTGTGGATCGCCACCTGCACATCGTATTGATCGGCCACGTTCAGGCAGTTGTCGATGGCGGCGGGGGTGGTGCCCCAATCTTCGTGCAACTTCAAACCAATGGCGCCGGCCTTGACCTGTTCAATCAGCGGTCCCGGCAGGCTGACGTTGCCTTTGCCG
The DNA here is from genome assembly GCF_035019745.1 of Pseudomonas sp. 10S5. NCBI lineage: Bacteria > Pseudomonadati > Pseudomonadota > Gammaproteobacteria > Pseudomonadales > Pseudomonadaceae > Pseudomonas > Pseudomonas sp. 10S5. The sequence continues at coordinate 268,968 of NZ_JASJVL010000002.1, forward strand.
GTGAAGCCGATGTTCATGGGGAACGCATCGGCGGATTGAAGCATGCGCGCCAAATGCCAAGGGCCCGGTGTCACGGTGGTGGCGTTAGTGCCAGTGGCTGGACCGGTGCCGCCGCCGATCATGGTGGTAACGCCGCTCATCAGCGCTTCTTCGATTTGCTGCGGGCAGATGAAGTGGATGTGGGTGTCGACGCCGCCAGCGGTCAGGATCATGCCTTCCCCCGCAATGACTTCGGTGGCCGCGCCGATGGCGATGGTCACACCGGGCTGGATGTCTGGATTTCCGGCCTTGCCGATGGCGGCGATGCGGCCATTCTTCAGGCCGACATCGGCCTTGACGATACCCCAGTGATCGATGATCAACGCGTTGGTGATCAGCGTGTCGACTACCTCTGCGGCCATCATTTGGCCTTGGCCCATGCCGTCACGAATAACCTTGCCGCCGCCGAACTTCACTTCTTCGCCATAGACGGTGAAGTCTTGCTCGACCTCAATCCATAGCTCGGTGTCGGCCAACCGCACGCGGTCGCCGACGGTAGGACCGAACATGTCGGCGTAGGCGTGTCGGCTGATCTTCATTTCTCGTTCCTCGAATAGCGGGCAGAGCGGCGAGCTGTAAGCTACGAGCCGCAGGTAAAATCAAATTCAAAATCAGGCTGCTTTTGAATCTCACCACTCATAGAGCCCCCATCACCCGCCCAGCAAACCCAAATACCCGGCGATGCCCGGCCAAATCAACCAACTCCACGTCCCGCGATTGACCTGGCTCGAAGCGCACGGCGGTCCCCGCGGGAATGTTCAGGCGCATGCCGCGACTGGCGGTGCGGTCGAAGGTCAGTGCGTCGTTGGTTTCGAAAAAATGAAAATGCGAGCCGACCTGGATCGGCCGGTCACCGCTGTTGGCAACGTTCAGACGGAGCGTGCGGCGTCCGACATTGAGCTCGATGTCGCCAGGCTGGATCTGATATTCACCAGGGATCATTCGGTTTTCCTCAACAGAGTTTTGAAATAGATAGCAGTCGGCTTGTACTCCCCGTCTGGGTTGCAGGCGTAGTCAGGTAGTTTTCCGATGTTGATGTAGCCTGCTGAGCGGTAGAAGGTCTCGGCAGGTGACCCTGCCTCGGTGTCCAGGTACAGCAATCCACGTTTATGCTGTTGCGCGGCCTGTTCCAGCGCGCTGATCAGTTGCCCGCCCAAGCCCCGCCGCTGCGCCGGTTTGAGTACCAAGAGCTTTTGCACCTCGGCACGGTTCGAGCCGTTGGGCTTTTGGCACAAAGACAACTGCACGCTGGCCAGAACCTGTTCCTCCTGAACCACCACCCACAATAGTCGCTCGCCTTTTTCCAGCTCTGCCCGCACGCCATCGAAATAAACCGCCGCTTCTGTAGCGCTTAGGCTGGCCAAGAAGCCCACGGATGCGCCTTGCTTCACGGCGTCCAGCAACAGATCAACTAGACCTTGGCGATAGTGGGGGAAACTTTCGGCGTTAACACGACGTAACTGGGCGGCGTTCATGGAGTGGATCTCCTTTTTATAAGGGCGTTGAACGAGGCGCTGAAGGCGCAGCGCCGGGTGTCAGGTTCAGTTGCATGAAGGTCAGGTCCAGCCAGCGACCGAACTTGGTGCCGACTTGGGCCATTTGACCGGTGATCGAAAAACCGAGGCGTTCATGCAGGGCCACGGATGCAGCGTTACCACTTTCTATGGCCGCAACCATGATGTGCTTATCGCAGCGCCGGGCGCGTTCGATCAGTGCGTGCATCAGTTGCGGCCCCAAGCCACTGCCTCGCTGATCGGCGCGCACATACACCGAATGTTCGACGGTGTGGCGAAAACCATCGAATGGGCGCCAGTCGCCAAATGAAGCGTAGCCGAGCACTTCATTTTGAGCGTCGACGATCACTAGAATCGGATACCCCTGAACCCGCCGAGCGTCAAACCAGGCTTTACGGTTAGCCAGGTCGATGGCTTGTTCATTCCAAATGGCCGTGGTGTTGAGCACAGCGTCGTTGTAGATATCAAGAATGCCTAAAAGATCGGCTTCCAGTGCGTCACGAATGGGGTATGTCATTGAAAAACTCGCATCTTGAATTCAGGCAATCGGTTGATGGACGGTGACCAGTTTGGTCCCGTCTGGAAATGTGGCTTCAACCTGAATATCCGGGATCATTTCCGGGATACCTTCCATCACCTGCTCACGGGTCAGCAAGGTGGTTCCCAAGTGCATCAGTTCGGCAACCGTCCGGCCATCGCGGGCGCCTTCCAATAACGCGGCTGCAATGTAAGCCATGGCTTCTGGGTAGTTCAGCTTCACGCCTCGGGCCAAGCGCCGTTCGGCCACCAGCCCGGCAGTGAATATCAGCAGCTTGTCTTTTTCGCGGGGGGTCAGGTCCATGTTCGGTTCCGTGTCATATCAATTGAGAGGCGCGATTCCCCTGTGCAGGCTGTGTGGGAGCGAATTCATTCGCGAATATCGCGACGCAGTGCATCAGGTACTCCATATTCTCGGTGCAACCGCTGCACGCCCCAGCAACTCGGGGCGCAACAGCTTCCATAGTTCTATCAGCCAGGCGCGGGCGTGCAGGGCTTCGTCGGCCAGGCAGCGGGCGACCAACAGGCCGGGTAGTTGGGTCAGGTCGCCGCGAACCGGCAGGTTATCCGCCAGATTCCGGCAGGCTTCCAGCAACTCGCTGCTGGCTTCGCCCGTCACTAACAATGTGGCCAAGACCGATTTGCCATCTAAACCAATGGGTGAGTCCAACAGGCCATCGTTACCCTTGATCCTCTGACGTTCATGCCACAACAAACGTCCGTCGCGGCGGATCTCGACCCGTGATTGAAAATACCCCAGATCAAAACGCTCGCCACTGGCTGGGCGACCCAAGGCAACCACGTCCCAATACAACGCGCGGGCATCGCCTTGTAGCTCAATGTGTGTGGAGAGTTCTGCCTGGGCGGCGCTGAAGACGATGGTTTCTTGCGGCAGCCATTCCAGCGTGGCGCCCGTTTCGACGCTCAGTTCCAGTTGCTGAAATGCCGGGCCGGCTGCGCTATACCATTTGGCCGCGCCGGGGCTGGTTAATTGCGCCCAGGCATCGGCGCCGACATGCACCGAAATATCGAGCCGATCACCGCCCGCGATCCCGCCCGGCGGATGCACGATGATGTGCTGACACACCTCAGGGCCTTCGGCATACAGATGCTTTTGCACCCGCAGCGGGCCTTGATGGCGGCGCAAGGTCGGGCGCGTGCTTTCACCAAAACGGCCATAGCCCAACTCCAGCTCGGCATGCCAACTGGGGGTAAACAGCGCGGTGTGGGCAGGAAGGTTCATGGTCGTGTCATGTTAGAGAAGTCGCACCTTAGCGGATTAGCGCATCAAATTGTAACCAGACCACGCACCCCTTGCGCTTCCATGTCTTCGCCACGGCCTTGCTGAACGATCTCGCCACGGGACATCACCAGGTAATGATCGGCCAGCTCAGCGGCAAAATCATAAAACTGCTCGACCAACAGAATGGCCATGTCCCCTTGTGCCGCGAGCTTCTTGATCACCGCGCCGATTTCCTTGATCACCGAGGGTTGGATGCCTTCAGTGGGTTCATCGAGAATCAGCAGGCGAGGGCGGCTCGCCAGCGCGCGTCCGATGGCCAATTGTTGTTGCTGACCGCCAGACAAATCGCCGCCGCGTCGCTGCTTCATTTGCAGCAACACCGGGAACAGCTCGTAGATAAACGCCGGGACTTCTTTCGCTTCACAGCCAGGGAAGCGCGACAGGCCCATCAACAGGTTTTCTTCCACCGTCAGGCGGCCGAAGATTTCACGGCCTTGTGGCACGTAGGCAATCCCGGCCTGCACACGCTGGTGCGGCTTGAACCCGGTAATGGTTTGGCCTTCCCACTGCACCGCGCCTTCTTTGGACGGCAGCAGGCCCATCAAAACTTTGAGCAACGTGGTTTTACCCACGCCGTTACGCCCGAGCAGGCACGTCACTTCGCCGATGTTCACCTCAAAGGACAAACCGCGAAGAATGTGACTGCCGCCGTAATACTGATGGAGCTTGTCGACTTGGAGCATGTTCGTTCCTCACTGGCTCAAGAGCGGCAAGCTGCAAGCCGCAAGTGAGATCAAAATCGGGCCGCATTCTCTTGCAGCTTGAATCTGCGTTACCTTCCCAGATAAACCTCAATAACCCGTTCATCGGCCTGCACATCTTCCAGCGAGCCTTCGGCCAATACGCTGCCTTGGTGCAAAACGGTGACGTGGTCGGCGATGGAACCAACGAAGCCCATGTCGTGTTCCACCACCATCAACGAGTGCTTGCCCGCCAGGCTTTTGAACAGCTCGGCGGTGAATTCGGTTTCGGCGTCGGTCATGCCCGCCACGGGTTCGTCGAGCAGTAGCAGTTGCGGGTCTTGAACCAGCAACATGCCGATTTCCAGAAACTGTTTTTGCCCGTGGGACAACAACCCCGCAGGCCGGTGCATCGAGCCGGTCAAACGAATGGTTTCCAGCACCTGATGAATGCTGTCTTGCTGCTCGCCAGTCAACCGTGCGCGCAGGCTGGCCCAGACGGACTTGTCAGTTTTCTGCGCCAGTTCAAGGTTCTCGAACACGCTCAAGGCTTCGAACACGGTGGGCTTCTGAAACTTGCGACCAATACCGGCTTGGGCGATATGTACTTCGCTCATTATCGTCAGGTCCAGGGTTTCACCGAACCAGGCTTTGCCGTGGCTGGGCCGCGTCTTGCCGGTGATCACGTCCATCAGCGTGGTTTTACCCGCGCCGTTAGGGCCGATGATGCAGCGCAATTCGCCCACGCCGATGTACAGGTTCAGGTTGTTCAGGGCTTTGAAGCCATCAAAACTGACGCTGATGTCTTCCAGGGTAAGAATGGTGCCGTGCCGGGTGTTTAGACCCTCGCCGGTCATTTGCCCGAAGCCAATGGCATCGCGGCTGGTGCCGGCGTCTGAATTGGGGGCCAGGATCGGTTCGAGCATGAAGACTGGGGTCGGAGTGGTTTTCATTGCTCCCCCTTTTTTTTCAACAGGCCAATCACGCCTTTAGGCAGGTACAAGGTCACGATGATGAACAGCGCGCCGAGGAAAAACAGCCAATATTCCGGGAATGCCACGGTGAACCAGCTCTTCATGCCGTTGACCACTCCAGCGCCCAGTAACGGGCCAATTAAGGTGCCCCGTCCGCCGAGCGCTACCCATACCGCCGCTTCGATGGAGTTGGTCGGCGACATTTCGCTGGGATTGATGATGCCGACTTGCGGTACATACAACGCTCCAGCCAAACCACACATGACGGCGCTCAATACCCAGACAAACAGCTTGAAACCGCGAGGATCGTAGCCACAGAACATCAAGCGGTTTTCCGCGTCACGCAACGCAGTCAATACCCGACCGAACTTGCTCAGCGCCAGGCGCCAACCGATAAACAAACACCCGAGCAGTAACACCACGGTTAGCAGAAACAGTGTCGCCCGAGTGCCCTGCGACGTAATGCTGAAACCAAGAATGCTGCGAAAATTAGTGAAGCCGTTGTTGCCCCCGAAACCGGTTTCGTTGCGAAAGAACAGCAGCATTGCGGCGAAGGTCAGGGCTTGGGTCATGATCGAAAAGTACACACCCTTGATCCGTGAACGGAAGGCAAAGAACCCGAAGAACAACGCCAGCAATCCCGGCGCCAATACCACCAGGCACATCGCCCAGAGAAAGTGATTGGTTCCGGTCCAGTACCACGGCAGCTCGGTCCACGACAGGAAAGTCATGAACGCAGGCAACTGATCGCCCGAGGTTTCACGCATCAGGTACATGCCCATGGCATAACCGCCGAGGGCGAAGAACAAACCGTGGCCCAGCGACAGCAATCCGGCGTAACCCCAGACAAGGTCTAGTGCCAACGCAACGATGGCGTAACAGAGGATTTTGCCGACCAGCGTCAAGGTGTAGGCCGACACTTGCAGACTGTTTTCTGGCGGCAGCAACGACAGCAGCGCCAGTGCGATTAACAGCATCACAATCACGGCACCGATCGCCAGGGTGATTTTTGCGCCGGCTTTGCCTGCAGCGGTGACTAAAAGAGGCTGGTTCATCAGTCAATTACCCGCCCTTTGAGTGCGAAGAGCCCTTGCGGACGTTTTTGGATAAACAGAATGATCAGCGCCAGAATCAGGATTTTGCCGAGCACGGCGCCGATCTGGGGTTCGAGGATCTTGTTCGCAATGCCGAGGCCGAAAGCCGCCATCACGCTGCCCGCCAATTGCCCGACGCCGCCGAGTACCACCACCAGGAACGAATCAATGATGTAGCTCTGGCCCAGGTCCGGGCCGACGTTGCCGATTTGGCTCAGCGCAACTCCGCCCAATCCTGCGATGCCTGAGCCCAACCCGAAGGCCATCATGTCGATTCGACCGGTGGGCACGCCGCAGCAGGCGGCCATGTTGCGATTCTGAGTCACCGCCCGCACGTTAAGGCCCAGGCGAGTCTTGTTCAGCAGTAGCCAGGTCAGCACCACCACGAACAAGGCGAAGGCGATGATCACGATGCGGTTGTACGGCAGCACCAGATTCGGCAGCACTTGAATGCCGCCAGACAGCCATTCAGGGTTGGCGACTTCGACGTTCTGCGCCCCGAACACCAGGCGCACCAGTTGGATCAGCATTAGGCTGATACCCCAGGTGGCGAGCAGGGTTTCCAGCGGGCGGCCATACAAATGGCGAATCACCGTGCGTTCCAGCAGCATGCCGATCAACGCCGTGACAAAAAACGCCACCGGCAGCGCGAGCAATGGATAAAGCTCAATGGCACCGGGGGCGTAGCGCTGAAACATCAACTGCACGACGTAGGTGCAATAGGCGCCCAGCATCAGCATTTCGCCGTGGGCCATGTTGATCACGCCCAGCAAGCCAAAGGTGATCGCCAAGCCCAACGCTGCCAGTAATAAAATTGATCCCAAAGACAGACCGCTGAAAGCCTCGCCGAGGACTTCGCCTACCAGCAGCTTGCGTTTGACCTGCGCCAGGCTGGTTTCGGCGGCAGTGCGCACACCAGCGTCGGTCTCAACCGCAGGTTCGAGCAGGCTTTCCAGGCGCGTCTTGGCCAGCGGGTCACCGGTTTCACCGAGTAGGCGAACGGCGGCAAGTCTCACGGTGGGGTTGGTGTCCACCAACTGTAAATTGGCCAGGGCCAAGGTCAACGCGGTGCGCACCTCGGCATTGGTTTCGGTGGTGAGTTGATGGTTGAGGAAATCGAGTTGCGCCGGTTTGGCGTTTTTTTGTAGCTGTTGCGCAGCGCCCAGACGCAGTTTGGCGTTGGCAGCGAGCAGTTGATGACTGGCCAATGCGGAATCAATCAAACCCCGCAGGCGGTTGTTCAGGTGCAGCACTTGGGGTTGGCCGTCGATCGTTAGCTGGCCTTGCTCCAAGGCATTGATCAGCTCGACGCGTGCGGGGTCAGGTTGGGCAGCCCAGGCTTCCAGCAGTTTGGCTTGTTGCACCGGGCTTGCCGCAACGAAGTCAGTGGCATCGCTGGCGTGGGCTGTAAACGGCAGCAGCACGGCCAAGGCGAAGATGAAGCGGTACAGGGCATTTGGCATATCTTTGGCCTTGCGTGGACTGAAGGTCCATTCGCAGGCAAGCCTGCTCCCGCCGTTACATTGCATATCCTGCGGGAGAGGCCTGCCTGCGAAGGCAATGGATCAGGCACACACAGCCTGATCGGTACGACTTAGTTGCTCTTCACCGCATAGTCCGGCTTCTTGTCGTTGCCAGGAATGTACGGGCTCCACGGCTGAGCGCGGATCGGCTCTTTGGTCTGCCATACAACGCTGAACTGACCGTCGGCCTGGATTTCGCCGATCATTACTGGCTTGTGCAGGTGATGATTGGTTTTATCCATGGTCAGCACAAAGCCTGATGGTGCATTAAAGGTTTGACCGGCCATGGCTTCGCGAACTTTGTCGACATTTGTAGACTTGGCTTTTTCAGCAGCCTGGGCCCACATATGGATGCCGACGTAGGTGGCTTCCATTGGGTCGTTGGTGACGGCTTTGTCAGCGCCCGGCAAGTTGTGCTTCTTGGCATAGGCTTTCCAGTCCGCGACGAACTGGGTGTTGACCGGGTTCTGTACCGACTCGAAGTAGTTCCAGGCAGCGAGGTTACCGACCAATGGCTTGGTGTCGATACCGCGCAGTTCTTCTTCGCCGACCGAGAAGGCTATAACCGGTACGTCGGTGGCTTTCAGGCCCTGATTGGCGAGTTCTTTGTAGAACGGCACGTTGGAGTCGCCGTTGACGGTGGAGATAACAGCGGTCTTGCCACCGGCAGAGAATTTTTTGATATTCGAGACGATGGTCTGGTAATCGCTGTGACCGAACGGGGTGTAAACCTCTTGGATGTCCTTGTCAGCAACCCCTTTGGATTTGAGGAACGAACGCAGGATTTTGTTAGTGGTGCGCGGGTAAACGTAGTCAGTGCCCAACAAGAAGAATCGCTTGGCGCTGCCGCCTTCTTCACTCATCAAGTACTCAACCGCAGGAATGGCCTGCTGATTAGGCGCAGCGCCGGTGTAGAAAACATTCGGCGACATCTCTTCGCCCTCGTACTGCACAGGGTAAAACAGCAAGCCGTTGAGCTCTTCAAACACGGGCAATACTGATTTACGCGACACCGAGGTCCAGCAACCGAACACCACGGCTACTTTGTCTTGGGTTAGCAGCTGTCGGCTTTTTTCAGCAAACAGCGGCCAGTTAGAGGCTGGGTCGACGACCACAGCTTCGAGCAGCTTGCCGTTCACGCCGCCTTTAGCATTGATTTCGTCGATGGTCATCAATGCCATATCTTTGAGGGACGTTTCAGAGATCGCCATGGTTCCGGACAACGAATGCAGAATGCCGACCTTGATGGTCTCTGCGGCCTGGAGTGTCCAACTCATGCCCAGTGCAGCAACAGAGGCAGACAGCGTGAACGCTTTGATCAGACTGCGACGCTTCATTTGGCGATCTCCATTCTTGGATTTTTCAGAGGGCAGGTTCGATGGGTGGAACCGAGTGTCTGAAAGATCTTTAGCAAAGGCTGGGCCAAATCTGAAAACGTCGCAAAATGGTACGAAATGGTCGTACTTTCCAATCGTCGCGCACCGCCATGGACCTCAAATAAGTGGGTGGTGCGCGACGCTGCGCCGATATGGTGCGGTCAACTGTTTAGTTAAAAAAACGCAGCCCGTCGACCGGTGAATATATTTACATAGTCCGTGGGGATCTGTTCTGGTGCAGAGAAGTAAGCGTAATTGATGTTGTTGATTTTCTTGAATGCCATTAGTTGGAGCGGTGTATTCGGGGCTATGCCTACATGGTCTCCCAAGAAGTTGGTGAACATGTTTTTCTTCGACACCGAGTCATCGAAAATCAGGAAAATCGCGTGGGTATCCGGGCCTGCGCTTTGGCGGACAAACTCATCGTTCGCCCATTGGAGGGCATTTAGCGGGCTGACAGACGCGGACTGAATTCCTGTGTCGGCAAAAATAGTCCCCACTTGGCCTTGGAGCTTCTCAAGGCTAAAAGTGGACACATAAGCCGCTCGGTAAGCCAGGCCGTGATACTCATCCAACTGATAAAACTCTCGGCTAAAGGCAATGGATTCCTCGGTTTCGATGCCCGTTCTTAATGCGCTATTTATTTCGGCAGAGCCACCTTCGCAATAGGCTGCCACCTCTGGGAATGACTCAGCATTCGATTTCGCCATCGACAGGTAATCAGTTTCAAAGCGCAGACGTTGTGCTGGCGTCAATGCCTCTGCTGAGGCAGGCCACTGAGCGATTAACTGTCCCAGCTCGTGGCTGGCTTCCTCATATATTTTCGGGCTGGTGCCTTGGCCTTGATACGGTGCTTTAGTCCAATTGCCGCTTTGGTCGGGCACCGCAAATTCCCCACGCTGCGTCTGCAACTGTGTGTTCTCGCGCAGCCGACGGTAGAGGTTCATTTCGCCGAACAGGTTGGCGTGGGGGCCGATGTAAAACGCTTCATCATGGATTTCAATACGGCGGTATTTGAGCGCATCGAACACAATGTCCGCTCCTGCGTCGCTCGATGTTGCCATTGTGCGGTTCTTTGACAGAACGCCGATGTGCACCTCGCCGTCAGCACCGGTGTAGCGGGTGAGCGGTCGAGGGGCGGGTCTGAACAGTTTGAGCGGTAGTGCCGCGCTCCGAGTAAGTTCAAGCTTGCTGATCCCACTCGACACCAGGTAGTCGAGGGCGATGAGAAGCTCCTTCGCCGCACCTTCGTAGTTGTTTTCTTCGATGTACCTGAACCCGTTCCAGGCTGTGTACATGGCCAGGCCTAACGTTATGGGGATAGAAATGGGCGGCGGTAAAAACAGCAGCATCACGTTGGTTGCCAAGTGCATGGCGGTATGGTGTTCGTCGGTCACGATTTCACGTGCATTACACAGGTTTGCTGTCCCATCCACGATCAGGTGTTTGATTTTAATACCGTGGCTTTCATCTATAAAATCCCGGGTTTGCTCAATCAGACTCAAGGGGTTCCAGATCAATTCGGGCACCGGAAGCGTCGTAGGTATCAGCTTGAACACATTTGGAAGGTGGTAGTGTTTTTGCCATTGATCCAGTTTGATGGCTCTCATTGCCAGCGGTCGCTTGGCGATTGGAAGTTGAAGCAAAAGGTAGCGGGTAAATGTGGGGTTCTCCAGGAAGCGAGTCTTTACGCTTTCCATGTCAGCGAACCAGCGAAAGACAATGCCATCTGGCGCATTCAGGGTGCACAGCACTACACCTTCCTCGCCGTCGGCTTGCGGTCCAATCTTTAGCACGTTCGACAATGGCACATCGGTAATAGCCAGAAACTGCACCAGGATTTTTTTACGACCTACCTGCCGGTCAGCTATTGCCTCGGGGGCATCTACGACGGCTTTGATCCAGCGCTGGCAGAGTTGAGGTATGTCTTGCGTAGCGCCGAACAAGCCTAAGTTAAGCTGTATTTGGCCAAGTCTTAACGCCAAATCATGCAGTGATTTTGCATACGCCGAGGTCTGAAGTCGCGTAATCAGAAATTGATCAATCGTGGAGCCGCTGTCGATTCGCGACACCAGCTCGCGTACAAATAATGCGTCGAGGCCATTGATGGGCCCCCCGTTGCCGTCAGTCACAACAATGCTTTGGGCACTCGAGAGCTTGAGCATGCCGGGCTTTTCAGCGGCTAATGAACTGAGCGTATAGCGTTTAAAAATGCTGTCTTCATCCGACGGCGGTAGTGCCAAGCCTGGGGCATAGGGGGGCAGCAGAGGAGGGCGATAGGTGACGTCAATGTTGATGTCGTCAGGGTTGAGCAATACATGCTTGTCGGCCAGGGCGTCTTTGATCACGGTGGCCGTGTAATAGCCTTCGAGCGTCTGGTCCGAGAGTTGCGGGTTGACCAGGTTATCCTCCGTCAACTGATTCAGTTCGATAATCGACTGACCCAATTTTTTAGCGGCGATAAGCCAAAGGTCTTTTTTCTCGGCGCTCATTGCCCTCCACCATTTAGGCATCGAGCTGTAAAGAATGTACCTGTCGTTCCAGTTCAAGTTTAGAAAGTTGTTGAATTGATAGCCTGGGTCAAGTGAGCGCGACAGGACTTTCAGAAAGGCGTTCGATTTAAGCCTCTGCACTTTCGCCGTTTTGACGCAGTGTTCAAAATCCGTTTGCTGCTTGGCAATCTGAGCCAGAAACTGGACGTTTAAAAAATCCCCTTCGATGGGTGAGAACGTCCAGGCTTGAGCGGTGATGGTTGTCGCTTCGAGCGATGCAATGGTGTCGGGATCTTCCATTGACACATTTTTCAGCAGCCATTGTTTTTGCGCCGTATCGGTCATTCGTTTCGATAGCGACTGGATGAGTAGCGGAAACGAATCGAACCCCTCTAAACCGCTATTAGGTGAATACATCAGTACCGGCCCCAGCCGCCCGTCTCCAACAGTGGGCTTGTTGAGCGTGCAGGCGTGGCTAAGAATAAAAACCCCGGCGAAGTTCAAAGGGGGGATGTCGCCAAGCGCCAGCGCCAAGCTGAAAACGCCGTGTTTTTTTACCGAAGTCGAGCTATAGCTTTGGCGGTATTGGAGCATGGTCTCCAGCATGGAAACCTGTTGACTGGTCAAGTGCTTCTGATCCATGCCTGCCCGCGCTTCCATCCGCAACGCCAATACACGTTCTTCTATGAATAACGCCATGCGGGTTGTTTTAGCTGCCTCAATCACGCCCCAGTAACTGAGCAGAGAGTGTTGATAGAGGGTGCTCAGCGTTTCGGACAGCTCAGTGTAAATAGCATGAAGCTGCCGATAATTGAGCGCCGTAATTTGATGGGTGACGGCAACTGAATCCGCCGCGATAAACCAGCCGGTGCGGTCTTCTTTCAGCTCCAGGGCCCCTAGAAAAAAATCGATCAGGCTGTCGCGCACGGTGATTGAGTGCGTGATCTTGCGAATCCACTGTATGGGCGGCGTAGGGCGCTGTGTCGGGAATTTAGTGAATGGCGGAATGTTGCCCTGTTTATGTTCGTACGAACTCAACCACGTTGTGTGGATGTCAATCAACAGATTGGGATGATTACGGTTGAGAATTTTATGAAACTCAATTTCCACCGTGTCGAGGAGGCTGGGTGGAAATAGCTTTGGGGCAGTGGCAGTTGGCGTGTGAGTCCCCTGTAAGGTGACAGGTGAGGCGGGTTGCTGGATCGTCATGGTCTGGTCATTTTCATGGGTAATAAAAAGAGATGCCTCGGTGCAGTTGCACGCGAGTACCTGACCATGAAGTCACTGCAAACAGTTCGTGTCTGTCAGTCGGTAGACATCCGAGAGACCGAGTTTGGCGTTTTGTAGGTAGGAGCTGTCTGACGGGCTTAGCGCTTACGCATCAGCCCGATGAAAAACAAACCGCCGATGGCTGCCGTCGCGACTCCGATGGGCAGATCTTCCGGGGCGATCAAGGTGCGCGCCGCCACATCGACCCAGACCAGAAAAATGCTGCCCATCAACACGCAGACCGGAAGCAGTCGACGGTGCTCGGCACCCACCAGACGGCGGGCGACGTGAGGCACCATCAGGCCCACAAACCCGATTGAGCCGCTGATTGAAACCATCACGCCAGTCATCAGTGATGCAATCAAAAAAACCCTGATCCGCACGTTGCGTGCGTTCAGTCCTAATGTGACTGCGGTTTGCTCGCCTGCCATCAGGGCGTTGAGCGCACGCGCCATGCTCAACAGCAAGGCCAGCCCGATCAACATGCTCAACGCTGGAATCCCGAGCAGTTCCCAACGCGCCAGACCCAAACCGCCTAGCATCCAGAACATCACCGCTGAACTGGCGCGATGATCACCCATGAACAGCAGTAAATTGGCCAGCGCCATCATCACGAACGACACCGCAATGCCGCACAGCAGCAGTCGGTCACTGTCCAGTCGACCATGGCGATTGGCGATGGCAAGCACCATCAACATGCTGCACAGCGCGCCAATGAAAGCGGCGAGGGGTAGGGTCATCAGGCCGATGACCTCGCCGACGTGCACCACCACGATCACCGCGCCCAGTGTCGCGCCGGAGGTCACGCCGAGTAGATGCGGGTCGGCCAGTGGATTACGGGTCGCGGCCTGCAGCACGGCACCGGTCAGCGCCAAGCCCGCGCCAACCAACGCACCGAGCAACATCCTCGGCACGCGGATCAGCCACACAATGTGTTCCTGGCCAGCACTCCAGGTCGGCATGTCGGGGCCCCCTCCGAACAGCTTGTGCAGAAGGATCTGCCAGACGATTTGCGCAGGCACCGGTGCGGCACCAAAACCCAGCGACAACACGCAGGAGATTAACAGCGCCAAGCCCAGACCCAGCATCAGCAGGTTATAGGCGCGCGTTCCATTCATAGCGGCTTGCCGTGAAAGCCTGCGGCCAAGGTTTCGATGGCCTCGATATTGTCGATTCCCGGCGTGGCTGCTACGTATGGGATCACGATGAAGCGCTTATTGCGGATCGCGTCCATGGATTGCAACGCCGGGTTGTTCAGCAGGAAGCGTTCTTTCTGTTCGGCGGTGACTTCGCCGTAATCAACGATGACGATCACTTCGGGGTTGCGTTCCACCACGCTCTCCCAATTGACCCGCGTCCAGCTGGCGTCGATGTCGTCCAATATGTTGCGCCCGCCTGCCGCTTCGATCAGCGCTTGGGGCATTGCCAGTCGGCCCGAGGTCATGGCCCGGTCCTCGCCACTGTCGTAGAGAAATACCCGTGGGCGGTCAGCGGGCAGGCTCGCTTTGATCGTCGCGACCCGCATCTGCATCTGCCCAATCAACTGATTGGCGCGATCCTGCACGTCGAAAATTCTGCCGAGATTTCGCAGGTCGTTGTACATGTCTTCAAGGCTCGCCATCGGGCGCTTCATCACAAACGCGCAGGATTCGCTCAGCTCATACACCTTGATCCCCAGTGGGGCGAGGGTCCGCGGGGTGAGGTCACCGCCAACGCGCATGCCGTAATCCCAACCGGCAAAAAAGAAATCGACGTTGGCATTGAGCAGGGTTTCCACCGACGGGTACTTGCTCGCCAGCTCCGGCAGACCGTCGAGTATTGTCGCCATCTGCGGCGTGACTGATTTCCAGCCAGTGATTCCGCTGTAGCCGACCATGCTCGATTTCAAACCGAGGGCGAGCATCATCTGCGTCATGTTGATGTCGTGGCTAAGGGCATGCTGCGGCGCTTTATCGAAGGTCACCTCACGGTTGCAGCTTTGAATGGTCAGCGGGTAGTGGGTGGTTTCGGCCCACGCGTGGGCGTTGGTCGAGAGCAGGGCGACAGCCAGGCTGACGCGCAGCAGAAAAAACAACTTCATGGGTGAGTGATCCAGGTGATTCGTGGGTGATCGGACAGTGGGTGGGTGTCGACCAATGCTTGGACGCCAAATACTTCGCGCAGCAACGTCACCGTGAGCACTTCAGTCGGAGTGCCGCTGGTGACGATGCGCCCGCGATCAATGACGTACAGCCGGTCACAAAACGCGGCGGCGAGATTGAGGTCGTGGAGGCTGGCCAGCACCCCGATGTTCAAGCGTTTGATCAATTGCAACAGCTCGATTTGAAAGCGCGGATCAAGGTGGTTGGTCGGTTCATCGAGCATCATTACGGTGGGTTGCTGCGCCAAGGCCCTAGCGAGAATCACACGCTGCTTCTCGCCGCCGGACAGCGTGGCAAATGTGTGGTTTTCGAAGCCGTGCATGCCCACCGCCAGTAGCGCTTGTTGGGTGATATGCCGGTCCAGCACGGTATCGGTCTCGAACATGCTTTTGTGCGGCGTGCGGCCCATGGCAACCACTTCATCGACGGTCAGGCCAAAGGCGTCGGGAAACTCCTGCAACACCACTGCTATTCGCTGAGCGCACCAGCGGGGTGACTGCTGCCAGACATTGCCCTGGTCCAGCAGCACCTCACCTGTGGTCGGTCGACTGAAGCGATAGGCGCAGCGCAACAAGCTGGTTTTGCCGCTGCCGTTAGGCCCGATCAAGCCCACGAATTCGCCTGCCGCCACACTCAACTGGACCTCACGCAGAAGGAATGGTTGATGGCCATGGGACGACCAAGCGATGTTTTTCAGCGTGAGAGCGGTCATGGGGTTTAGATCAGCCGAGTTTTGCTATGGGGCGCTGGAACCGTGAGAGCACCAGCCAATCCAGCGCCCAAACAGTCACCAGCGAAATGCCAACCAACGGAAACGCCAGCCCCAGAACAATCATGATCACGATGGCGGTTTTCCAACGCGGCAGGTCGTGGCGTAACGGCGGAGCACCCAGGCCACCCTGTGGGCGACGCTTCCACCAGATCACCAGTGCGCTAATCGAACTGAGCAGCACCATCAGGCAAATCAACAAAATCAGCAGTTGATTGACCCAGCCGAAGAACTTCCCTTCGTGCAGCATCACGCCCAATTCCGTGGCGCGAGAGACGTTGCTGTAATCCTTCCAGCCAACGTCGGCCAGCACCTTGCCGCTGTATTGATCGACATGCAGCGTGGCGTCGTTACGAGGGTCGTCGGCGAACACGGCGATGGTGAATACCCCGTCGGCCTTGGTGGGCGCGGTGATGCTATAGCCCGGTTCGATGTGCCGCTCGGTAGCAATGTTTACCACCTGTTGCAGCGACAGCGTCGGGTTCGCAGGCATTGACACCCCGCTCCCCTGGTTCATGTGTTCGGCATGCTCGCCGGACACCGGCATTGGCGTGTTTTCCAGCGCCCACGGCACGGTTTGGCGCGTAGGCGTATTGAGGGCACCGGCCAGTTGGTCCGATTTAGGAACGTCGTTCCACATGACCGCCGGGAAGGTGTTCCAGACATCAGCGAATTGCTTGCCCCACACACCGGTCCATGTCATGCCGCTCAATAGCATAAACAGCAGAAACACTGCGCCCCAGAAACCGGTCACCGCATGCACATCACGCCATAACAGGCGTCCCCGCTTGCTCAAGCGTGGCCATAGCACCCCGGCCATCGAGGCGCCGCGTGGCCACCACAAGTACAACCCCGAAACCACCAGCACAATCGCCCAGCCGGCGGCTAACTCAACGATCCGGTCACCGACTTTGCCCAGTAGTAATTTGCCGTGCAGTGAACGGGCGAGGGCTTGCAGGTTGTTTTTGCCGTCTTGAGTACCCAGGATCTCGCCGCGATAGGGGTCGATAAACACATTCAGCTCTCGGCCCCCCTGCAGGATCACGAACTGCGCACTGCCTTGCGCGTTCAGCGGTGGCAGGTATTTGCTGACAGGCGCCTGTGGAAAAGCGGCTTGCACCCGCTGTTGTTGCGCGTCGGCACTGAGCAATTGTTGGCCCGGCGTGACGTATAGCAAGTCGCTGTACATCACGTTGTCCAACTGGGGTTTGAACAGGTAAATAATCCCGGTCAACGACAGCAGAATCATGAACGGCGCAACGAACAGCCCGGCATAGAAGTGCCAGCGCCAGGCGAGGTTGTAGAAAGAAACCTTTGTTTGAGTCATGTGCAACGCTCCCGGCAGGGATAAACACGTATCGACCGGTACGGTCACCTTTGCGGTGAGGACCGGTTCGTTTTATTGAGGGTTTACCGTGTGGTCGAGAGCGGCGGAGCGCGGCTGCGGGCATTGGGGAAGGTGGTCTGCCGCGCGTGGCCTTGTTGCGATGCCACGTTGAAAAAGCCGGTCGGCTTGGGAGGATTAGACGCAACGAACGCCAACGCTTGCGGCAGCGCGGGGCAACTGAACAGTAGCGTGCAATACCCACATTTGGCCCAGATCACATGATCGGTCGCCACCGACGCGTGTTCGGCACTGTGGCATGAAGGCGCCTCAATTGCCTTGTCCACTGATGCAGGCATCGACATGGAGGCCGACATCGACATTCCGGCGTGCTGGTCCATCGGCATCGCTTGAGAAATCAGCGGACCGATAAAGATCATCAACATGGCGAACAGACTCAGCCATGCGCCTCGGGGTTTACCGGGGCGCAGGACGAAGCTGGCGTGGGGCGAAGCGCGGTTCACTTCAATCGCTCAGGGTATTTAATGGTCGTGCATGGCGTCTGCGTCGGGCGCCTGCTTTTGGACGGCAACCTCAACGGTGACAGCGCCTGATTGCTCGAAGTGCAGCGTCAGCGGGAAATGCTGGCCGTCGATCAGCTTCGATTTGTCCTTCAGGTCCATCAGCATGACGTGATAGCCCATGGGTTGAAATTTCACTTCGCCACCGGCCGGGACGTCAACGGTTTGCACCTGTTGCATCTTCATCAAACCGTCTTGCATCAGGTGTTGATGCAGATCGGCCATACCGGCGATAGGGCTGTCGACACTGAGCAGGCGATCGGCGGTTTTACCAGTGTTGTGAATCACAAAATACGCCGCAACGGTGGGTGCATTGGGCGGTAACTCCAAGGACCACGGGTGGGCGATGTGCAACTCGCCGACCATGGAATCATGGGCATTGGCAAAGCAGGCCGGCAGACATAAAGCGGCCAGGATGAGGATCTTCTTGATCATGGTGATTCTCCAGCGTGAACGATTCCGGTGCGCCGGACTTTGCGGTCAGCAGCGCTTTTTTTTGCTTCGGATCAGGCGCGGGGAGACGCTCGGGGGTTGAGGCTCGGCCATTGCTGGCGTGGGGACAATGCGGTTGGGGATTGGACGTCGCGCGCTAGCTTCGTTTCGACTTGCACCGCATACCACGGGGTGAAGCCGGATGGCACAGACACCAGCGGCGCCGAACCTGCGCAGCACCAGCAATGCTGCATGGCGGCATGATCGTCTTTCTGCGCAGGGCTTTGTTCAGTTTTGCCCAGTGAAATCGCCACCAGTCGAGTGCCGCTTGCCGAACAAAAACTGCCCCACAACAACGCTTCATCAACGGTTTTCGGTGCGGCGCTGGTCATCGGCATGGCGAGCATGTTGAACAGCACTGCAAAGCAGGCAATCCAGGCAAATGCCAACCGGCGTCGAGACATGGGGTGCTTTCCGTTTCATTAAGCCGTCAAAGGCGCTATTTAGCCTGAATGGCCGGAATAAGTAAAAAAAGTGCCCGTGGCGAGATGCCGCGGCACGTTGGCGCAGATCCCCAGTAAAGCCCGCTTGTAGGCGAAGAATTCCCTGTGTCGTATCAGGGCCCGCCACTTCGCGACAGGTTTAGGTAGAAAAGCAGCCAGTAAAAGTGAATCCACTGAGCACAACGTCTGGTGGTGGGTCGCTCTATTGTCTCCAATGAGCCCCCACACCTACCCGCCATCAACTCAAAAACCGCCGCGTTCTCGAAGGCGGTTTTTTTATAAATAGCGTTTGGGAAATTTCCTAGGGCGGTCGCGGATGCATCCTACATACGACGTGGGTCGGCCTGCGTGAGCATGTGTGCCAAAGAATTTTGGCACTACAAAAAGAGGGTCCATCCATGCCGATCTTAAACATTCAGAACGCATTTACCCTGACAGTCGCCTACCCAAAAAGGCGGCGAAACCTAGGGGTGTTCAACTTTTCCGAAATCGTAGCGGCTCCAGATCACGTCAACGAACCCTTTAACGTTCCGTCCCAAATAGAAGTGCCCTCTGTATGTCTAGCTTCTTGAACCCCGGCTCGGCTCACCGCGTATTGGTGATATTGGTCGCTGCGGTACTCGCTTGCATCGCCCTGCAAGCGTGCAGCAAAGCACCGCCCGACCGACTCGGCATTCCCATCGAGGGCTACAACCACACCTCGGCGGCGATCAATCATTTCGACGTCAACGGCAACGGCGGTCCGAACATCGGCCCGTTTGGCGGTGGCGGCAGCCAGATGTGCTGCGTGGCCATGCCGCGCAAATGGCATCCCGGCCTGACCGTGGTGGTGGAGTGGGAGAAGGACCCAACACCACACGACTACGCAGATTGGCCAGAGCGCAGATTTTCTGATGCCTGGAATGCTCGGATGAAGAAAGCAAAAACCAACAACACCCGCCACCGCGCCGTCGTGGAGGTCGCGCCCTATGAAGAACTCGGGGTCATTGACGTCCATTTTTTGCCCTGCGACCAAATCGCGGTCTCCGCCGTTGCCGAGCTGCCGGGTAAACCCGGCTACCCCTTCTCTTATCCCCGCAAAATGGAAGTACCTCCCGTATGCCCAGCTTCATGAACACCGGTTTAGTTCGTCGCGTGCCGGTGTTTTTAGCCGCTGCGGTGCTTGCCTGCGTTGCGCTGCAAGCGTGCAGCAAAGCGCCGCCAGACCGACTCGGCATTCCCATCGAGGGCTACAACCACACCTCGGCGGCGATCAATCATTTCGACGTCAACGGCAACGGCGGTCCGAACATCGGCCCGTTTGGCGGTGGCGGCAGCCAGATGTGCTGCGTGGCCATGCCGCGCAAATGGCATCCCGGCCTGACCGTGGTGGTGGAGTGGGAGAAGGATCCTAATGTTGGAGCCTCACGATATTGGCCTGAACCCCGTTATTCAGATGCATGGTTCAGAGCCGGAAGAGAGCATCAGTCCAAATATACCCGCCACCGCGCCGTCGTGGAGGTCGCGCCCTATGAAGAACTCGGGGTGATTGACGTCCATTTTTTGCCCTGCGACCAAATCGCCGTTGCAGCCGTTGCCGAGCTGCCGGGTAAACCCGGCTACCCCTTTTCCTACCCGCGCAAAATGGAAGTGCCCCCCGTATGTCCAGCTCCTTGAATTCCAAATCGCAACGCCCCCAGCCGTCGCCGTTAACACCTACGCCACGGTTCAAGAAAGAAGGCCTGCTGCCTCTTAATTCCGACGACGTCGGGCTCAATTACCGTAAGCAATATCGCCCCAAACTTATGTTTTCCGATGCGGTTGAGCGGGCTACCCGAGCCAGAGGCCATACCTATTTAGTTTCCTCATGCATGGACGTGTTGAACATCACTCTGTGTTTTGACGGCACCAATAACCACGAGCCCTCGGACAAGCGGGCTCAACCGCCGACCACCACCAACGTGGCGCGGCTGTTCCATGCCAGTTTGGGCGGGGAAGATAACGGCGCCAAGAACCGGGACAACCAATAAGGTTTTTACCGCTACTACATCCAGGGCGTCGGCACCGAATTCAAGGAAATTGGTGAGTTCGAGCCTCGATTGCTGGGCTTGACCGGGGCTGCGGGAGGCGAGAATCGGATCGATTGGGCGTTCACCCGCTTGCTGGATACTCTCCACAGAGCCTGCGGTGAAAAGCGTCTAGAGCCCGTAGAGGCTTACGCACTGGTTCAGCAGATGAGCGCTTCATTAACCGGCGGGCTGTTTAGTAACGGAAACGCCTTGCGCCGCCAAGTGCTGCAAGCGCCGATGCTGGCGCTGCAAAAAAAGATCGAGAACCTGCACGCCCGCAGTGCGATCCCCCGGATCATCGGCATGCGCCTGTGGATCTACGGTTTCTCTCGAGGGGCTGCCGAGGCTCGGGCGTTTGCCAACTGGCTGGAAGCGCTGACCAAGATCGAGGTGGACGGTGAGACCTGTTATTTGTTTGCCGGAATCCCCATCAGCATTGCTTTCATGGGGCTGTTCGACACCGTGGCCTCCACCGGCATGGCCTATGCAATGCCCTTCGCCGACGGCCACATGGGCTGGGCGGATGACACCCTGCGGCTGCCCGAATCGGAGAAATTTCTTGAGCGCTGCGTGCACTTGGTGGCGGCTCACGAACAACGCAACTGCTTCCCGGTGGATTCTATCCGGCGCAAAACCAACCCTAAGGATCCGAACTGCCCCTCGACTTACCGCGCCGGAACCTTTGAATACCTCTACCCCGGCATGCACTCCGACGTCGGCGGGGGGTATCCGCCGGGTGAACAGGGTAAATCGCTGGCCGGACCTCAGGATGTGCTGTCGCAAATACCATTGCAGCATATGTATGCAGAGGCTTATGCAGTAGGAGCGCCGCTAAAGGCACCTTCGAAGTCGATTAGCTCCGAGCAAAAAGGCAAGTGGCCTTGGGTGGAAATGTCAGAGGAAACGGATCTCGCCTTCGCAGTCTCCGACACCCTAACCCACCGCTTCAACACCTGGCTCGACGCCCACCAAACCGGCCCGCTGGAAGATGCCATGGAGCATCAAGCCGCCCTGATCACTGCCTGGCGAATCAATCGGTACGCGTCCTTCCGCCTGCGGGAGACGTCGGTTTATCAGCACCTTCAGGGCAAGGACATGACGGACGAAGAAAAAAACGCCTTCAAAGCGCTGTACGGCAGGCAGTCCGAAGAGAACCTGGCGCAGCACAACGGAACAGAGCCGTCGGCCCTGTCAGACCAAGAACAGATAAAACGCGACAGCCATCTGGCGATCAAGCAGGCCTACGAACAGCGCACCGGGGCTACACAGCCCATGACCTTCAATACGCACAAGTCCTTTGAACCCATCCTCAACCAGAATCAGCTGGAAATGGCGATGAGCGAGTTTCGCCGTGACTATACGGGGAAGTGGGCGTTCGCCGACTCCAACGAGGCGACGTCGGCTGGCACGGTGATCAACACGCTGTTCGGAGGGCTGGTGTACCTCATCAACGAACAAGACGAAGCCGAGGAATACGTCAAAATGCGCCGAACGGCCAATATAGCTTTCAACAAGCTCTACGCCCCCGGCAGTTTTGAACCCCTCAGTGATAAAGCGCAGACCCTTACCGATTTTTTTGACGAGCAAGTCCACGACTCACGCGCCTGGTTCATGAACGCGATGCTCAATGAGCGTGAAGTGTTCGGCGATTATTTCCGTTTTCGCGCAGTGTTCTTCGATGATCAATCCAACAAGTCGTTATCGCTGATCGCCAGGTCCGGGCAGGTGATCGGGGTCGGCATCGCGCTTGCCAGCGTTGGCCTGAGCATCAAGCGCAACGACCCGCGTTACCTGATTGGGCTGATTATTCCGTCGCTGGGGATTCCGGCGTTTCGCGGCAAGCTCAACGCGCTGGCCATGCCGCAAGTGCGCGCCTTTGACCCGGTTACGAACATCGACCTGCCGATGCAAGACGTCGGCGCCCTCAGGACCTTTACCAAAAACACCGGCGACGTGCTGAAACTGGCCAAGGCCTTGCCACTGCCTGAAGCCCTCAGCGACGAAACCGCCACCACGCCTGAGCTGAAAGCCCTGCTCAAGGCCCAAAAAACGGCGAGGGTCGCAGAAATGGCCAAAGAGCTGTTCGACAGCCTGCCCGCCGAAGAAAAATCGGGATGGCTGGACCAAATCAAAGGCGTGGTGGGTGGGTAAATCCACCCGAGTCTGTATTAGCCAACGTGTTGGTGCAGGGGTTTGAAGCGTATGCCTGACACGCCGCCTCGTGAGCACGTTGGCTTCTACAGAAATCCAACCTGAGCTAACTGTTCCAGCAGCTCACTGACTTCCGTAAATTCCAGGTCCACGTTCGGCAACACCGGCCGACGCAAAATCAACACCGGCACCCCACGCTCTCGCGCCACCTCAAGCTTTGCCTCGGTGGCGCTGCCGCCGCTGTTTTTGCTGATCAGCACGTCGATGTCTCGACTCGCAAACAACTCACGTTCGCCCTCCAGCAAAAACGGCCCGCGTGCGGCGATGACGTCGCAACGGTCATTGCCGGGGATGTCGGTGACGGTGTTCTCCAATGCGCGCAAGGTCCAGAACTGCTGGGCGGGTATTTCATGAAGGTGCTGCAAGGGCTCGCGGCCAAGGGTGAACAGCGGTCGCTTGAACCGGGCGAGGGCGGTGATCAGTTCGGGCCAATCAGCGACTTCACGCCAGTCATCGGTGACTTGCGCTTGCCACCCCGGTCGGCGCAAGGCCCAACACGCGGTAGCGCTGAGCTGCGCGGCTCGCGCAGCGTTGTGGCTGATCTGGGCGGCGTAAGGGTGGGTGGCGTCCAGCAGCAAATCGATGCCTTGATCGCGAATAAACTGCGCTAATCCTTCGGCACCGCCGTAGCCGCCGACACGCACCTGGCAGGTCAAGTCAGTCGGCACCCGGCCTACACCGGCCAGGCTGTAGATATGCTGCGGCCCCAATCGACGGGCGATGGCCAGTGCGTCGGTCACGCCGCCCAGTAATAACAGGCGCTTCATGCCGAGACCCCGGCATGCCCGACAATGCCGCCTTGGCGGTCGATAGCGAACACTTCCACTTCCACTTCTCTGGGCACCACGCTTTGGGCAAACCGCAGCGCGTGACGACACACTTCATCACCCAGCGCGATGCCGACGGCGCTGGCCATGGCCAACGCTTGCTGGCTGGTGTTGGCGCCACGGATAGCCTGTTGCAGCGCGTCGTTGGCACCGAGGGAGGCGGCCCAATGGGCCAGTTGCGGCAGGTCGATGCTGGAGTGGCGGCTGTGCAGATCCATATGGCCCGCCGCCAGTTTGCTGATTTTGCCGAAGCCGCCGCAGATGCTGAGTTTGGCCACCGGCACTTTGCGCAGGTGCTTGAGCACGGCGCCGATAAAGTCGCCCATTTCGATCAAGGCAATTTCCGGCAGGTCGTAGACCCGGCGCATGGTGTCTTCGCTGGCGTTGCCGGTACAGGCGGCAATGTGCAGATAACCGTTGGTTTTTGCGACGTCGATGCCTTGATGAATCGACGCGATGTACGCCGCGCAGGAAAACGGTCGAACGATGCCGCTGGTGCCGAGGATCGACAGCCCACCGAGAATGCCCAAGCGCGGGTTCATGGTTTTCAAGGCCAGGGTCTCGCCGCCCTCGACACACAGGGTCGCCTCGAAACCACCGGTGTAGTTCGATGCCTGGGCCAGTTGCAGCAAGTGTTCAGTAATCATTTTGCGCGGCACCGGGTTGATCGCCGGCTCACCCACGGCAAGTACCAGACCCGGGCGCGTCACCGTGCCCACGCCTGGACCCGCTTTGAACCGCACGCCGGGTTCCGCGATCAGCCGCACCCGGGAAAATACCAGGGCGCCATGAGTGACGTCAGGGTCGTCGCCTGCATCCTTGATCGTCCCGGCTTCGGCACCGTCGGCAAACGCCCGGCAAAACTCCAGGCGCATGTGCACCTGCTTGCCCTTGGGCAGCACGATTTCTACCGCGTCGTTGATTTCGCCATTTAACAGTAATCGCGCCGCCGCCAGACAGGTCGCCGTCGCGCAACTGCCGGTGGTGTAACCGGAGCGCAGGGGGGCGGGTTGTTCGGCGGTCTCGGCGCGCATCAGGGTTTGATCGCTTCGAGCAGGGTGATGGGCAAGGCTTGGCGCCAGGTGTCGAACTCACCCAGCGGCTTGGCCTGGGCCACATGCAGGCGGGTCAGTTCGCCGCCGAACTGCTCGCGCCAGACCACCAGCGTGGCTTCGCTTTGCAGGGTGACGGCGTTCGCGACCAGACGCCCGCCTGAGCGCAGCTTTTGCCAGCACACGTCGAGTACGCCGGGGCGAGTGACGCCGCCGCCGATGAAAATCGCATCTGGGGTTTCCAGATCAAACAACACCTTGGGAGCTTGACCGCGAATCAATTGCAAGCCGGGCACGCCTAGCGCATCGCGGTTGTGTTCGATCAATAGCTGACGGCCTTCATCGGCTTCGATAGCCAGCGTGCGGCAGCTTGGGTGCGCGCGCATCCATTCAATGCCTATAGAACCGCAGCCCGCGCCGACGTCCCAGAGCAATTCACCCGGCGTAGGTGCAAGGCGCGCCAAGGTGATGGCCCTTATGTCGCGCTTGGTCAGTTGGCCGTCGTGTTTGAAGGCGCTGTCGGGTAGGCCGGCCAGCATCGACAAACGCGGCGTGTCGACGTCGGCGCGGCATTCGATGGCAACCACATTCAGCGCGGCAATGGGCAGGTTTTTCCATTGGCTGGCGATCTCTTCGACTCGACGCTCATCCGTGCCGCCTAAATGCTCCAGCACCGTCATGCGGCTGGGGCCGTAACCTCGGGCACGCAATAGCTCCGCGATCGCCGCCGGACTGCTGCCGTCGTTGCTCAAAACCAACAGGCGCACACCGTTATGAAATTGAGCATTCAACGCCGCCAATGGCCGGGCGACCACCGATAACGTGACCACATCTTGCAGCGGCCAACCCAAGCGGGCAGCTGCCAGGGAATAGGACGACGGCGAGGACAGCACGCGCATTTCCTCGGCATCGACCTGCCGTGCAAGGCTGGCGCCGACCCCAAACAGCATCGGATCGCCACTCGCCAACACGCAAATCGGCGTGCCGCGTTGGTCTAGAACCGGGATTAGAGAAAACGGGCTGGGCCAGAGCGTGCGTTCGGCACGAATACAGGCAGGCAGTAAATCCAGCTGACGCTGACCGCCAAACACCTGAGTAGCGCCCAGCAGCGCGTGGCGAGCCGTCTTGCCCAGGCCTTTGAAGCCCTCTTCACCGATTCCCACGACTGTCAGCCAGGGCGCCATGTATGTTCCTCAACCGACTTAAATAAGCAGTTCCGACAGAGCGGCTTTTCATGCCTGCGGACAAAGCAGGCATAATACCGCGCCCACAGGGCTGTAGCGTTTTTCAAATTCAGTTTGGGTGACCCTTTGAACCAGCCGACGTCCGCATCGCCTTTACGCCCCTCGGCTTGCCCGGGGTTGTTGCGTATCGTCCCGGCGCTGGACGGCGGTATCTGCCGTATCAAGTTGGCCGGCGGTTCTATCACTTCGATTCAGGCCGCCGCCGTGGCTGAAGCGGCGCAGCGTTACGCTGGGGGGGTGATTGAGGCGACAAATCGGGCCAACCTGCAGATTCGCGGCATTGGTGCCGAACAGGACGCTTTGATTGCCATTCTGTTGAGCGCCGGCCTTGGGCCGAATAACCCGGCGAGCGACGACGTGCGTAACCTGATGCTGAGCCCGACGGCCGGAATTGACCCGCAGCAGTTGTTCGACAGCCGACCGTTGGCTGCGCAGATTCTCGGTACCTTGGAGAACGAACCTCGTTTTCATGACCTGTCGCCCAAATTCGCCCTCTCCCTGGACGCAGGCGAAGCGCTGGTGATGCGTGAACACCCCCATGATCTGTGGTTGTCGGCGCTGGAAGTCGACGGGGAAGTCCTGTTGGCGTTCGGGTTGGCGGGGTGTCCTGGGCATGATGCACCGCTTGCTGCGGTGGCGTTAGCCGAGGGGCATGCGCTGGTGATTGCGGTGCTGGACGCGTTTCTTGAATCGGCGCGGCCGGAGCAAACACGGATGCGCCATCTGCTGGCAGCGATGCCGGTTGAGGAGTTTCTTCGGGCCGTAGCGCAGCGCTGTGGGCGCGAACTCATTCGCGAAGGCATTAGCGCGGTCTACCAGAGAAACCGCGCCGCCCGCTTCTCGAATAAATTCGTCCCCACAGAATCTAAGTTGTCCCTAATAGAACACCTGCATTTGGGTCTGTATCAACAATCGGTGGCTGGGCGTGTTGCGGTCGGCGCCGCTGTGCCATTGGGACGGCTCGATGCCTCGATGCTGCGCGCCGTTGCCCAATTGGCCGCGCAATGGGGCGACGGGACGTTGCGTCTGACGCCGTGGCAAAGCGTTTTGCTGCCCAATGTGTGCGGCGAACACGCTTCAACGGTCATGGCCGGCCTGCACGCGGCGGGCTTGATCTGCAACCGCGAACAGCCGTTGGCAAACATCATCGCCTGCACCGGCTCAGCTGGCTGCGTCAAAGGCTTGGCCGACACCAAAACCGACGCCTTTAAGCTGGCGGTTTTGTTGGAGCATCATGGCTTGAACCTGCCGGTACACCTGACGGCCTGCTCACGCAGCTGCGCCGCCGCGCATATCGCCCCGATGACCTTGCTGGCGACCCGCGCCGGACATTACGACCTTTATTTTCGCGACACGCAGCAGCCGGGTTTCGGCGCATTGCGGGCGCGTGACCTCACTATAGAAGCAGTCGGCGCGTTATTCGCTGCCGACTCACGGAGCAGTACTGATGATTGATTACATCCGCGACGGCCAGGAGATTTATCGCAACTCCTTCGCGATCATTCGTGCCGAGGCCCGGCTCGACAAGATCCCGGCCGACCTGGAAAAACTCGCCGTGCGGGTGATTCATGCCTGTGGAATGGTTGAGGTTATCGAAGACCTGCGCTATTCCCCCGGCGCCGGTACTGCTGGCCGCAATGCCTTGGCCGCTGGCGCGCCGATTCTCTGTGACGCCCGTATGGTGTCCGAAGGCGTAACCCGCACGCGCCTGCCTGCCAACAATCAGGTGATCTGCACCCTCAAGGACGACGGCGTCCCGGAGCTGGCTCGCGAATTGGGTAATACCCGCTCTGCCGCCGCACTGGAGCTGTGGCGTCCGTATCTGGAAGGCGCGGTGGTGGTGATTGGCAACGCACCGACTGCGTTGTTCTACCTGCTGGAAATGCTCGATGCCGGTGCGCCAAAACCGGCGTTGATCCTCGGTTTTCCGGTAGGTTTCGTTGGCGCGGCCGAGTCCAAGGCGATGCTCGCGGCCAACAGCCGGGGCGTGCCGTTTGTGATCATGCAGGGTCGTCGCGGAGGTAGCGCGATGGCGGCCGCTGCGGTCAACGCCTTGGCCACGGAGATCGAATGATGCAGCAACCCGGTCGTTTGATTGGTCTGGGAGTCGGCCCAGGTGATCCCGAGCTGATAACCGTTAAGGCCCTGCGTCTGCTTCGCGAATCCCCTGTGGTTGCCTACTTCGTCGCCAAGGGTAAGAAAGGCAACGCGTTCGGCATCATCGAGGCGCACCTGCAACACGCGCAAACCTTGATGCCGTTGGTCTACCCAGTCACCACCGAAGCATTGCCAGCGCCGTTGTCCTATGAGCAAGTCATCAGCGACTTCTACGACGAGGCCAGCGAAGCCTTGGCGGCGCATCTGGATGCCGGACGCGATGTGGCGGTGATCTGCGAAGGCGATCCGTTTTTCTATGGTTCTTATATGTACCTGCACGACCGTCTTGCTGAACGCTATGAAGCCGAAGTGGTGCCCGGTGTTTGCTCGATGCTGGGCGGCGCTTCGGTGCTGGGCGCGCCGCTGGTCTATCGCAACCAAAGCTTGTCGGTGTTATCCGGCGTGCTGCCCCACGATGAACTCAAGCGGCGTCTGGCGGATGCCGATGCGGCGGTGATCATGAAGCTGGGCCGCAACTTCACTAAGGTCCGCCAGGTTTTGGAAGAGCTGGGCATGGCCGAGCGCGCTTTGTATGTTGAGCGCGCGACCATGTCCAACCAGAAAATCGTTCCGTTGGATCAGGTCGAACCCATGTCGTCGCCGTACTTTTCGCTGATTATTGTTCCCGGCGAACGGTGGCAAGGCTGATGACTGCTCATGCACCGGCCATTGTGATTCTGGGCAACGGCGGCCTCGACACCGCGCGCCGCATTCAACGGCTGTACCCGAATTCGTTGATTCATGGTCTTGCAAGCCGGGTCGATGGCGCGGACCTCACCTACATCGAATTTGGCAGCACCCTGCGCCAGCTCTATCAACAGGGCACGCCGATCATTGCTTTGTGCGCCGCCGGGATCGTGATTCGTACCTTGGCGCCGCTGTTGCTGGAAAAGGGCGCCGAGCCGCCGGTGTTGGCCGTGGCCGAAGACGGCAGCGCGGTCGTGCCTTTATTGGGCGGTCTGGGCGGCGTGAACATCATGGCTCGGGAGATTGCAAAAGGGCTGAACGTGGCTGCGGCGATTACTACCAGCGGCGAACTGCGTTTTGGCACCTGCCTGCTGAATCCGCCCAGTGGCTATGCCTTGGCTGATCTTGAGTTGGGTAAGCGCTTTGTCTCGGATTTGCTTTGCGGCGAACGCGTGCGTATCGAGGGTTCTGCACCGTGGTTGGCTGACGCGCAGTTGCCCGAAGACGCCCAAGCGCGACTGGCTATTCATGTGAGTAGCGCTGAGCGGGAACCGTCGGCCAATGAATTATTGATTTACCCACGCAGCGTGTTGGTGGCGGTAAGTGCATCGCTGCCCGAATTAGCGTCCAGCGTTCGCGCTGCCTTGCATCAGGCTGGCCTCGCCCTTCAGTCGTTGGCCTGTTTGCTGGCTAGCGATACGGAGATGGCCAATCCTCAATTACATCAAGCCGCGACTGAGCTGAATGTGCCGTTGCGATTTGTCGCTGCGCAGGCATCGGTTTGCGCGTTGGCAGAACACGCGGTGCCGCAGGTGTTGGCGCCGATTTGCGTCGGTGACAGCATCGCTATCGCGGCGGCTGCGAAGCCGTTAGACGTGCTAAACATCGGTCGTGGGCGCGGTCGTTTGGCGGTGATCGGCCTCGGTCCCGGTGCGGCAGAATTGATGGTGCCAGCGGTTAAGGCTGAACTGGCGCGGGCCACCGATATTCTCGGTTATGAAACTTACGTGCGCATGGCCGGGCCATTTCGCGCCGATCAGGTGCAGCACTGCACGGACAACCGCGAAGAAATGCAACGCGCCCGGCATGCTTTTGAACTGGCCGCGCAAGGGCGTTCGGTTGTCGTGGTGTCGTCCGGCGATCCAGGCGTATTTGCCATGGCGTCAGCGGTGCTTGAAGCGCTGCATGAGTCAACCAACCCCGAGTGGCACAGGGTTGATCTGGAAATTTTGCCGGGGGTTTCCGCGTCCTTGGCGACCGCCGCGCAAGCCGGTGCGCCGCTGGGGCATGACTTCTGCGTGATGTCGCTGTCGGACAACCTCAAACCGTGGGACGTGATTGAAAAACGTCTGGAGCTGGCTTCCCAAGCTGACTTGGCTTTGGCGTTCTACAACCCGATATCTCGATCCCGACCTTGGCAACTCGGCCGCGCACTGGAAATCGTCCGCCAACATCGCACGCCGGACACCCCCGTGACCTTGGGCCGCGACATTGGGCGGCCAGGGCAAACGCTGCGGGTGATTGCATTGGGTGAGCTGACGCCAGATCAGGTAGACATGCGCACCATGGTGTTGATCGGCTCATCCACAACCTGCATCTTTCCCCGCGCAGATGGCGGTAAGTGGGTGTACACGCCGCGCTGGTATGGGGAAAAGCCGGTGGCATGAGTGGCTGGTAGAAGTTATGTGCGCAGTACAAATGAGTTGTGCAAGCGCGCTCCTACAGTAAGTCGGTGTGGGTGCCTGTTATTTCGGGTATTTTTCTTGTAAGAAAAATCTTTGGTTTGATGGGAAAACTCAGGCAGATGTTAGGTGGATATCTTCAAGACGGTGCTGAATAGTCGCCAGTCTTTGTATTTAGGTGCTCTGCGACGGCAGAGTGGATTTAACTAAATGTGTATTCAGTTATGGGGAATGAAAAAGATCAGCAAGATGCGCTAGTTTATTGGCTGCCCAAGAAGGGTAACTCTTAAATTAAAAGGAAGTTGCGCATGAATGAGTACGATAAAGTCCCGAGCAGTGTTGAAGATCGTCTGGATTATATTGCAAGTTGTCAGTTGCCTGAGGGTGATTCACGCGTGGCGGAGGTCATTAACCCCACCCATCGCCGGTCCCGCCGTTCGTTGGCGGTGGATGAAAAAGCCGAAGGTGCCGCGGTTGTTGCCAATAGCATTGTTTCGTTCGTGGCGGGTATGTCGAAGCAGAGCAAGGAAGATATCAAGAACGCGGTATTGTTCGCGACCTTGGTGGCCAACAAGGCGCACCCGAACATGAGCGGGCCGCTATGGTACGAGCAGTTCGTGAACGTCATGATCCGCGCGTGTGGATGGGTGCCCACTCGCCGGGAATATTCCAAATACACGGCTTCCGAACACATGTTCACCATGGATCAGGTAGGCCTTAAAATTCTTGCGTCGGCGGTTGCGGCGGTAACGGTCCCAGGTGCTACCGCTGCGGTACTGGTGGGCGTTGCGCAGCAAGCGCTTGAAGCACTTCAGGCCAGTGATAAACCGCTCAAGCTCTTTGAAGGAAAAAGTCGCCGTCACAACGGCGGAGCCTTCAGTATCGCTTCTTGTGTTGAATCAGCGGATGGTGAAGTCGCGATGGCCATGGGGTCAGTAGATTTTTCATCCGTCTTAAGCGCCAAAAATGTACTGTTCTGGGACTGGAACAGTAACTCAGTCAGTATTTCTCGGGCGGAGTCGTGTCTGGTATTGAATCAGAATATCTACGCTGAAGTCCGAGACAGCATTCTTCGCAAGCTCGGAACTAACGCCAAACAGGCTATTGAAGAGTACGAAATTTAAAAAGCTTTCTCCCGCCGCAGGTTCCTGCGGCGGACTTCCCGTGTAGAGACACTAAGGAGAGCGTGATGCGCAATGGAATGCCAACAAACTATATCAATGCCGGCGCGTTGATGTTTTTTGATGAGTCGGTAGGAGAGTTGAATAAGCGAGATATTCTCGACGCCAGCTTATATATCCAACTGGCTGCTTCGAAAAAAAAACCTAAGTTCTCCGAGTTTGACGCTTGGTATCAAACCTATTTGAGGGCAATGGCGACGTTTGGTTGGGTCGTGTCTGCGCGCGAATACGACAGTGATCCGATACAGAACCATGGGCAATTCGATGTGTGGTCGCTCTTTAAACATGAGCTTGAGAGACGAGTGCCGGGTTCACTTATTCAAACCGCTGAGTGCCTGGTAATGGATTCACCCCAACGCTTCTTCAGCCCTGCCGCACATTCTCTGCTTGGAGAATACGCGTTCCGGTGTGAAGGAGCCGAAGGCGGTGATCCACTCTCCAGGGTGGTACTTCAGCTAAGTTTTGTGCATGGGGCCTCTTCGATGACCTCAATGTTTGTCGCGTTCAAAACGTTGGCGTCAGGGGTGGAGCATGCGTTTTTCAAGCCGTTAGATCGTAATCAAATTGTGGGCAATCTTGAGCTTGCGTCGTTTTCGGCGCAACTGTCTGATTTGCGCTATGCGCAGTTTAGAGATCAATTCATTGCCGCTCTCGGTGCCAGAAGGTCGACATTGATTCTGGCGCTTGAGGAGCATCAATAATGATCAAGGAGCACACTCGCATCGCGATAGCAGGCAATAACTTGGTCTCGTTCGTGGCGGGTATGTCTACGCAGGAAAAGGAGGACGTGTTGGACATGTTGTTGTACGCGGACTTTTTTGCCAGCCAGGCATATGACCGACGGGTGCACTGGAAAAGTTGGCTGGATTACTATCGCAACAGATTGGTCAGACACGGCTGTGCGTTGAAAAGTCTCATCGTGAGGGATCCTGTGGTAATCACCGATCCCTACGAATTGGACCGCCTGACTTTTAAAGTCGTGGGCGCCGAGGGCTCGGCCGAGCTTGCCGGTTTGGTTCAAGCATCGTTTAGCGCCATACGAGTCAACGACTACGCCCGAGCGTTTTTTCAACGGGGCACAGGGGCGGGCCGCATCGGAAGTTTTCAAATCGTACCGTGCGATAGAACCCGCGATGGTCAGATCAGAATTTTCCTGTGCGCCTTGCAGATCAACGCACTTGAAATAGTCGATGAAGGATGGTTCTGGAATAACAATACGCGGGATTTGGTGTTGCGCTTGGTGGGCGGTGTATATGAGTTTAGTCGTGATAATTACGCCTCATCTCGCGATCAAATACGCACCAAGCTGATTCAGAATTCAACGCGCTTTATTCAAGACATTGAGCTCTAAGGGCCCTAAGGCAATAAATATCCTCTGACCCCGGTAAAGATAATTTGCGCTGCCAACGCACACACAAACAATCCCATCAGCCGACTGACGATCTGCAGGCCCTGATCGCCCAGAATGTTCTCGATGCGATTCGATAGATACAGCACGATGCCGACGGTCAAACTGGCGAGGGCAATGCTGAGGATGGCCGTGAGTTTGTCATCCCAGTGGGGTTGGCTGACGCCCATGACCAACAATGCGCCGATGGTGCCCGGTCCGACGGTCAGCGGAATGGTCAGCGGGACAATAGTGACGTCCTGCTGAACATTGTCAGTTTGCACAGCAGATTTACCTTGAGCCATTCCGAGCGCCGAAATGAACAAGACACTGCCTGCACCGATGCGGAAGGCATCGACGGTGATACCGAATACCGAGAAAATCAATCGTCCGAACAGGTACAGCAGCACGCTTGACATCAAGGTGGCCAGCGCGACTTTCCACGCAAGGCGACGACGCTCCTTGCTGGAGTAACCACGCGTGAGGCTGATGAAGCACGACAGAACGAAGAACGGGCTATAGAGCACTAACATTTTCAGGTAAACGCTGAACAACACGTGAAGCATGGCTTGAGCTCGCGCGACTGGGAAAGGACGACAGGAAGTCTATCAGGCGTGGCGGCTTATCTCGCTGAGGAATATGAGCTCAAGGGGAGTAAAGGAACAATGAGCGTCTGATGGCGGTCAATGTGTCTCGGAATACCGCTGACTCTGTACGCGCTTCGCAACCCAGTGCTCAATAAGCTCGCGCAGCTGCGATAGCTCCACGGGCTTGGCCATGTGCCCATCCATGCCTGCCTGACGCGCCCGTTCCTTGTGCTCCGTCAAGATGTGCGCGGTCAATGCAACCACGGGTGTACGAACTCGTTGATTGGCGACCTCCCAGATACGTAATTGTTGGGTGGCAGAAAAACCGTCAAGGATTGGCATTTCACAGTCCATCAGCACAAGGTCATAGCGCTGGGTTTTCATGGCAAGCAGAGCTTCTTCGCCATTGCTGGCGGTATCCGGTTGCAGGTTGAGCTTGCCGAGCATGCCGCGAATGACTTTAGTCGAGATGCTGTTGTCTTCGGCGACCAGTATGCGGAAATCACTCGGTACGTTAATTGGGCTGATCAGAGGATTGCTGGAAGCGTATGGC
Organism: Pseudomonas sp. 10S5; assembly: GCF_035019745.1. NCBI lineage: Bacteria > Pseudomonadati > Pseudomonadota > Gammaproteobacteria > Pseudomonadales > Pseudomonadaceae > Pseudomonas > Pseudomonas sp. 10S5. The sequence continues at coordinate 303,135 of NZ_JASJVL010000002.1, forward strand.
GTACCCGTCAGGGCACCCCGGCTACGTTGATTGAGTTCGTCCGCCAACGTGGTCTTGAGTGTGTAGCCTGCGACCGGTTTTGCCAAAATGCGTTTGATCCCTGCATTACGCGCAATGATTTTGCTCGGTGCATTGCTGATGCCGGTGAGCATGATCAGCAAGATGTCGTGATTCAGGCTCGGGTCTTCCTTGATCTTCGCTGCAAGCTGCATGCCTGTCATACCTGGCATGTTCTGGTCGAGCAACACCACATCGAAATAGTCGCGCAGGTGGGCTTTGGTCCGCAGCAGCGCCAGCGCTTCCTTTCCCGACGGCACGGCGCTGACATTCAAGCCCCAAGCGCTGCATTGCTGCACCAACACTTTGCGGCACGTGTCGTTGTCGTCCACCACCAATACCCGAGCGCCCTGGAGGGGGCCATCGAGATCGGTAGTCGGTTGCTCCAGCCGATCCGGGTCCAGGGGCAATGTCAGCCAAAGGGTGCTGCCATGGGTATTGCTGGTCTGAATGCCAAACTCGCCATGCATCAGCATGATCAATTGGCGCGCGATCACTAGCCCCAGATGACCGCCTAATTTGGTTGTGGCGAGGAAATTCTTGCTATGCAGTTCGGCGTGTAGAAGGGTGTCGCGTTCATGGGGAGCCAAGGGTTCGCCACTGTCCTGAACGGCTATACGTAAACGTGGCTTGCCGCTACGCGAATCCAGAGCAACCACGAGCAGGATCTCGCCTTCGTCGGCCTTTTTCATCGCGTTTTCGAGCAGGCTGAGCAGAGCCTGACGCAAACGTGTTGGATCGCCGCTGATGACCCGTGGGACTTGGGGCTGAATGAAGCTGATCAGCTCGACATTCTGCTGCTCGGCTTTGGCTCGGAAGATATTCAGGCAGTCTTCGATCAATGCGTTGAGATCGAATTGCACGTCGTCGAGTTCGATCTGTCCAGATTCGAGTTTGGTGATGTCTAGAATTTCATTGATCAGTGTCAGCAGCTCGTTGCCTGCGCTATGGATAGTTTGAACATAGTCACGTTGTTTGACCGAGAGCGGCGTACCCAGAAGTAACTCGGTCATGCCCAACACACCGTTCATCGGGGTGCGAATTTCGTGGCTGATTTTAGCCAGAAACTCAGCCTTGGCTTTAATTTCAGCCGTGCTAGCGGCGAGATCGCGGCTAGCACTGAACTCATCTTCGGTGATGCTGCGATGGCGCTCACTCAGGGCCACGCTCATCAATAGGCCCGATGCACAGAACACACCCAGTAGAGTAATGATTAGCCATTGTGGTGCGATCATTGTCAGGCCCAGCAAGGCCGGCAGAATCACCAGGCAGCCCAAGTTGAAGATGACCATTCCCAATACAAAAAGGCGGGCCGGGTTGTAGCCCTTTTGCCAGTGATATACCGCGACAAACAGGATGCTCAGGCTGGCTAACGCCACTAAACCATAGGTAATTAGGTTCAGCGGCAAGCTGTTGACGAATAACTCCAAAAGGCCCGCTAATGCAATGATTAGCATGTCGGCTAATAGCAGTCGATTCAAAACAACCGAGCCACAGGGTGCGAAAAAGCGATAGGCAAACATTAAGCCGCTGAGTGCTGCCATAACCAACGCCCAATATGCGTTGGGGGTCTGGGCCACGTGCCAGTTCGGCACCCAGGATGCCAGAAGATTAAGCAATAACATCGCGCTTAGCGTCAGCATTGCTTCGCACGCTGCCAGCCACAAGCTGGCGTGGGAGCGGGTATGGGTGAACCGGGTAATGTTCTGCAGGATCAGCATCGCCAGACAACCTAAAAATAGGCCGAGCAACAAAGGTTGACGCTCATCCGCCGCGATTGAAATGGCTGACTGCAGGGTAATGTTTGGTCGCAGTTGTTGTTCTGAAACCAAGCGCAGATAAATGTCCAGCATGCCAATGCTCTGCGGCATCGGCATCAGAAAATCAGTGGAATGCAATGACTGGATATCGCGAGGAATGTTGTTGCCGGTGCGCGAATGAGTAATCACCTTGTCGCCATCAAGCACGTAAAGGTCAAGACTGGCCAAGTCGGGAGCAAAAACTCTAAGCAATTGCTCGTGCTCATTGGGAAGCAGCCGATAGTGCAACCAGACAGCGCTATTACGGTCTCCTGCGGAGACTTGATCAAGGTTAATAGGGCTAAATTGATTAACGTACCGAGGCGAACGTACGTCGCTCAATTGCAGGCTGGCCTGATCATCGACCAGCGTCGACCATCCACCACGTTGCTCGGCATAGCCGGGAAGCATGCAGAGAAGTGTCAGCAGACCAATGGTGAAACCTATGGCAATCCTGAGCCAGCGCACGGCGAAATCCCTTCGTAGGTGAATGCCAGATAACTATGCGCGGGGCTGGAATTGACAGGCAGTCCCCTTTGAGAGTTCTGCCTGAGAGGCTGCATGCCTTATTCCAGATCTTCACCACGCTCGCGAGCAATGGCCCGATAGCCAATGTCCTTGCGATAGAAACAACCGTCCCAACTAATTTCAGCCGCCAGTCTGTAAGCCTGTTCCTGCGCGGCGCCCACGGTGTCGCCCAGTGCTGTCGCACACAGGACACGCCCGCCTGACGTTACTACCTGGCCATCCTGCAACGTTGTTCCGGCATGGAATACTTTGCCGGTCATACCCGCTACGACATCCAAGCCTTTGATCGCAGCGCCTTTAACGTAATCACCTGGATAACCGCCAGCGGCCAGCACGACGCCCAGACTTGGACGAGGATCCCACTGCGCTTCAACTTTATCCAAAGCCTTGGCTAGCGCGGCTTCGATCAACAACACCAGGCTAGACTGCAAGCGCAACATCACTGGCTGGGTTTCTGGATCGCCGAAACGGCAGTTGAATTCAATGACCTTCGGATTTCCAGCCTTATCGATCATCAAACCAGCATAGAGGAAGCCGGTGTAAATGTTCCCTTCCTCGGCCATCCCGCGGACAGTCGGCCATATCACCGAATCCATGACGCGCTGGTGAACGTCGGCGGTCACTACCGGAGCTGGGGAGTAGGCGCCCATGCCTCCGGTATTGGGGCCAGTGTCGGCGTCGCCGACACGTTTGTGGTCTTGGCTGGTGGCCATAGGCAAAACGTTCTTACCGTCGACCATGACAATGAAGCTGGCTTCTTCGCCATCAAGAAACTCTTCAATCACCACCCGCGAACCTGCTTCGCCAAACGCGTTGCCTGCGAGCATATCGCGTACAGCGTCTTCAGCTTCAGCCAGGGTCATGGCGACGATCACGCCTTTGCCCGCAGCGAGGCCGTCGGCTTTGATCACGATAGGAGCGCCGACTTTCTGCAAGTACGCCAATGCGGGCTCGACTTCGGTGAAGTTCTGGTAATCAGCTGTCGGAATCTTGTGGCGCGCCAGGAAGTCTTTGGTAAAAGCTTTCGAACCTTCCAGCTGCGCAGCAGCAGCGGTGGGGCCAAAGCAATCCAGGCCACGAGAGCGGAATAGATCGACCACGCCTGCCACTAGTGGCACTTCAGGGCCGACGATAGTCAGGGATACATTTTTTTCTGCAAAATTTGCCAGCTCAGCGAGGGCAAGTACGTCGATATCGACGTTTTCGCATTTGGCCTCTGTCGCGGTCCCGGCATTGCCCGGTGCGACGAAAACTTTCACAACACGTGGGTCCTGCGCGACTTTCCACGCCAGCGCGTGTTCACGTCCACCGGCGCCAATGATTAGAACGTTCAAATAAAAGCTCCTTCGGAAAGCTGCAAGCTACAAGCGGCAAGTAAAGGCAGGTTGCACGTGCTCTACCACCTGTTGCTTTGAATAAGTGAGGCTGCAAACTACAGGCAAGAGCGAACAAGTTGGCTCTTATAGGATAGAAATCAGTGCCTGAAGTGACGCATGCCGGTGAAGACCATGGCGATGCCTGCTTCATCGGCTGCAGCGATCACTTCGTTGTCACGCATCGAGCCGCCTGGTTGGATGACAGCGGTAATTCCAACCTTGGCTGCATTGTCGATACCGTCGCGGAACGGGAAGAACGCGTCCGATGCCATAACAGCGCCTTGCACTGACAAACCTGCGTGCTCAGCTTTGATTGCGGCGATGCGCGCGGAGTTGACGCGGCTCATCTGGCCCGCGCCGACGCCGATAGTCTGGCGATTTTTTGCGTAGACGATGGCGTTGGACTTCACATACTTGGCGACTTTCCACGCGAAGATCAGGTCATGAATTTCCTGTTCGCTCGGGGCACGTTGGGTGACGACTTTCAGGTCGTCGCTGCCAATCATGCCGATGTCACGGCTCTGAACCAGCAAGCCGCCGTTAACGCGCTTGAAATCCCAGGCTGGGCTGCGCTCGGTCGCCCATTGACCGCTAATCAGCAAGCGAACATTGATCTTCGTGGCAATAATGGCTTGGGCTTCAGCAGTAACGCTCGGCGCGATAATCACTTCAACAAACTGGCGCTCGACGATGGCCTGAGCGGTCTTGGCGTCAAGTTCACGGTTGAAGGCTATGATGCCGCCAAATGCTGACTCGCTATCGGTAGCGTAGGCCAACTCGTAGGCCTGACGAATGCCGCCTTCGTCATCCGGGCTCACTGCCACGCCACAAGGGTTGGCATGTTTGACAATGACGCAGGCCGGCTTGACGAAGCTTTTTACGCATTCCAGTGCCGCATCGGTGTCCGCCACGTTGTTGTACGACAATTCTTTGCCTTGCAACTGGGTGGCGGTGGCAATGCCGACCTCGGCAGGATGGGCTTCTACATAGAACGCCGCGCTTTGATGCGGGTTCTCGCCGTAGCGCATTTCCTGAGCCTTGATGAATTGGCTATTGAAGGTCCGCGGGAATGCGCTGCGGCCTTGGGTACTGAGGGTTTCGGTGGTCTGATCTATGCTGCCCAAATAGTTCGCGATCATGCCGTCGTAAGCGGCGGTGTGTTCAAACGCCTTGAGCATCAGGTCAAATCGTTGGGCGTACGTCAGGCCACCAGCCTTGAGGCTTTCCAGAACGTGGGAGTAGTCGCTGGCATTGACCACTATCGCTACGTCTTTGTGGTTTTTTGCTGCCGAGCGAACCATGGTTGGGCCGCCGATATCGATGTTTTCGATGGCGGTTGGGAGGTCGCACCCTGGTTTGGCAATCGTTGCTTCAAAAGGGTAAAGGTTGACCGCGACCAGGTCGATTGGCTTGATCCCATGCTCGGCCATGATGGCGTCGTCGATGCCACGGCGGCCAAGGATGCCACCGTGGACTTTCGGGTGCAGGGTCTTGACCCGGCCGTCCATCATTTCTGCGAAGCCGGTGTAGTCCGCGACTTCGACCGCCGCAATGCCGTTCTCTTGCAGCAGTTTAAACGTACCGCCTGTGGAGAGAATCTCGACGCCCAAGGCTCCGAGTTCACGGGCGAAATCGACGATGCCGGTCTTATCGGAGACGCTGATCAGCGCACGGCGGATCGGCAGGCGGGTAGTCTGGTCGGTCATTTCAATTTCCATCTAAAGCAAAAGGGTCAGCAAAAAAGGCGACCCGCTGAGGTGGGTCGCCTTTTTGATTAATGCTTACAGCAGATCGTACTGCTTGAGTTTTTTGCGCAAGGTGCCGCGATTAAGGCCCAGTAATTCAGAGGCTTTGGTCTGGTTTCCCTTGACGTAGTTCATCACACATTCGAGCAGCGGCGCCTCGACCTCCGACAGCACGAGGTTGTACACATCCGTGACGGCAGCGCCTTCAAGGTGGGCGAAATAATTATGCAGCGCTTTCTCGACACTGCCACGCAGGGTCTGACCCTCCTCGCTGGGCGTGTTGAGGTGCTGTTTCAAATTTACGTTTTCGCTCACGGGTGTTGTTCCACTCACTAAATTCTCGGTCATCATCGTCATGCGGCCACCTCTTTTTCGTCCCCTGTTTCCGGGCTCTCATAACGCTCGCTGAAGAACTCACGAACGTCGGCGCACTGTGTTTCCGTATCTTCCAAACGATTGAAACGGGCACGAAACTCCCTGGCGCCCGGCAGGGTTGCGAGATACCAGCCGACATGCTTGCGTGCAATTCGCACACCCAACACATCGCCATAGAAAATGTGCAGCGCAGCCAAGTGCTCAAGCAGGATGCGTTCCACTTCACTCACCTGTAACGCGGGCAATATTTCGCCGGTACGCAGGTAGTGTTCTATCTCGCGAAAAATCCAGGGCCGCCCTTGGGCGGCTCTGCCAATCAATAATCCGTCTGCCCCGGTGGCGTGCAGCACATACCGGGCTTTGGCCGGTGAATCAATGTCACCATTGGCAAACACTGGGATCGACACCGCCTGCTTGATCTCGGCAATGGTGTCGTACTCGGCTTCGCCGGTGTATAGATCAGCACGGGTTCGGCCGTGCACGGCCAATGCCACAATCCCGGCTTGTTCGGCGATCTTGGCTACGGTCAGGCCGTTTTTGTTCAACCGGTCCCAGCCGGTGCGTATCTTCAAGGTGACCGGTACATCAACTGCCGCCACCACGGCTTGCAGGATCTCGGTGACCAGTTGTTCGTCTTTCAATAACGCGGAACCTGCGGCCTTGTTGCAAACTTTTTTTGCCGGGCAACCCATGTTGATGTCGATGATCTGTGCGCCCAGTTCAACATTGGCGCGTGCTGCGTTTGCCAGCATTTGCGGGTCCCCACCGGCGATCTGGACCGAACGGGGTTCAGGATCACCTTCATGGATCATGCGCAGGCGCGATTTGCGACTGTTCCACAGGCTCATGTCGCTGGTCACCATTTCCGATACCACTAGCCCCGCGCCGAGTTGGCGGCAAAGCTGGCGAAAGGGCTGGTCAGTAACTCCAGCCATCGGGGCAAGAATCAAGCCGTTTTGCAATGTATAAGGGCCGATGCGTAGCGCCGACATAGGTGTGCCTGTTAGGGGGCCGATCATCGCTGCTCTTGCGAAAACCATTGCATTCGTCGCTGCGTGTTCACGCTGCCCGAAGGTCCGTTTTCAGGTGCAGAAGCGAGTTTTCAGTCGGAACCCAGAGTATGAAAAAGGGTTGGCATGATACCCGCTCTCGATGACTGGATAAAGGCTGAATTGGATAAAATCTGAGCAGTTATTTTCTTATCGCCGCAAGTTTGGCTCAAACACTGGATGTCATAAAAGTGTCGCCAATAGCGGGTCGGGAATTGTCGCTCGGGTTAGCTTTAATCTATCGATCTTTCGCCGACCTGTGATCGCCCATCGACCGGCTGGCAAACGCCTGTGAGGGCTATCCGAGGTCTACTCAGGTGATCGAAAGCTTAGGCTGTAATTGACGGCTTTGGTACCGGGATCAAGGATGTCCAACGCGATATGAATGGGTGTCTGTGGTGGCATTTCAGCCTTGCCCGCCATTTCGCCACTCAAGTATTCGCTTGGCTTAAACCGACGACTGGCAATGAGCTGACCATTGGGGTCGGCAAAACGCAGTTCCAATAATGGGAAGGGCTGTGAAAACGACGCTCGGTTATAGATGATTGCATCGACTACCAGCGCACCTTTGAAGTCAGGATGGCTGCGTACGATCAAGTTGCTGCTCTTGAGCAGGTCTATGTTCACCTTGGATGGCACGTTGCAGCCGACTTGAGGGCAGGCGAGTTGAAACCAGGGGCGGTATTGATCCTGTCGCGCCATCTCGTCGAAGTGATACCAAACGTATTGTCCGGCCAACGCTGCGACAGCCAGCAGAATCAGAAGTCCCCAGGCAAAGCGACGACCCCAGCGAGGCTTGGGTTTTTGCCAGTCGAGCTGCAATGGGTCATCCGTGAGGTCGAGGATAGGTTTGTTGCGCAGCACATTTTCATGCAGGCCAGGCTCGGTGCGACTGCGCTTGAGTCGAGGCCCAGGACGCTGAGGCGGTTCGTTCAGCGGTTGAAGCTCTTCGTCATCAACAGCCGAAAATCGCTCGCCCGACTCATCGTAAACGGCTTCCCCGTGGTGAGTGATGGTCCCGGAATTTCCAGGCACCGCATTGAGAGGCTTGGGTTCGTGTTCCGAATCACCGGGCGCGTAGGACAACGACGGTTCGGTGCGCTCGTTACGTGTAGAGGGCTCGTGGGTAAGTTTCGCCTCGTGTGAGGTATCCACCGCCGACTCCCGCTCAGGGTCGCGGTCGGCGGCGTCATCGTTTAGCAAGCTGGCGTATTGTTCACTCTCGCCTTCTGTGTTGTCGCGATGAGCGCTCATCGCTGAATCACCCTTGCGGGAATGATCGGCTTGACCAAAGGTTTCCGGAAGCTGGATTTCTCGCTGTTCAAGCTTGGCCAATGCTTCGTCGAGATCAAGGTTATCCAGGTCAAGGCTGGCGAAATCGTGCGACGGAGTCTTCCACTCTTTGATGGGTGTATCGGATGGCCGTTCAACCGGTTGCTCGGTCGGCTTTTCGTCAAGCGCAATAACGGGTGGCAGCGCCCTGGGTGTCGTCGGTGGCGCAGGAGAGGGGGTCTGACTCTCTTCGACCAGTTTGCCAGCACGCTGTCCGAGCAGCTGTTTCGCAGCGTTGAAAACTTGCAGGCACGCTCCGCACCGGACGACGCCACGGGCCACGCTCAATTGAGCATGGCTCACGCGGAAACTGGTCTGGCAGTGCGGGCACTGGGTTACAAAACTGTCGGTCATGCGGCGATCCGGTTCATGCAGGCGCTGATTCTAGCCCGCGGCTTCAAGCAACGGTTAACGGCGACGGCCAGTGATGCGAACCCAGCCATCACGGTCAGCAATCGGGTCAAGGGCAAACGTTTCGGCGTAAGCGGCGGCCACTTCCTTGCCCTGTTCAGCGAGAATCCCGGACAACGCAAGGCGGCCACCAGCTTTGACCAGACTGGCGAGCGTTGGTGCCAATGACACCAGTGGACCGGCGAGGATGTTGGCCACCAGTACGTCCGCTTTTTCTTGAGGCAGGTCTTCGGGCAGGAACAGCGTAAAGCGTTCGGGTGCTATGTGGTTGCGCCCGGCGTTATCTCGCGATGCATCCAGCGCCTGGAAGTCGATGTCGGTACCGACCGCTTGTTTCGCCCCCAGCAGCAGGGCAGCGATGGCTAAAATTCCCGAGCCACAGCCGAAGTCCAATACGTCGCAGTCTTTAAGATCCTGATCGTCGAGCCATTCAAGGCACAGCGCCGTCGTTGGATGAGTGCCGGTGCCGAAGGCCAAGCCTGGATCAAGTAGCAAATTTACCGCGTCAGGCTCCGGCGCGACGTGCCAGCTTGGCACAATCCACAGGCGCTGACCGAAACGCATTGGCTGGAAATTGTCCATCCAGCTGCGTTCCCAGTCTTGGTCTTCGATGACTTCGCTCATGTGCTCCGGCAGCTCGACGCCGGTGAGCAGTTGCAGGTGGGCCAGCACTTGATCGGCGTCGGTATCGGCTTCGAACAGCGCCAGCAAATGGGTGTGTGACCACAACGGCGTGGTGTTCAGCTCAGGTTCGAAAATTGGCTGATCTTCGGCATCCATGAACGTGACGGAAACGGCGCCCACTTCAAGAAAAGCGTCTTCGTAGGTTTCGGCTTGTTCTGGGCTGATGGCGAGACGGACTTGCAGCCAAGGCATGGCGGGCACCTATGAAAAATGACATGTGCAGCGCTTGGCTGCGAGAAGCGCGCAAGTTTACTTGAGCGCGAAGGTGAAGGGCAAAAAACAACAACGCCGTTGTTGGCAGTAATGGGCCAACCAGAGCGCAGATTTTTTAGATGGCGCTAAGGAAAACTGACTTGTAAACACAATAACTTTAACGTTTCGCTGCTTGGCATGAATCAAATCCTCCACCCCGTGACCCTATTACAAGGGTTTTTTCAGCCTATTCGCCCACATTAACAGGCTTAGAGACAAGAAAACCTGGCTGCGAGGCCAGGTTTTCTTTGGGTACCAACTGCGCAAGCAATAGAGACCGTTATTCGTTAGCCAGTTTGTGTTCCAAGTAATGAATGTTGACACCGCCTTCGCAGAAGCCTTCATCACGGGTCAGGTCGCGGTGCAGTGGGATGTTGGTCTTGATCCCGTCGACTACGATTTCATCCAGGGCATTACGCATGCGTGCCATGGCTTCGTCGCGGGTTGCGCCCCACGTGATCAGTTTGCCAATCAATGAATCGTAGTTCGGCGGAACCTTGTAGCCACTGTAGAGGTGCGAATCGACCCTTACTCCATTTCCGCCCGGCGCATGGAAATGCTTGACCATGCCAGGGCTTGGCAGGAAGGTTTTTGGGTCTTCAGCGTTGATCCGGCATTCAATCGCATGCCCGCGAATGACGACGTCATCTTGGGTGTACGACAGTTTGTTGCCAGCGGCGATGCTGAGCATCTCCTTAACGATGTCGATCCCGGTGACCATTTCCGAAACCGGGTGTTCTACTTGAACGCGAGTGTTCATCTCGATGAAGTAGAAGTTGCCGTTTTCATACAGGAACTCAAAGGTCCCGGCGCCACGGTAGCCGATGTCGATGCAGGCCTTGACGCAGCGAGCAAACACTTCTTGCCGTGCTTTTTCGTCGATACCCGGCGCTGGTGCTTCTTCCAATACCTTCTGATGACGACGTTGCAGCGAGCAGTCACGGTCGCCCAAGTGGATCGCATGGCCCTGGCCATCGGACAACACCTGAACTTCCACGTGACGTGGGTTGGTCAGAAATTTTTCCAGATAGACCATCGGGTTGCTGAACCAGGCGGCCGCTTCGGCTCGGGTCTGTTTGGCGGCCTCGATCAAGTCTTCTTCTTGATGCACTTCACGCATGCCCCGACCACCACCGCCGCCAGCGGCTTTGATGATTACGGGGTAGCCGACCTGACGGCCGATGTGCAGCGCTATTTCCTCGTCTTCCGGCAGCGGGCCGTCAGAGCCTGGGACCGTCGGTACACCTGCGCGCTTCATGGCGTCTTTGGCAGAAACCTTGTCGCCCATCAGGCGGATGGTTTCGGCGGTTGGGCCAATGAATGCAAAACCGGATTTTTCCACCTGTTCAGCGAAATCAGCATTTTCCGCCAGGAAGCCGTAGCCGGGGTGAATCGCTGTGGCCCCCGTGACTTCGGCGGCTGCAATGATTGCCGGGATGTGCAGGTAGGACAGGTTGGCCGGAGCCGGGCCGATGCAAACGCTTTCGTCTGCCAGGCCCAAATGCATCAAATCCTTGTCCGCAGTTGAGTAAACCGCGACGGTCTTGATGCCCATTTCCTTGCAGGCGCGCAAGATCCGCAGGGCAATTTCACCACGGTTGGCGATCAGAACTTTTTGCAACTTCGCAGGTTTCAACATCGTTGTTTCTCCGCGGCTCAAACGACAGTGAACAGCGGCTGGTCGTACTCAACCGGCTGACCGTTTTCTACCAGAATGGATTCAATCACTCCGCTCGTTTCAGCCTGGATGTGGTTCATCATTTTCATGGCTTCGACGATGCAGATGGTGTCGCCTTTCTTGATGGTCTGGCCCACTTCAACGAACGCAGGGGAGGTCGGTGCAGGGGTGCGGTAGAACGTACCCACCATAGGCGACTTGACCACGGTGCCATTCAATTTCGGCGCAGCCGGTGCTTCTGCAACAACGGGAGCAGCGACTGGCGCGGCAACCGGAGCGGCCATTGGTGCAGGCGCGTAATACTGCTGAGCAGGGGTCTTGCTGTGGCGGCTGATACGTACAGACTCTTCGCCTTCACGAATTTCAAGCTCATCGATGCCGGACTCTTCCAGCAATTCGATCAATTTTTTAACTTTACGGATATCCATGAATCGTCAACTCCCAAGGATCGGTCAGGGGCGCATAGCTTGTTGTTCAAGCTGTTCCAGGGCGGCCTCCAGGGCCAGTCGATAACCGCTGGCGCCAAGGCCGCAGATCACTCCCACCGCTACATCGGAGAAGTAAGAGTGATGGCGGAAAGGTTCGCGTTTGTGCACGTTAGAGAGATGCACTTCGATGAATGGGATGCTCACTGCCAGCAACGCGTCACGTAATGCGACGCTTGTGTGCGTAAAAGCTGCAGGATTGATCAAAATGTAGTCCACGCCTTCATCGCGGGCCGCGTGGATACGGTCAATCAATTCGTATTCGGCGTTGCTTTGTAAATACAGCAGATGATGGCCACCATCACGAGCTCGTTGTTCCAGATCCTGGTTGATCTGCGCCAGGGTTACCGAGCCATAAACGCCCGGCTCACGAGTGCCGAGCAGGTTCAGATTAGGTCCGTGGAGAACCAGTAGCGTCGCCATCTGTTGTTCCTTGTTATGTGAGCGAGCATGATGCGCAGCGACTATGCCGCAATCTGCCGTGGACTGTCCAGTTAACCGCAATAGCCAGCACGATGACCGATGTTCGCGCGAAGTTTATGACTCGACCTTTAGGTTTGGTCATTTGCCTTGTTAATGCGCTTTACCAGGTCGGCGGCGTTGATCTCACCCACTACCCGAGCCTCGGCCTGCTCTGCGCCGTTTTTACCGAAGAACAGCAAGGCGGGCGGTCCAAACAGGCGGTAGCGGTCAAGTAAGGCGCGCTGCTCGGCGTTGCTTTCAGTCATATCAAAACGGATCAATCGATAACCGGCCAACTGACGCTTGACCTCCGGGTCGGGCAGTACGTCGTGTTCGATCACTTTGCAGCTGATGCACCAGTCCGCGTACCAATCCAGCAACAGCGGTTGACCGGCGGCTTTCGCTTCGCTGAGTGCCCGGTCCAGCTCCGTCGCGGAACTGATGGTTTGCCAGGCGTCAGCGGCGGGTGGCGCGCCATTGGCCATCAATGCCGGTTGCGTTCCTCCCAGCGGCCGGAACGGGTCGGTTTGCCCGCTGAACGCGCCGTACCAGCACGCCAGCGCGTAAACCAGCAGGAACACGCCCAATAACTGCGCTAACCGCTCGGCGGGCGTTTTCGGTGAGAACTCCAACGCCCCAAGAAATAAGGCCACCCCCGCCCCCAGCAGACCCAGCAGCAGTAAGGTGATTTCGCCGGGAATAACGCGGCTGAGTAAGCCGATAGCGACTGCCAGCAGCAGCACGCCAATGATGTTCTTAACGGTGACCAGCCACGGTCCGCTTTTGGGTAACCAAGCGGCCCCACCGGTGGCGACGATCACTAGCGGGGCGCCCATGCCGAGGCCGAGGGCAAACAATTTCATGGCGCCACCCAAGGCATCGCCGCTGGCGCTTATATAAAGCAGCGCTCCCGCCAATGGCGCGGAAACGCAGGGCGAAACGAGCAAGCTGGAAACCACGCCTAGAACAGCCGCGCCCCACAACGATCCGCCTTCCGTGCGACCTGCGACGCGGTGCAGATGGCTGCTGATGAAGTGCGGCAAACGCACCTGAAACAGGTCAAACATCGCCAGGGCAAACACCACGAAGAACAGCGCAAAGGGCACCAGAACCCAGGCCGATTGCAGGCGCGCCTGTAGATTCAAACTCGCGCCGAACATGCCCATCAACGCGCCCAACACCGCGAAGCAGACCGCCATCGGCAACACGTAAGCCAGCGAAAGGCTAAACCCGCGCACGCCTCCAATCTGACCGCGCAATACCACGCCGGATAGAATCGGCAGCATCGGCAGTACGCACGGCGTAAAGGTCAGACCGATGCCAGCGAGGAAAAACAGGGCCAGTTCTTTCCAGTTCCATGCGTTTTTGCTGGGGAGGGAGGCAGGCAAAGCGGAGGTTGTTGCTGCAACATCGCCAATGGCCAGTCGTTCGGTTTCAGGCGGATAGCACAGGCCTTTGTCGGCGCAGCCTTGATAGGTTACCGCGAGGGTGAACGGGCGGTTGTCGCCAGGTTTGCGTGGGATGTCGACGTCCAGAATGCCGTGATAGACCTCGACGTCGCCGAAATACTCATCGTGTTTCTTTTCGCCGGGGGGCAGTTGTGCCTGGCCCAAACCAATGTCGGCGGGCTCTGCGCGGAACTGAAAGCGATGGCGGTAGAGGTAATAGCCTTCGGTGGGGACGAAGCGCAGCTTGATCGATTTATCGGTGACTTCGATCAGGTTCAGGCGAAAAGCTTCATGCACTGGCAGAAAATCACTGCTGTTGTTCAGTAATGAACCACCCAGCGTGGTGCTCGGGCGACTGTCCAACAAACTCGCGCCGACGGCGGGCAGGGCGAGGATCAACAGCATCAGGCAAAGCAGGCGGCGCATAGCAGTCTCGCATGTCGAAAGTTCGCGCATGATAGCGGACTGTTTCCCGTCGTGCTGTGCCGTGAGTTGTAAGGGCAAGTTTCTAAATCTACCCGTATTCTCAAGATCGTCGTTGCAAAAAAGCTGCAATCAGCCGGGAACCGGTCGAGGTGGTTTTATATTCATGAAGGCCGTTACGGCGCAATCACTGCGTCGGCCAACTCTTCAAGAAAGCTGGCGTTGGGCTTGAGATGACCGGCGTGCACTTGATTGCGCCCCGCATCTTTAGCGCGGTATAGCGCGTCGTCTGCCAAGGTCGCGAGCATCAGGCTGTCGGCACCGTCGCAAAATTCTACGACGCCAGCACTGAACGTGCAGGATAAATCCAAAGGTTGCGCCGGGTAATGGATTTCGGCGAAGCGCTGGCGAATCTCATCAAGCACCCGGTGAGCGTTATGCAGATCAGTGTCCGGCATGACGACGGCAAATTCTTCGCCGCCGTAGCGGCCGATGAAGTCAGTTTTGCGCAATCTCTGCTTGAGAAACAGTGCCAGGCTTTTAATAACGCGATCACCCATGGGATGGCCGTGGGTGTCGTTGACGCGCTTGAAGTGATCGATATCAATCATGGCAAAACTCAGCGGCCTGCCTTCGCGTCGCGCGCGAAAGCTACAATCTTCGAGCAGTTGCAAAATATGCGTGTGGTTATACAAGCCGGTCAGACTGTCGCGGACCATGCGTGACTTGAGGTTGCGCGCCCGCGCCGCGCGATTGCGCACGGTGGTGATCAGGTGGCGCGGCTTGATTGGCTTGGTCAGGAAGTCATCACCGCCCTCGCTCATTGCATCTAGTTGCTTGTCCAGATCGTCTTCAGCCGACAGATAAATGATTGGTACGCTGACATAACGGTCGTTATGGCGGATCACTTTGGCCAATTCCGGTCCGGTGCAGCCCGGCATGTACATGTCGAGAATGATCAGATCCGGCTGGAACTCTGCGAGCTCGGCCATGGTTTGGATGGGGTCAAGCAATGTGCGAGTAACAATGCCAGCGCTATTGAGTAGCCGCTCGGTGTGAGTGGCTTGGGCGCGTGAGTCATCAATGATCAGCACTTTATAGGGTTCGTATTGCGCCACGCAGGTGAGCACTTCGATTTTCTCCAGCAGGCTTGAAGCTTCAAGCGTGCCGGTCAAAAATTCTTGGCCACCTGCGCGAACCGCCGCAAGTCGCGTGGGCGTGTCGGTTTCAAGGTGACTGAAAAACAACAGCGGCAGCTTGAACTCCAACCCTTCCTGGACCTGTGCCGCCAGTTTCAAACCTTGGCCGGGGCCGCCGAAATTCACGTCCATCACAATCGCGGCGGGATGGCGCTCGGCCATGCTGGCGTGAAAAGAGGCTATGTTTTCCAATGCAACAGCGCTAAGCCCAAAAAACTCGAGCTGCTTGGCCAATCGATCGGCACGCTCATGCTCTTGTAGCATCACATAGATCGGCTTGCGCAACGGCGGCAGAGAGGTTTGCTCCAGCCGATCGCCGTGCCGCAGGCCTGTACGGGAGAGACGCTGCATCAATTGATTGAGTTCAGTAATCAGGCCGCTGCTCAAGCGCCCGCGGTTGGCTTCAACCGCCGCGAGAGCCAGATTGATACTGCGCGCCAGTTGAACATGTTCGAGTTGTTCAAATCGTTCGGCAAAACGTAGTAAGCGAAGCGTTGACTCAGCAAGTTCAGCCATGTCGGCCGCCGACCATTCACTTTGTTGCAAGCGTTGCCAGACCTCAAGAATTTGACGTGCCTGATGCGTTACCCGCTGGGCAAAGTGATGTTTGAGTCGATCACGACTCGGGTCTTCTGGCTCGGTCATATCCTGGCTACTGATTATGGTGTGCGCTGAGGTTGACTGGTGGCGGTATGCTAGCACTTCTTCACGCTATCTAGTGTGTCGCAGGTCAATTAACTGCTAACTGTAGGTAAAATTGGCGCCAAAAATTTGGTGGGTATATACGATCGTATAGCTTCTCTTAAACTGATCGAGTTTTCTGTCCGAGCAACGGCCTCTGTAAGTTTTTTCAAATTATTAGTGTGTATTAAACGAAAATTCCGGCTAACAAACATATCTCAGAGGTCACACTCCCCGGCGTTTTAGAGAGGCATGAGTAATATAAAGATTACTAACAGGGACGATAAAACTGTTTGAGCAGAAGAGAGGCGTCGGAGAATTATAAATTGAGTAAAATTCGTATTTTTAAATCATGCTCAGAAAGCCTCTGCGGTAGCGCAGCGTTAGAGGCGAAGTGCCATCGCCTGTGAGTGCGCTTGGCCATGAGATCGCTAGTCTCACTCCCACACCAAGGCACCTTGCTGTAAGGTTGCGGTCGAACCATTGAATTTCGTGATTGAAGGGACATAGCCATGCTGGACTGGAAGAAGCGTGCTGGCAGCGTAGGGGATCGTGTTGACGAGCCCGCGGTTGGGACTCGCTCCCGTGGTTACTGGGGGGGCGTTTTTTTTAGCCGTGCGTTAGGCATCGTACTCGCTGTTTATCTGCTGGTGGCGGTGCTGATCGGGTGCTATTGGAGCAGCGAACCGAAGTTGTTCCCGGTTCAACAGAACGCCCAAGCGGCCGCTCAGCGTGATGGCAAGCAGATGGTGGTGGGCTACACCACCGTCGAAACGCTTAAGACCGTTGCGACGACATTGCTCGACAAGCCAGGCGGTTATCTATCTAACGATCGTTTCCCGCCGGGATTGTGGTTGGACAACATCCCGAGCTGGGAATATGGCGTATTAATTCAGGTGCGCGACATGAGTCGAGCGCTGCGTAAGGATTTCGCCCGCTCACAATCGCAGTCGGCTGAAGACAGCGACTTGGCCAAAGCCGAGCCATTGTTCAACTTCGATAACAAAAGCTGGATTCTGCCCTCTACCGAGTCGCAGTATCGAGACGGTATAAATGCGCTGAGCCGTTATCAAGCGCGGCTGTCGGACCCGAATCAAAAGGGTGCATTGTTCTATACCCGCGCTGACAATCTGAATAACTGGCTGGGCGACGTAGGCACCCGACTGGGATCACTGTCGCAGCGGTTGTCGGCCAGCGTCGGTCGGGTCAAGCTCAACAGCACGTTGAAGACCGAAACGCAGTCGACTATGACTCTCCAACCAGGCGAAGTGCCACAGGTTGACGAGGAAATTGTCGAAACCCCATGGATGCAAATCGACAACGTGTTCTACGAAGCGCGTGGGCAAGCCTGGGCGTTATCACTGTTATTACGTGCCGTCGAAGTTGACTTCGCCGATGTGCTGGCGAAGAAGAATGCGACTGTCAGCGTCCGCCAGATCATCCGTGAGCTGGAGGCATCGCAAGAGCCTCTGTGGAGTCCGATGATTCTTAATGGTAGTCCGTTCGGTGTTTTGGCCAACCACTCGCTGGTGATGGCCAACTATCTTTCCCGGGCCAACGCTGCAGTGATCGACCTGCGCCAATTACTGTCACAGGGGTAAATGATGCAGGTCTCCCCTCGAGAGGCGGCTCACCGTGCCGCTTCTGATGCAGAACAAATTGCTTGGGTTGATGAGCAGGACCTGCCGCTGGGTTCCATCAAGCGGGCCCATTTGCGCAAAAAAGGTCTGATCGGGCGAGGCACCTATATTTTGTTGTTCAATTCGGCCGGTGAGCTTTGTGTTAATCGGCGCACTCTGAGTAAAGCGATTTATCCAGGTTACTGGGACGTGGCGGCAGGTGGGATGGTGCTCTTCGATGAAACCTATGCGCAATCAGCTGCGCGAGAACTGGAAGAAGAATTGGGCGTGAGCGGCGTGCCACTGCTTGCCCATGAGCGTTTCTTTTTTGACCAGCCGGGCAACCGTTTGTGGTGCGCAGTGTTCAGTGCGGTATGGGACGGTCCGCTGATCTTGCAGCCTGAAGAGGTGCTTGAAGCGCGATTTATTCCGGTTAACGAGGTCTTGCAGGAAACTGAGCACAAACCTTATTGCCCGGACTCCCTGGCTGCGTTAAAGCGCTATTTAGGCCGGTCTATGCGTAACGCATAAAAGATGATGATCGGTGCATATTTGCGCTTAGCATCTGCACTTTTTGCCGTTACACTGCGCGACCTTTTCAAGCTGAGCCATTGATTGGTTCAGTAGCGCTGCCCCTGCCTGAGTGGGGCTTCGCGGTCGGTCTACCGCAACGCCGGAGCCGACCCGTCTTTGTCCTCCAATAGAGGATTGCCGGTGGCCAAAAAAGCCGCATCCTTCGCCGCCCTTGGCGGTTTGGTATTTTCTACGGACGCAGGACGGCATTGCCCCGACTGTAGTCAGCCCGTGAATGCCTGTGCATGCAAACAAACCACTATTCCCGAAGGGGACGGAATTGCCCGCGTACGCCGCGAAAGCAAGGGCCGTGGCGGCAAGACGGTGACCACTATCACCGGTGTGCCGCTGGCCGAAGACCCACTCAAGGACTTGGCCACTACGCTCAAGCGTCGCTGCGGAACTGGCGGTGCGATCAAGGAAGGGGTGATCGAGATTCAAGGTGATCACGTCGAGCTGTTGCTGGCGGAGTTGGCGAAGCTTGGGTTCAAAGCCAAGAAGTCAGGCGGCTAGATCCGTTTTCTAAACTCTGCGTTTCAAAGCGGGTCTATTCCTCAGCCTCCGCCAAGGCGTTTCAACGCTGACACGCGTCAGCGCCAAATCGTCATTTCCACTCTTTACACTGCGCCAGCCCATCGTGGCTGATGCCATTTGACTTCTTATAGGGGACTTCGATGTCCGTACGACGCACACGCAAAGACGATGGCAGCCAATGGACAGTTGCGGACAGCCGCAGTGTTTATGGGATTCGTCATTGGGGGGCTGGTTATTTTGCAATCAACGAAGCCGGCCGTGTTGAAGTTCGCCCGAAGGGTCCGAGCAGTTCTCCCATTGATTTGTATGAGCAGGTCGACGCACTGCGTAAAAGTGGCCTGTCCTTGCCGTTGCTGGTGCGCTTTCCTGACATCCTGCAGGACCGGGTTCGTCAACTGACAGGTGCATTCGATTCCAACATCGAGCGCTTGGGTTACCAGAGCAAATACACCGCGTTGTACCCGATCAAAGTCAACCAGCAAGAAGCTGTGGTTGAAAATATTATCGCCACTCAGGATGTGTCCATCGGCTTGGAAGCGGGTTCCAAGCCCGAGCTAATGGCCGTGCTGGCGCTGGCGCCTAAAGGTGGGACGATTGTCTGCAACGGTTATAAAGACCGTGAATTCATTCGCCTGGCATTGATGGGGCAGAAGCTGGGTCACAACGTTTTTATCGTGATCGAGAAAGAGTCCGAGGTCGCGTTGGTGATTGAAGAGGCCGCCGAACTCAAGGTCGCCCCTCAGATCGGTTTGCGTGTGCGTTTGTCTTCCTTGGCTTCTAGCAAATGGGCTGATACGGGCGGCGAGAAATCCAAATTCGGTTTGTCGGCGGCGCAGCTGTTGTCAGTTGTCGAGCGTTTCCGCAAGGCGGGTCTGGATCAAGGCATACGTCTGCTGCACTTCCACATGGGTTCGCAGATTGCCAACCTGGCTGACTATCAACACGGCTTCAAAGAAGCGATTCGTTATTACGGCGAGCTGCGCAACCTCGGGTTACCGGTCGATCATATTGACGTCGGCGGCGGTCTCGGTGTGGATTACGACGGCACTCACTCGCGCAACGCCAGTTCAATCAACTACGACATGGACGATTACGCCGGCGTTGTGGTTGGCATGCTCAAGGAATTCTGCGACGAGCAGGCGCTTCCGCACCCGAATATTTTCTCTGAGAGCGGTCGGTCGTTGACCGCACACCACGCAATGTTGGTGGTTCAGGTGACAGACGTCGAAAGCCACAACGACGAAGTGCCAAAGATCGCGGACAAAGAAGGCCTGCCTGAAACTGTGCAGTGGCTAGTCGACTTGCTGGGACCAACTGATATCGAGATGGTTACTGAGACTTATTGGCGTGCTACGCACTACATGAGCGACATTGCCACTCAATACGCCGATGGCAAAATCACCTTGGCACAAAAAGCCCTGGCCGAGCAGTGCTACTTTGCGGTGTGCCGCCGCCTGCATAACTCGTTAAAAGCCCGCCAGCGTTCCCATCGTCAAGTACTGGACGAACTCAACGACAAGCTCGCTGACAAGTACATCTGTAATTTCTCAGTGTTCCAGAGCCTGCCAGATACTTGGGCGATTGGTCAGGTGTTGCCGATCCTGCCATTGCACCGTCTCGATGAAGAGCCAATGCGTCGTGCGGTGTTGCAGGATTTGACCTGTGATTCCGACGGTAAAATCAAACAGTACGTTGACGAGCAGAGCATCGAAACCAGCTTGCCGGTTCATGCACTCAACGAAGGCGAAGACTATTTGTTAGGCATTTTTCTGGTGGGCGCCTATCAGGAAATTCTTGGGGACATGCACAATCTGTTCGGTGATACCGATTCAGTGAACATTTACCAAAAGCCAGATGGTAGCGTTTATCACGGCGGGATCGAGACGCACGATACCATCGAAGACATGCTGCGGTACGTTCACTTGTCGCCTGAAGGGTTGATGAACCAATATCGCGACAAAGTCGCCAGCGCTAAAATTACCCCTCGTGAACGCACCCAATATTTGGATGCGCTGCGCTTGGGGCTGACGCGCTCGTCGTACTTGTCTTCTTGATTCGCAAATACATAACATTGGTTAAAAATAAAGTTGTAGGGGCTGCCGCTGGCTGCGATTGGACCTGGACCGGTCGCTTTTTAGACCGTTAAAAGTCGTACGGACCTAAAGCCTTCGGCAGCTCTTATAGGTGTTGTGTTTGCTGCGCGGCGGGGAGGAATATCCATCACATGTGAGCCTGCTCCCCAGGCAGCACGCTCAGGTGTGATGGATGCCTGTCCGTCTTGTCCTGTTTTTTTGTAGGAGGTTTCCTATTCTGCAATATGGCCCTCTACTCCGATGGTTCTCTCGGCGAGAATCCTCGGCCGTTCCCTCGTAGAGCAATAGCCGATGTTCGATCCAGTCAACGCACCTTTTTTTCGTCTGGATATCCCGAACCTGAATCACCCACTCACTGTGCTTTCGTTTACCGGTACGGAAGCGATCAGCCAGCCTTTTGCGTTTGAACTAGACGTGGTCATCGAATCTTCCGTTCTGAACGTAAAAAGCTTGATGTATCGCTCGGCGTGGCTGAGCTTCGCCGGGACCCAAACCGGTATCAATGGGCAAATTCAACGTGTGGTTAATATCCACCGAGACTCGAGCTCCGATCACTACCGATTATGCTTGGGACCACGGTTGGGCTGTCTTGCGCATCGCTACAATCAGCGCATTTTTCAAGACCTGTCAGTCCCGCAAATTATTGCCCGGGTTATCAAGGAGCACGGTATTCATGCTAACGCGCATCGCTTCGAACTAAAGCATGCCTACCGTGAGCGGAGTTACTGCGCACAGCATCATGAGTCTGATTTGCAGTTCGTTCAGCGGCTATGTGATGAAGAGGGTATTCATTACCATTTTCAGCACTCCAAGCAGCGTCACGTACTGGTATTTGCGGATACTCAAGGTGGATTTCGTCGAGGCCCGACGTGTTTTTTTGAAACCGTTCCCCGGCGCCTGATACCGGGTAAGGCTGAGCCTACAAGGCATCAGATTGATCGGTTTTCCGTGGGCAGCATCGACGCCGAGCCTTTCGGCCAGCGCTCCTTGGAGCGGGCTGAGGGGGAAAGTACCTCACCTTACCTGGGCGCGAGTTTGTTGCTGCCATTAACTGGACATCCGCGCAAAGAATGGAATCATCTCTGGCTGCTGACTGAAGTCCAGCACCAAGGCAACCAGGTTCACATGCTTGATCAGCTGTTGGCTGCCGACGTCAGCGCGTTGCCCTATCGCAATCGTTTCGTGGCGACACCCTGGGAGATCGGTTTTCGTCCAGCTCCGCCGGAACCTAGGCCAAAGATGTTGGGCGTGCAGCGCGCCCGGGTGATGGGGCCGGTCGTTGGTCAAGAACATTGCGACGCGTCAGGCCGTATTTGCGTGCAGTTTGATTGGGGGTGGCAAGGTCAGGGCGCCCACTACGCCAGTTGCTGGATACCCATGTCATCTACTTTGGGCGGCGAATTCAGCACTCGGCCGCGGGTAGGAATGGACGTGGTGGTGAGTTTCGTCGATGGCGACCCTGATTTGCCCATGGTCACGGCCTATCTGGAGGACTATGACGCGACACCTCCTATTGACGCCTGCGTAGATGCGCCCATCAGTGAGGGCGCCGAACAGCCCTCCCTTGAACTGTGCCTTGACCTGGACAGCTTTGCCGGCGCTGGTCAGAAAATCGCCATCACAGGCGGAATCACGCTGACGTTTGAAAACGATACACAATTGACGTTCGCGGTGGGAGACAGCTCGCTGCGCTTTGAAAACGATTGCTTGATGCTTCATAGTCGACAAATAAACCTGGAAATGCTCGGAGCGGCGACGGTCACTGATGCTACCGACGTCCTACCTGCGAGCGCATTGAACACCAATACCCAGCATTTGCTGGAACTCATAAAGGGCAGTCATCCGTTGATCGTGCTCTGCTGGCAACCGTCTGGAGGGAGTTTCGCTCATTGCCAATTACAACCATGCGACTGTCGGATGCGAACCGGTATTGATGGACGGGGCTTGTCATGATTCGCACCCATCAGGGTTCTTCTTCCGATCCTCAGCACGATTGGCTTTTGCTCGATACGCCTGGCGTACCGGGGCTGGCTGATCGATTCAAACAGCAATTTGGCGATAGCCACGGGTGGGACGAATTGCTCGCAGACACCGACCTGCACGTGATTCGTGATCAGGGACCGTTGTTGGTGCACCTGCCATTGGGCGACCCATTGAACAATGTACTCCCGCAAGAGACGGCACCATGGCCAGGTCTACGTATTGTTTGCGCGGCGCCCAAGCAGCAATTGCTCGACCATTTGCGCCGTATGCTGACTGTACGTTTCGGTGGCCACTACAAAAGTTTGCTGACCTATTACAACGTCCAAACTGCGAGTTATTTTTTCGACGAAATGGATGCGTTGGAGTTAAGTCGTTGGCTGGGGCCCATTGAGTCGCTGATGTGGTACGGCGGTCCTTGGGTGACAAAGGTAGAAGACACCCAAGGAGTCCAGTCGGTCATTAACCCAGCGCTTGAAGTAACGCCGCTGACCATCGAGCCTGAACTCGGTTTGAAGCAGGAAAAAAAGCTGCAGCAGTGCCTGATCGAGCGTCACGCGTATGTGTGGAGTCGCGCCACCGGCAGTAATTACCGTAAGACCCTTGACCATATTCATGAAGGGCTGCGCCACGGTTTCTGCGACAGTGCAGTGCTCGACAATTGGCTAACGTTGCGTGCAAGGTTTGCGTCAGCCGCTGTTCCGCCCATACTTCCGGGCGATAATCCGCATCAGCGTTTCGCGAACCTTGCCAACTATTGGCTGGGTGGGTGGTCGTAGTTTTACTGGCTTTTACGGAACCGCCGATTTCGGCCCATACGTGACGGGTCCTTCGTTAATGAGCATGAGGCAGTGTAATGACACCCTACGTATTCAAAGCGGTGCTGACTGGGTTGTTGGCCGCCTTACTGGCGGCGTGTTCACCGATCAATGTGCTCAATGCCCTAACGCCTGAAAGCACTTTTACTCGAGTTTCCGATATCGCTTATGGCAGCGATCCGCGTAACAAGCTGGACGTATATACCCCTGTAAAGGCACCGGCTAATGCGCCGGTGGTTGTATTTTTTTATGGCGGAAGTTGGAACAGCGGCTCAAAAACCGATTACACGTTTGTCGGTGAAGCGCTGGCTTCGCGGGGGATCGTGGTCGTTATTGCCGATTACCGGTTGTACCCTCAAGTGCGCTATCCGGCCTTCTTAGAGGATTCTGCTCAGGCAGTGGCTTGGGCATATAAGCACGTGCATGAGTATGGTGGCGACCCTGAGAACCTCTACGTAATGGGCCACAGTTCGGGCGCTTACAACGCCGCGATGATTGCCCTCGATCCGGTGTTTCTCGCAAAAGTCGGACTCAAGCCGTCGATGCTCAGCGGTTGGATCGGCCTAGCCGGGCCTTATGACTTCTTGCCTATCGACAACGAGGACGTCAAGCCGGTGTTTTTCTTTCCAAATTCGCCACCTGACTCTCAGCCGATCAATCACGTCAGTCCAGAATCACCGCCTGCGCTATTGATCGCTTCGAAAGGTGACAAGGTGGTAAATCCGACCCGCAATACCGGTGGCCTGGCGGCGCGTTTGCGAGCCGATGGTGTACCTGTACGCGAGTTGTACTTCTCTCGAACCGGGCACGCTACTCTAGTCGCCGCCATGTCCCGACCGTTGCGCGCACTGGCGCCAGTGCTGGATGACGTAATCGATTTCATTCACGCCGACTTGCGTACCCAGCCTCTAGCCACTCAGTGACCTGAAGCGGCAAACCAGCCGTCGCTGCGATTCAGGCCCCTGGCTACCACGCCCAGGGTTATGCCGCGCAATAGCATGAACAAAATGAACGTCAGCCACAGCCCATGATTGCCCAAGTCTTTGGCGAACCAGGCGAAGGGCGCTATAAGTGCCACGCTCAGGAGCATGGCATTGCGCATTTCCCGCGCCCGGGTAGCACCGATGAATAAACCATCGAGCAGGTAGCTCCACACGGCAACCACCGGCAGCGCGGCCAGGTACGGCAGGTATTCGAATGCCGTTTCGCGGACTTCGGGAATGTTGGTCTGCATCTCGATGAACAAATGCCCCGCAAACAAAAACAAAATCGCGAACGCCAAGCTTGCGAGCAACGACCAGCCGGCCGCAACCGTCAATGAACGGCGCAACGAAGTGCGGTCATGGGCGCCAATGGCGTGACCACACAATGCCTCGACTGCGTGGGCCAGCCCGTCTAATGCGTGGGCGGTCAGCAGCAGACCGTTGAGCAATAAAGCATTGGCAGCGACCGTTGCATCGCCCAACCGAGCGCCCTGTACCGTGATCAGGAAAAATACCGACTGCAGCGCCAGGCTGCGGATGAAGATGTCGCGATTGACCGCCAGCAGGGGGCGCCAATTTTCCCAGTGTTTGAGCGCCGCCCACGCTACTTGGCCGGGAAACGCGCGCAGGCCTTTGTGCGTCAACGCCAGACCGAGCAGAGCACCGATCCATTCAGCCAACACCGAGGCTCGGGCCGAACCGACAACTCCCCAATCCAGGCCCATGACGAACCACAGATTCAGCGCGATGTTCACCAGATTGGTTGTCAGCAGGATCGCCAGTGGCGCTCGGGCATTCTGGGTGCCGAGGAACCAACCGACTAATGCATAACTAGCCAGCGCGGCGGGCAGGCCGAATAAACGGGTATGGAAGAAGTCCAGGGTCAGCGCTTTGAGATCGGCTGAGGGCTGCATCATGTCCAGGGCCATGTGGCTGAACGGAAGCGCAAAGATGCCCAATACCACCGACAGGATCATTGCCAGCAGCAATCCTTGCAACAGGATTTGCCTGAGCGCTGCACCATCATTGCGTCCGGCGGCCTGTGCGGCAAACCCGGTAGTGCCCATTCGCAGAAAGCCCATCGCCCATGCGAGGAAGGTATACAGAGTAGCGCCGACTGCCACCGCACCCAGTTGGTGGGCGTAAGGTAAATGGCCGATAACGGCGCTGTCGACCAACGCCACCAAGGGAACGGAAATATTCGAGAGAATCATCGGTGCGGCCAACGCCCAAACTCGTCGATGGGTTGTGCGGTCGCGCCAATCGGTCATCAAGCTGGACATGGAAGCTCCTTGGAAGGCGCGCAGTGTAACAACCTGCACTCATCGTGAGCCCCACCTAACTCGATGCTAGCTAATCCATTGGCGATGGATCAACGGGGGTTGGCCGCTGATCAATGAATAATCCAGCTCAACAACCACAAGCCGAGAACCATCCAGATGATGCCGGAGATAATTGAGGCGCGCATGAAGGCGCGAATGGCGGAGTACAGCAACATCAAGCCGATGATCAGCGCGATGATGCTGATCAGTGAGGTGTTCATGCCCAGCGTGCGAGACAGGCCCTCGACAAAGTTGCCTCCGGCATGCCCCAGTATTTTGAATAGCCAATCCAATCCATCAACCACAAACCGAATGATGGCGCCCAGCATCTGACCGAGCCATTCGAAAAAGCTTTCTGTCCGCATATGCATGCCCTGAAGAAAAAAGAAGTCTGTCGCTTGGGCTACTTTAGAGGCCAGCGAGTTCCGTGGAGGATAGAGGCTATTTGCCTTAAGTTTTTAAAAACGTGCGGCAGGGCTTAGGGTCGTGCGTGTTCGACAACTTTCAATGTGCCGTAACACAGTGCTGCGCGTTATTCGGCAACAGGGCCAGGGCCAATTGAGTACGGTTATGCATGCGGTCAGGCGCAGTACTTTAGAAACATATAACTTCACGGTGTTTTCAGTAATGCCCAGTTCATCCAAGATCAACGGTTGTTTGGCTGGAATTAACCACTTGTTCGGTGCTGCCGCGCCTGACCAGCTTGCCGTCCCTGGCATCGAGCAAATCGATTTGCAGGGTTGAGACTTTGTAATCGACATTTCGGGTTTCAGTGATTCCGCCACCCCATCCGCCCCAACCACCGCCCCATAGGCTGCCGCCGTAGTTGGTGCTGACCATTTGCTGGCGATTCTCAACGATCAAATAGGTTTGTACTTTAATGTCCGCTTGGCTCCCTGGTGCGGCCATGCGCAGTCCTCGCTGATCCAGCTGGTCACTTACCGATTGACGAATACGTTGTTCAGCCAAGTCGCTCTTTATTCGCGGATCGTCGGGACGATATTGCACGCTGGGCTCTTTCCAGGTCCAGCTGCGGTAGGCGCCAAAATCGCGTGTAACGTCAAAGTCACGGTTGACCTGATTGGCGACGCAGGCGCTCAGCGACAGTGCAATAGATAATATGGACAGGCGCCGTAACATGACGTTTCTCCTTTTGCATCACGAAGGCGGATAGGTCGTCAGTGCTTGATTGACCGCTTGGCGCAAAGCTTTGGCGCGGCCTGACTCATCGCCACCGGTAGCAGTTTCAGCGCTAGCACTCCATACCGGTTGATGGCTTCGGTTGTCAAACAGGCTGATGCGCACTACCAATACTTGAACCTGATACGTGCGCACAATTGGCACCGTGGTATACCCGCCAAAACCGCCGCTGTTGTAGCCGCCATAACGGCCATAGCCCACTCCGGCTCCATTATCGTAGGCGTCGTCACGGACCTGGCGCACGCGCGTTTCCACATGCACGTCTGCCACTACACCGAGGTCTGCGGGAAGATTATTCATTGCTGGACGCAGACCGCGTTGATCAAGCCCGTTGCTCACTGCATCGGCCAGTTGTTCCGAGCTGGCAAAGGGTGATCCACTGGGCCGCTGGCCGTTAACCCAGGACCAATTGCGGTATCGACCAAAATCAATCGTTGGCGCTGGATAAGCGCTCATGTCCACTGCCGTGTTAGCAGGCCGCGGCGCAGGAGGCAGAGGGTTGGAACTGGCAACGTAGGGGTTGTTGCTTTGGCAAGCGCTAATACTCAAGCACAGCAAAAGGGTGGCGATCCGGCGATTCATGATGGTCTCCGCAATAAACCGTGTGGGTTAAAAGCTCACAATGGCCTGCATAACCAATGCAGATAACGGCCCAGGCCAGCAAAGCTCGGGTGGCGACGGTGAGCTAATTCCATTTCCAGCAACGCTGCGAGTTCAACCTTGGCCTGAAACTCAACCGGCATGTAATCATGGAAAACCCTTACGCCACTTTGAGCTTCGACTCGCCACGTCCCTTCAAGTTGCGCTGACAATTCGCGCGGGTCCAGGGGGCGTTGCGGAGTCAGACTTTGTTTTTCTCCGGCCATGTCATTCTTGCGCATTTTGCGAAAGTGGCCCTTGAGCAGATTTCGATAGATCAACGCATCGCGGTTATAAAATGCCAACGACAACCAGCCATTGGCTTGGGTCAGTTGATGTAGCACTGGCAAAATCGCATGAGGTTCTGCCAACCATTCCAAGACTGCGTGACACAGTACCAAGTCATACGGTTGATGCTGCTGGCCGAGGAGATCCTGCCACGGTATCTGGATAAAGGTTGCCGTCTGGCCGGCGTCGGCAAAGCGCTGACGTGCGCCGTCGAGCATTGGCAGTGCCGGTTCTGCCAGCGTCACGGCATGACCGCGTTCCGCCAACCATAACGACATGTGGCCGAGTCCAGCGCCGATGTCCAACACCCGTAGTGGCCGATCGGGCGGCAGCACTTCAAGCAAGTCAGCCTGTAGTACCGCCAGACGGATAGCGCCTTTTGCGCCGCCATAGATTTTATCGGCGAAGCGCGTCGCCAGCAGATCGAAATGTCGATCACTCATGTGTAAAACGCCGCTCGTTATCGGCTAGCTTACTGCGTACTACCTGTTCCATATCCAACCCTAATTCACTGCACAGCATCAGCAGGTACATCACAATATCGCCCACTTCTTGACCGGCATGTTCTAGCTGATCAGGCGGTAGTTGGCGTGACTGGTCTTCGCCGAGCCATTGGAAAATTTCCACCAGTTCAGCCATTTCCACGCTGGCAGCCATTGCCAGGTTTTTCGGGCTATGAAATTGCCGCCAATTATTTTGATCTCGAATCTTATGCAGGCGTTGGGTAAGGTCGTCGAGGTTCATCGGGTTCTCCTGAGGACGTGTAGCTTAAACGCAGTCCCCATTACGGAGCCACCGTGTTGGCGAGAAGGGTGATGCGATGCCGCAGTCTAACAATCGGCCTTCTTTGGTTGTCACGGCACGGCATCGTCTACCGAAGAGCCTAGGTCAATGGCTGCCAACTGCCGATCATGTGCACCAGATCAGGGTTCGACCCCGTCAATCGAAACTGCCCACTGGAGCCGGCCGCGCTGGCTGACAACGTAACATCGCTGGGCAGCCGCACCGGCTTTTGAAACTCTGCGCTGATGTGAACATTCGCTGCGGGGAGGTGGTCGTCCAAGGCGGCGAGAGTTCGCGCTTTTAGCCACAGGCCGTGGGCAATGGCGGTGGGGAAACCGAACATTTTGGCGCTGGTGGCGCTCAGGTGAATCGGGTTGTAGTCGCCGGACACTTTTGCGTAGTGGCGACCGATGTCCGCAGGCGCCTGCCAACGCGTTACCTCGCTGAGCGGCAACGGCGCAGATTCGAAGTCGCTTGGTGGCTCACCAGGCAATTGCATCCCTCTGCAAAGCAGGGTGCAGTCCTCTTCCCAAAGTGACCCCAGTGCATCTTCAACTTCGGTGATCAGGCTAAATGTTGCGCCCTTGGCATGGGGTTGCAGGTTGCCGACGTGAACGCTCACTCGCACTTGGCCGATACCGCCTAGCGGTCGATGAACGCTGATGCTGTTGCGCAGGTGAATAAGGCCTAGCAACGGAAATGGAAAGTTTTTGCCGGTCATTATTTGCATTTGCAGTGCAAAGGCCAGCACGTGTAGGTAGGTAGGTGGCATCAAACTACTGTCCGGAAATCCGCATACTTTGCGATAGGCTTCCACCTGTTGGCGATTGACCGACACCCAACAGCGCAAGCCTTCTTCTGGCAACACCGTTCCAGTGACTTTACGTCGCAGCGCCGCTTGCAAGAACAGCCTGGGCAATGCCGGTGATGCGGTGAGGTAGCTCCATTGTGAAGCCATAAGTCATCTCCTTTTATTCCAAAATCGAACAGGCAAGCATCAGGCCCCTACAACGCTCTGGCCACACACGCGCACCACCTGACCACTTACGGCGCCTGTCCCTGGTTGGCTGAGCCAGGCCACGGTTTCGGCAACGTCTTGAGGTAAACCACCCTGGCCGAGGGAGCTCATGCGCCGACCAGCTTCACGCAGGGTGAAGGGCATATTTTCGGTCATTCTGGTTTCAATAAAACCAGGTGCGACAGCATTGATGCTGATGCCGCGCTGCTGCAATAGAGGCGCCCAGGACTTGGCCATGCCAATCAGCCCGGCCTTGCTCGCTGCGTAGTTGGTTTGCCCGCGATTGCCCGCGATGCCATTGATCGAGGCCATCAAGATGACCCGGCCGTTGTCGCGCAACGCGCCGCTGTCCAGCAGGGCTTGGGTCAGCACTTGTGGGGCGTTGAGGTTCACCGCCAGTACGGAGTCCCAAAATTCGGCCGTCATGTTTGCCAGGGTTTTATCGCGTGTGATCCCGGCGTTGTGGACCACGATGTCGATGCCAGTCGGCAGGGCTTCGGTCAACTCCAGTGCGGCGCTCTCGGCGCAAATATCCAAGGTCACACTTTGCCCACCCAGACGTGCAGCCAGTGCTTCGAGGTCGGCCTTGGCCTGAGGGACGTCCAGTAACACCACTTCTGCGCCGTCTCTTGCCAGAGTTTCGGCGATTGATGCCCCAATGCCGCGTGCGGCGCCGGTGATCAGCGCTCGTTTCCCGCGAAGCGGTCGGCTCCAGTCCTGCACATGAGTTGCGCATGGGCTCAGGCGGATGACTTGACCTGAAATGAATGCGCTTTTGGGTGATAGGAAAAACCGAAGAGCACCTTCGAGTTGGTTTTCCGCGCCTTCGTCGATATGCAGCAATTGCACTGTGCCGCCATCACGCATTTCTTTGGCGAGGGAACGGCTGAACCCTTCAATGGCCTGTTGAGTGCTGGCCGCTAAGGGATCTTCGGTCAGGGCAACCGGTGCCCGGCCGAGTATTACGACATGGGCGCTATGATCGAAACTTTTCATGACCGGCTGAAAGAATTCACGCAGCTGTTTGAGCTGGCCAGTGTGAGTCATGGTACTGGCGTCGAACAGCACAGCCTTGAGTTTCGGGCCTTGGTCGGCAGTCCAGGCGGTGGCATCCGGTTGATCGCTGCCAAAGCTGTACAGTGAGTCGGTAAGGCGCTGGGCGAAAATTCTGACGTGATCGGCCAGCGGCCCCGCGCTGATCAACAATGTGCCCTCAATCGGACGCAAACGCCCCGCTTGCCAGCGTTCCAATCGCGCCGGAGTGGGCAGGCCCACTGCGCCAATCAAGCGACGGCCGATGTCAGAGTTGGCGAATTCGATATAGCGGTCGGACGACATGGAACACTCTCCTTGAGTCGGGGTTCAAACAATTGACCACTTGGGCCCAACGGCGTTCGCTGCAACCGGACCTAAGCTGTGCTCTATTAGGCTCAATAAAAAGTATTCAACAACAAGGAAGCTTTATGAATCTGCCACGTCGCGTCGCTATTGTTGGCGGCAATCGCATCCCATTCGCCCGCTCCAACGGTGCGTATGCCACCGCGAGTAATCAGGACATGCTGACCGCCACACTCGAAGGCTTGATTGAACGATTCAATCTGCACGGTCTTCGCATTGGAGAAGTAGCCGCTGGTGCGGTGCTCAAGCATTCGCGAGATTTCAACCTGACCCGCGAATGCGTACTGGGCTCGCGACTGTCGCCCCAAACACCTGCGTACGACGTGCAACAGGCCTGTGGTACTGGGCTGGAAGCCGCGTTGCTGGTGGCGAACAAGATTGCGTTGGGGCAGATCGACTGTGGGATCGCGGGTGGCGTAGACACTACTTCGGATGCGCCGATTGGAGTCAACGAAGATCTGCGGCGCATTTTGTTGCAGCTCAATCGCAGCAAAACCGGCGCGGATAAACTCAAAGCATTGCTGCGACTTCGTCCGCACAACCTCAAGCC
Organism: Pseudomonas sp. 10S5; assembly: GCF_035019745.1. NCBI lineage: Bacteria > Pseudomonadati > Pseudomonadota > Gammaproteobacteria > Pseudomonadales > Pseudomonadaceae > Pseudomonas > Pseudomonas sp. 10S5. The sequence goes on from NZ_JASJVL010000002.1 coordinate 334,917, forward strand.
TGAACTGCCACGTAATGGTGAGCCGCGCACGGGATTGTCCATGGGGCAGCATTGCGAACTGATGGCGCAAACCTGGAATGTCGGCCGTGATACCCAAGACAAACTGGCGCTGGAAAGCCATGTGAAAATGGCGGCCGCCTATGCCGAAGGCTGGCAAAACGACCTGCTGACGCCGTATATGGGGTTGACCCGTGATCATAACCTGCGGCCAGATCTGACGCTGGACACGCTTGCCAGCCTAAAACCAGTTTTTGAGCGCGGTCCTAAAGGCACGCTGACAGCCGGAAATTCGACGCCGCTGACCGATGGTGCCTCCCTAGTGCTGTTGGCCAGTGAGGAGTGGGCCAAAGAACGCGGGCTACCGGTATTGGCATTTTTACGTGATGGCGAGGCTGCGGCGGTCGATTTTGCCAACGGCGCTGAAGGGTTATTGATGGCGCCGGTGTATGCCGTTCCACGCCTTTTGGCACGTAACGACCTTCGTTTGCAGGATTTTGATTATTACGAAATTCATGAAGCGTTCGCTGCGCAGGTGCTCTGCACGTTAAAAGCCTGGGAAGACGAGGATTACTGCAAAACCCGCTTGGGTCTGGACTGCGCGTTAGGGTCGATTGATCGCGGCAAGCTTAACGTTAAAGGCAGCTCGTTGGCGGCAGGCCATCCCTTCGCCGCCACTGGCGCAAGAATCGTCGCCAACTTGGCGAAACTGTTGGCGGTTGCCGGGCAGGGGCGTGGGTTAATTTCTATCTGCGCAGCGGGCGGACAAGGTGTTACGGCGATTATTGAGCGGTAATGCATCGGAATATACGCGTGGACTATCTGGCCAGCACAGCCTCACTTTCTTGCACCTTCAGCAACCGATGCTGCGCTGCATAGCGCTCAGCTAAAACCGAACAGACGATCAGCTGCATCGGGTGATAAATCATGATTGGCAGCAAAATCAGGCCCAGCCCTGGGTCAGCACCGAAGATTAACGCGGCCATCGGCGCACCGGCGGCCAACGATTTCTTGCTTGCACAAAACACCGCCGCCACCTCATCTGCATGGTTGAACTTGAGCGCGCGAGCGGTGCGGGTGGTCATGAATAAAACGACAGCCAGCAGCAGCGCGCTACCGATGAACGCACTGAAAATTACCGCACCGCCTTGTTTTTGCCACATGCCTGAAACCATGGAATTGCAGAACGCCGAGTACACCAGCAGCAGGATCACAACCTTGTCGACAATGTTGGTGTAACGCCTGTGTCGGGTAAAAAATTTACCCAAAAATGGTCGCACCAATTGGCCCAGTACCAGTGGCAGCAACAACATTGCGCAGAGATCGAGCAAAGTTGCGCCGAGGTCGATCCCGCCAGCGCCGGAACCCACCACCAAACTCACCAGCCACGGGGTCATGAAAATCCCGAACACGCTGGACATGCTGGCATTGAGAATCGCTGCCGGAACATTACCGTTTGCGCTACCGGTCAGCGCCACGGATGAAGAAATGGTCGAGGGCAGAGCGCACAGGTAGAAGAATCCCAGCATCAGCAGCGCGGGCAGGTGCGAGCCAAACAGTTTGCTACAAGCCAGCCAGAGCAGTGGAAACACTATGAACGTAAAGCTCTGAACCATTACGTGCAGCTTCCAGTTCTTCAGGCCGTGACTAATCTGTTCGCTGGACAAATTCACGCCGTGCAAGAAAAACACCAGAAATACGCCGATATTGATCACGTATTCGGAATGCATTGCGCCGCCGGCGCTGCCGAAGGCAGGGAAAAAATAAGCCAGCAGCGTGGCAAGTAGCATTCCGCACAGGAACCAGTCGGTCACAACGCGCTTAAGGTGCATGAATATGTGCATATGAGTGGCCGGCCTGGATTCTAAAAAGAGTTTTTGTAAAAAATGATGTCGGCAGGGTAACGTAAGGGTTCTGTAGCCGTCTTGCGACACAAGGTCAATCGATGCCGACTAACGGACAATATGGGGCCGAACGCCAGGTTCCGGTGCTGGATGCTTTGCCGCGACCGTTGTATGCCCGTGTCGAAAGTTTGGGCGCGGGCTCATGGACGCCGCCGCATCGGCACGATTGGGTACAGTTTGCGTATGCCATTAGCGGCGTCCTTGGCGTGCACACTGCCGAAGGTAGTTTTTTCGCGCCGCCGCAGTGGGGTGTCTGGATTCCTGCGGGGCTTGAGCATGATGTAGTTACCTCGACGTGTGCCGAAATGCGCAGCCTGTATGTGCGTCCAGAAGACTGTAAATGGGCGCCAGAACGTTGCCGGGTTTTGGAGGTGACCTCGCTGGCTCGCGAGCTAATTAAGTCGTTTTGCTTGCTGCCTTCACGGTATCCCCAGGGTGATAGCAGCGAAGAGCGTCTGGTCAAGGTGCTGCTCGATCAACTATCGGAGCTGCCGGAGGTCGAATTCTCGCTGCCATTGCCGCGCCATCCGCGATTGCTCGGGTTGTGCAACGAGTTGATCGCTGATCCCAGCCAAGTCATTACTTTGTATGATTGGGCTGGACGGTTGGGAATGTCGGAAAAAACACTGATGCGTTTGTTTCAGCGCGAGACCGGTTTAAGTTTCCGTGGTTGGCGCCAGCGGGCACGATTGCTGTCGTCGCTGAGTGTGCTGGAGGGCGGTGAGAGCGTGACAAATACGGCATTGTCTTGCGGTTATGATTCGACTTCAGCCTTTATCGCTGCCTTCAAAAGCCTATTTGGCTTCACTCCTGGGGAGCTGTTCAAAAACTGAGACTTGCGCAGGCCTGCCGGTTGATGGTTGGCTATACATTGCTCGGCATAAAAACTGTTAAATAATTGAAGCCTTTCCCACATCCGTGAAGGTCAAAGGTCGGCATCTACTACTCGCTGTGCGAGGATTGCCGTATAACGAGCATCCATTGCGTATTTGGCCACGAAGGACCCACAAAAAAAGCTGATGAAGACTCCAAAACGCATTGAACCCCTGATCGAGGACGGTCTGGTCGACGAGGTGCTGCGCCCACTCATGAGTGGTAAAGAGGCAGCTGTTTATGTGGTGCGCTGTGGCGAAGAGCTGCGGTGCGCCAAGGTTTACAAGGAGGCGAATAAACGTAGTTTCCGGCAGGCCGCGGAATATCAGGAGGGTCGTAAGGTTCGCAATAGCCGGCAAGCCCGAGCAATGGCCAAGGGCTCCAAGTTTGGTCGCAAAGAGACCGAAGATGCTTGGCAGAATGCCGAAGTGGCAGCGTTGTTTCGTTTGGCCGCTGCGGGTGTGCGGGTTCCCAAGCCTTACGACTTCCTGGAGGGCGTATTGCTGATGGAGTTGGTCGCTGATGAGTTTGGCGATGCGGCACCGCGTCTGAACGACGTGACCCTTGACCCGGATCAAGCACGTGAATATCACGCGTTTCTGATCAGCCAAATCGTGCTGATGCTGTGTACCGGCTTGGTGCACGGTGACTTGTCTGAGTTCAACGTGTTGTTGACTCCAAACGGTCCAGTGATTATCGATCTGCCACAGGCGGTCGACGCGGCGGGTAACAATCACGCGTTCAGCATGCTGGAGCGTGATGTTGGCAACATGGCCTCTTATTTCGGGCGTTTTGCGCCAGAGCTGAGACTCACCAAGTATGCGAAAGAAATGTGGTCGTTTTACGAGGCGGGCACGTTGTCACCTGCGACGGTATTGACGGGCGAATTCGACGAGCCAGAAGAAGAAGCTGATGTTGGCGGAATTCTTCGAGAAATCGAAGCAGCACGTATGGATGAGGACCGTCGTCAAGCCGGTCGGGCTGCCGATGAGGCGCCGCCTAATAAAGCCGAAGAACCGCCGCCACCCTGGATGCAATGATAGGCTAATAAAAATCCGGCTTCGGCCGGATTTTTTATGGCTAACATTCGGCTTCAGATGTGTTGGCTCCGGTATCAGTCGCAACACCCACCGGACTCAAGATCCTTGAGGATTGGGCAATCGGGACGATGATCACCGTGGCAGTGTTCGACCAGCTCTTGCAGGGTGTCGCGCAAGCTAGCCATTTCGGAGATTTTTTGATTTAGCTCGGTGATGTGTTTACGCGCCAAATTCTTCACGTCGCCGCTTTCCCGGCCTTTGTCTTGCCAGAGCGTCAGCAACCTTGAAACTTCTTCCAGCGAAAACCCTAAATCTCGCGAACGCTTGATAAACGCCAGCGTGTGCAGATCGTCTGGCCCATAAACGCGATAGCCGCTGTCAGTGCGATGCGCGGCTTTGAGCAAGCCTGTGGACTCGTAATAACGAATCATTTTGGCACTCAGACCACTGTTTTTCGCCGCTTGACCGATGTTCATCGGGTCCCCTGGTTTAATAATGGGCTCAATATCCCAAAGAGGCAGGTTTCAGGTACATGCCACTTGGGCTATTGGCTATTTGGTATTTAACGATGTCACCGGCGTGTAGCTGTATAACGGTGATTTTTGGGATGGTCATGCCCGGCTCGCAACCGGATGCTTGTCCCGGCAGCAAGCGCAGACGCACATCAGTTTTGCCGGGTGCCAGATTGAAAGAGGTGGACTCTTCCTGAAACAGGCGGCCTACCAACTGATCCTGGATGTATATACCTATTTCGCATGACGTGGACACTTCCAGCCGCTCACGAGAGATGATCAGTACGCTATAGTCCTGAGATTCGGCTTGCGCCCAAGGTGCTGAAGCCATAAGGCCAAGTATGCTGAAAAGACTCCATGCTGCCCGGCGCATTGCAAATACTCCTGCGTGAAAATACGGTGATGACGCAGCTTGGCCGAGCGGCGCGATGAATACCAGCCCGGGAGATAAAACATACGCTTGACCTTACCGCTATGGAAAGGTTGAAGATGCTCGCTATCTTACGAGGAGTAGCGCTATGCAACTATTTAATGTTCAAGGCATGACATGTGGTCACTGCGTCCGAGCTGTTACACAGGCCATTCATCGCGTCGATCCCACCGCTGAGGTGAAGGTGGATCTCGCCACGGGGGTGGTGCAAGTACAAAGTACAGTTGCCACTCAAGCGCTTGTCAGTTTGATCAGTAGCGAAGGGTACGTGGCTACCGCTCAAGCGGTCTAAACGATGGGCTGAGAAAAAGATTTAATAATTTGGTGTTGAGGACGCTCTGAGGTTTCAGGACGGTTAGACTAGCCCGTTGCGCGGGGCATAGTTTTGGAAAACCGATGAACCTCAGAATGATCTTGATACTGGGCGCATTGAGCGCTTTTGGTCCATTGGCCATCGATTTTTACCTGCCCGGTTTTCCGGCCATTGCGTTGGCATTTGCAACTGACGAAAAACACGTGCAGATGACCTTGGCCGCCTACTTTCTAGGCCTGTCTATTGGTCAGTTGGCTTATGGCCCGGTTGCCGACCGCTTTGGTCGGCGAACGCCTCTGTTAGTGGGCGTAGGGCTATTCACTCTAGCCTCGTTGGCGTGTTCGTTTGCACCTAGCCTGGAATGGCTGATCGCAGCGCGATTTGTGCAAGCGTTAGGTGGATGCGCGGGTATGGTCTTATCTCGTGCCATCGTCAGCGACAAATGCAATCCGATTGAATCGGCAAAGGTTTTTTCCCAGTTGATGCTGGTGATGGGCTTGGCACCCATACTCGCGCCAATGCTCGGTGGGCTATTGGTCAATCTTTACGGCTGGCACTCGATTTTTCTGGTGTTGAGCATTTTTAGTGCCTTGTGCTGGCTAGCGGTTTTTCGTGGCTTACCTGAAAGCATGCCGGCAGAACATCCGCGCCACCCGTTAACAGGCGCTCTCACACAGTACCGTCGGTTGTTGGGTGACAAGATTTTCATCGGCCACGCTATGACCGGTGGTATCGCCATTGCGGGGATGTTTGCATATGTGTCGGGCTCACCGTTTGTTTTTATTAAGCTTTATGGCGTGCCACCAGAACATTACGGCTGGTTGTTTGGCTCCAACGCCGCGGGCTTCATTTTAACAGCGCAGATTAATGCCCGAATATTGAGCCGACGAGGTCCTGCATTTTTGCTGGCGCGAGCGGTGTGGGTGTACTTGACCGCCGCGTTGGTCATGTTGGGCGTAGCGGCGTTGCGCCCCGAAGCCCTCTGGCCATTGCTTATTCCGTTGTTCATTTGTATTGCCAGCCTTGGCTGCATCATCCCTAACGCCTCGGCGTGTGCGATGAGCGGCCAGTGGAAGCGGGCGGGCAGCGCGTCGGCCCTGCTCGGGTGCCTACAATTCAGCGTTGCTGCCGCCGCTTCAGCCTTGGTAGGTATCCTGCACGACGGCACTGCAATGCCTATGGCGACGGTGATTAGCTTGTGCGGAATATTGGCGGTCACCGCAGCCTTATTGACCCATCGACTGCAACGAAACCGTGACAAATCTGCCACAGAGGCAGCACGCGTTTAGAGGGGACAACAGACAACGAACCGATCTAGCTCGCTGCTTGCTGCCGTAAGGTCGGAAATGTGTGTGGTGCCTGAAGCCGAGACTCAAGCGTGCGAACAAAGGCACGAGCTTCGGCCTCACTGCGGAAGCTAACGACATGTTGGTCCAAACGGACCTGCCATTGGTTTCCTTCCAGGGATCTTGCTGATTCACTCATCAGAACTTTCATTGCTGACTTCCTCGAGGGTTGGCAAACTCAGCAAGTGTAATCCGGCTTCTGAACAACGTATTGATCCCGGTCAAGCGTCTGACTGACGGCGCTGTCTGTATGAACAGTATGCCGCCTCGTTCAATTAGAAGCCTTCTAGTACTATCTTGCCTTTGGCTTTACCACTCTCTAATACAGCATGAGCTCGACGTAAATTCGCTGCGTTGATGGTGCCGAAATGCTCACCAAAAGTGGTCTTCAACGTACCAGCGTCAACCAACTCTGCAACGCGATTGAGCAGCTTGTGTTGCTCGATCATATCGGGCGTTTCGAACAATGATCGCGTGTACATGAACTCCCAGTGCAGCGAGATGCTCTTGCGTTTGAGCAGGCCAACATCGAGCGACTTCGGGTCGTCGATCAACGCCAGACGTCCTTGCGGCGCCAAGGCATCAACCAGTTGATTCAAATGTTTATCGGTATGGGTCAGGCTAGCAACATGAGTCACCTGAGAAAGTCTCGCGCGGCTCAGCTCTTCGTTCAGCGGCTTGCTGTGATCGAGGATATGGTGCGCGCCTAGCTCACGCACCCATGCTTGTGTCTCAGGCCGGGAGGCAGTGCCGACTACCTTCAGTCCGGTCAATTGGCGAGCCAATTGGGTGAGTATCGAACCGACGCCGCCCGCCGCTCCGACAATTATTAAACTTTGCCCTTTATCTGCTTGGCCTTCGCCTATCTGCAGACGCTCGAAGAGCAATTCCCATGCGGTGATCGCAGTCAGCGGCAAGGCGGCCGCGTGGGCAAAACTCAGAGATTTGGGCATGTGCCCGACAATACGCTCATCGACTACGTGCCATTCACTGTTAGCCCCGGCGCGCGCGATTGAACCGGCGTAAAACACTTTGTCCCCGGGCTTGAACAGCGTGACGTGCGCGCCCACCGATTTGACGATGCCCGCAACGTCCCAGCCCAATACCTTAGCGGCGCCGTCTTCCGGCTGCGCGTTTTGCCGAACCTTGGTATCGACCGGGTTGACTGAGATGGCTTTGACTTCAACCAGCAGGTCGCGAAGGCCAGCGACCGGGGTTTCCAATTCGATGTCTTGCAATGACGCGGGATCGGTAATGGGTAAGCAATGGTAATAAGCGACAGCTTTCATGAAGGCTCCAGAAAAAGGGACAGTAAGACGACAACTGACGAATCGATCGTCAGGCCAGATGTTGAACTCGCTTAAGAATGAACGCTTCCAGGTGCTTGCCCACTTCGACCCTGAACGCTTGGATATGCGCACTGGCGGAATGGGCTTGGAGGGCAGCATCGTCGGTCCAGCGCTCGATCATATAAAAAGATGCGCTGTGCTCCAGGTCTTGGTGCAAGTCGTAACTAAGGCAGCCGGTCTCGGCGCGGGTCGGTTCCAGAATCGTGCGCAGGCATTTTTCCAAGTCTGCTTCGTGACCCGATTTAGCGATAAGCGTGGCGATGACGATTAACGGCGGGGACATGGTGATTCCTTAGAGGGCGCTCGGGCCGCTGAAAAGTGCAATGACGCAGATGATTGGCTATTTCCTCAAAAGATAAAACCCGCTAAAACAGCAGTCTCTTTCAATTTTTAATTGATAATCCGAGTTTTTATGCTTCGTTTTGATGATTTGCAATTGTTTGTTCGCGCTGCTGACTTGGGCAGCTTGTCCGCGGCCGCGCGAGTTATGGACATGTCGGCTGCCGTCGCCAGTGCGGCGCTTAAGCGTATCGAGCAGCAACTGGGCGCACGATTGATGGCGCGTTCGACCCGTAGTCTTCGTCTGACGGCTGAAGGTGACGGGTTTCTGGAATACGCACGGGCAGCCTTGAGTAGTCTTGAGGAAGGGCGTCGGTTATTGGCCAGCAGCCAAGATCAAGTGAGCGGCGTTTTGCAGTTGTCTGCACCTTCTGATTTTGGTCGTAATGTTCTATTACCTTGGCTCGATGAATTTCAGCGTCAACATCCTCAGCTAACCTTGCGCCTATTATTGGGTGATCGGATCGCCGATCTGTTTCGTCAGCCGGTAGATATAGCTCTGCGGTATGGCGAGCCAGAAGACTCCAGCCTCGTCGCTTTGCCTATAGCACCTGACAACCGGCGCGTGCTGTGTGCGGCACCGTCTTATCTGGCGCGCCAGGGTGAGCCGCAGCACCTGGAGCAGTTGGCGCAGCATAATTGCTTGCTTTTTATGCTGGGCAATAGAGTGCATGACCATTGGCGCTTCCATGATGGCAAACGAGAAATGAGCCTGACGGTGCACGGGGATCGTTTCAGTGATGATGCCGACGTTGTTCGGTTGTGGGCGGTGGCGGGCGCCGGCGTCGCGTATAAATCCTGGCTGGATGTCGCCGCTGACGTTCATGCCGGGCGCTTGAAAGTGTTAATGCCAGAGCTGCAAGGCGAGTGGGCACCGCTCAACTTGCTGTGCGCCCATCGGTTGCAATTGAGTAAACCGGTTAATCTTTTACGTGAAATGCTCAAGTTGCGCTGCTCGGCATTAGCGGCACGAAGCCCCTCTATCCCGTAACACTATGACTAATGTTCCATAGACTACTTGCTGTAAGGAAATGTCTGACGGGACATGCAAAGAGTTGCATCACTAAAAAGCATAGATCACAGGTGCAGGTGCTAAAGGTTCCGTTAAGTCGTCGTATTTTCTTGCGCGTTTTGTGTGTTTCTTTTGTAGGCAATTCCCTTGGGTCTATCAGGTAAGTTTTTTCATACGGCCCTAAAGTGTCCGGCCGGCAGTGCTTTCAAAGCAGATAGCCTGTTCGGAAGCTCTTTTCTTCAGGCGTGACAGTGACCGACTTTGGCTGCAGGATGCCAGCGTCGAGCTAAAGACGAGTTTAATCACCGTTTCGTGAAAGAGCGCTGGGCTTATACTTGACGTGCTCGGCCAAGTCCGTCAGCTATCAAGCAGGACGTATCTATACGACAAATTCCGGCAGGCTAGATTAATGAGTAGGTGATCGGTGCCAGAGATTTAAATATTGCGTCATATAGGTTTTACAACATGACGTTTTCGCTACTCCGGTGAAATATAGCCCTCGTTTTGGCGGCTTAGCGTCTTGGCTGGATCCAATTTGCTGTTCACTATGTCAGTGCGATTGATGAATGTTTCAACAGGGAGTGAATACATGGAATATGCACCTTGCATTAGCCAGATTGCCACGTTGTTGGCTGACCCAAAACGCAGCGCAATGATTTGGGCTTTGATGGATGGGACCGCCCGTGCGGCGGATGAGCTGGCCCTGCTGGCGGGTCTATCCACGTCTTCGGCAGGTGCCCACTTGGCGCGCTTGGCTACTGGCGGTTTATTAAAGCAGGAGGCGCGAGGCCGAAAGCGGTTCTTCCGGTTGGCTGGACCCGAGGTTGGGGCTGCGGTCGAGGCATTGGCCAGCGCATCTTTGGTCAGTATCGACCGCGTGAGCAAAAGTGTGTCGCAACCTGTTTTATCCACGCCGCCCTTGCCGCTTCGACGCGCAAGGATTTGTGCGGATCATTTAGGTGGTGAGTTAGCTGCTGAGCTGTATCAACGCCTCTTGGGAGCCGGGTGGATCGAGCAGCAGGAGCAGCGTATCGAAGTCACCAGCAAGGGCGTCGCCCAGTTTGCCCAGCGTGGGATTTATGTTCCCGCTCTGGCCCATCGAAAGCGCCAGACCGTGTGCGCATGTCCGGATTGGAGTGAACGTACACCGCACTTGGGCGGCGCCCTGGGTGCGGGCTTGCTGCAATTGTTTATTCAATTGGGGTGGTTGCGCACTACCGAAGAATCCACCGCCTTGCAGGTCTCTTCCAGCGGGCAACGTGAAATCAGCAAAATCGCGTCCGCTGCCTGATGCTACCTCGGGATGTGTTCCCTTTTTCACGGGAACACATCCGTCGCTATCAAGGTTTGACCAGTCGCGAGTCCAGGCTATTTTGCGCCATGCGCTTGGCCTGGTCCTGGGTCATGCCGAGATGGGTATGCAGCGCATGGAAATTCTCCGTCACATACCCCCCGAAGTAAGCAGGGTCGTCTGAGTTGACTGTCACCTTCACGCCTCGCTCTAGCATTTCGAGAATATTGTGTTGAGCCATATCGTCAAACACGCATAGTTTGGTGTTGGACAGAGGGCATACCGTCAGCGGAATCTGTTCGTCGATGATGCGTTGCATTAGTAGGTCGTCTTCCATAGCCCGGACGCCGTGGTCAATGCGTTCAATCTTCAACAGGTCCAGCGCTTGCCAAATATATTCGGGTGGCCCTTCTTCGCCTGCATGGGCAACCGTCAAAAAACCTTCGCTTCGCGCACGGTCGAATACTCTTTGGAACTTGCTAGGCGGGTGACCCATTTCCGAGCTGTCGAGCCCGACGGCGACAAAAGCGTCACGGAACGGCAGTGCTTGATCCAGGGTTTTTTCGGCCTCTTCTTCGCTCAAGTGGCGCAGGAAGCTAAGAATCAGACCACTGCTAATACCGAGCTTCTCCTGACCGTCTTTTAAAGCACTGGCAATACCATTTGCCACTACTTCGAACGCAATGCCTCGGTCGGTATGGGTCTGGGGATCAAAAAACGGTTCGGTATGAATGACGTTCTGTGCTTTGCACCGTTGTAAATAAGCCCAAGTCAGGTCATAGAAATCTTGTTCGGTACGCAGTACGTCGGCCCCGCGATAGTACAGATCCAGAAACTCTTGCAGATTATTGAACGCATACGCCTTGCGCAAGGTTTCGACGTCTGCCCAGGGTAAGGCGATTTTATTGCGATCGGCCAAGGCGAACAGCAATTCAGGTTCCAACGACCCTTCGAGGTGTAAGTGCAGTTCTGCCTTGGGCAGCGCGTTCAGCCAATCGTACATGTGCGTTTTCTCATCAGGAGCAGATGCAGGCATTCTACAGAGGATGCCCTACAAGAAAGCAAAACCTGACCAGCCGGTTAAATGTTCACCCTCCGATCATTACTGCTACCGTTAGCACCAAACATTTAGTAACCCCGAGCAGTCTGTACTGCACATCACCTTTCTCTCGCTGCGCGCTTTCAAAAGCCAAGGGCACCAATGCCGACCTATTTAAAAGACGAAAAATTTCTGCTCCTGGCAGTCTTTGCTGCATGTGTTGCGTTCCCTTTCGAATATTGGTTGCTGAGTCACGGCCAGGGCATTGCGTTGGCGGGTGCAATCGCGTTGGTCGTCGCTATCGTTTGCGCTTCTATGCGTGTGGCCCATCATGCGGAGCTACTAGCCCACAAGGTGGGTGATCCCTACGGCACGATGATTTTGACGTTAGCGGCGGTATTGGTCGAAGTGGTGATCTTGGCAATCATGATGAGCAACGAGCCTTCGCCCACGCTTGTGCGCGACACCATTTATTCGGCGGTGATGCTTGATATCAATGGCATTCTTGGTCTGGCAGCACTGATGGGTGGCCTAAAGCATGGCGAGCAATCGTACAACGACGATTCAGCGCGCACGTACAGCGTGATGATTCTCACTGCAATGGGCGTTTCGATGGTGGTACCTGAGTTTATTCCCGCAGGAGACTGGAAAGTTTATTCGGGGTTTACCATTGGTGCGATGGTAGTGCTCTACGCGTTGTTTTTGCGCATGCAGGTGGGGCCGCATAGTTATTTTTTCAGTTATAGCTATCCGCAGAAAAAGCGTAAAAATCAACCTGCCGACGATGAACCAATTATCAATTTGACCCGCTCTGTCGGCACGTTAGTCTTCGGCGTTGTGGTAATTGGCGCGCTGGCGGAAGTGATGTCGAAAACGGTCAACCTGGGGCTCCAAGGGACAGGTGCACCTCCCGTGATGACAGCCATTTTGGTTGCAGCGATTTCCGCCGCGCCGGAGATACTTACCGCGCTGCGCGCAGCTTTGGCTAACCGCATGCAATCAGTGGTCAACATCGCATTGGGGGCGTCGTTGTCGACGGTGATCCTGACCGTTCCGGTCATGGAGGCGATGGCGCTTTACAGTGGTCAGCCGTTCCAGATGGCAATGACGCCGGTGCAAACGGTCATGGTATTTATTACCTTGCTGGTGAGCGCAATCAACCTGAACGATGGCGAAACCAATGCTATCGAAGGCATGACCCATTTTGTGTTGTTCGCGACCTTCATCATGCTGTCGCTGCTGGGGGTTTAAGGCGCCTCGCTGAAAGCGCGGTCGAGGTCTACCCGGGATTTGTTTCACCCTTTTAGTTAATAAGATGTTGCCCAGCGTCTCGACCCGGTCGCTGGGTGGCTTTGCTGGAAACTTTGCCAGTGAAAAAACAGGGTTGACCGCGGGCTGCCCGAGCTGATTTTCCGATTTTTGATCGTAGGGGGTGGTCCCTACTTAGCCAATTCATGGTCCTTGTTAGAGCCCAAAAAATTATCTGTGAAATCGGAATGTTAAGAACGCTTATTAACGAACAAGGTGAAGGTGCTTTACTTGATATCAAGTAGGCTGGGGTTCAATCTTGCGTATACAGAATTTTACGCTAGCCTTAAGATCACATGGCGTGCAGTCATGGCTTTCAGCGTAGTGTAATTTTTGCTGTTAGCGGAGACTAAATTGTATCTTGTTAAACTAGGAGCAATAGTCATGACTATGGATTTCAAGAAAATTTCGGCAGGCGTTATTACTATGATGGTGTTGATGGGCAACGCTCATGCGGTTACTACCTCATGTCCAGCGGTCAGCGATATTAAACAGACTGCCGAGGGACAGGGTTTTACTTATACAGCTACTGCCCCAAATGGTCAGAAGTGGACGGGTGAAAACCCGATGGCTGATGAATCGGATCTGCAAAACGTTACGTTCAAAATGGCTGCGATCCGTAGCACAAGTAGTAGTGGAGACTTTGTGGCATGTGACTACGAAGGTAAGAAGAACGAAGCCGTTAGAATGACCCTTAAAACCCAGGCAGCTGCGAAGCCTGTGGGTATTGCATGGAAAGAAAAAGAATGTAAAGAAACCAATCCGGCTCTTTGTACTTTCGAATAAGTACCATTTCGTCGATAGCACATTGAACTACCCATGACTTATCGTTTTTTCAAAAACTATCTTGCTTTTCATTAGATAAACAATTCATGATTATTCATATGGAAAGCAAGTTCCACTTTTAAAGATTCAGTTTGGTGTCGACAGTACTACCAATTCCACAGCACGATGTTCACTATCAAGCCTAAGGCACCGAGTTGATCTTACTCACCTTCACGTTAACGTTGGCAAAGCTTGCCGCGCTTGCCATGGAGCACGGCGAGGGCACAGCTGGGCTGACATTTGCCTCGGTTCAGTAGGGCTAGCATGCACAGTGTGTTTACGAACTTAGTGGCCAAGCCTACTGCTTGTTGCGCACGGTAAGCTGTTCGCCGTTTGTACGAGTTGTGCAAAAATCGAACACCGAGGCGCACACCATGAAGGGTCTGTGTTTTCGGCACTCTTGCACGGGTTATCCACAGATTGGTCCACAGTAATTGTGCGCAAGCTCGAAATGAGGGGATAAGCACCCGCCGCATTGGATCGTGTTGTCATAAGTCGCGCTAACAGACTGTTTTAAGAAGATTTTTCCTGTTACTTAGATAATTGGTTAATAAGTGATCAATTGGCGCAGAGCTATGCGTACCGGGGGGTGCGAGCGGGTGTACTCAGGTTATCCACAGCCGGGTGCACAACAGATGTGGGCAACTCTATGTCACTCCTCTGCGCGCTGGACAACAATGCGCCCGCGACTAAGATCCGCTAATTGACGCTGAAGGGTTTCAATGTATTCAGGGCCAAGCGAGAGAGTGATTTCCACGCCATTGGCGGTAAATGCTTCGTTCAGCATCAGACCATTTAACTCAGCCAAGCGTACTTTAACCATCGCAAGCTCGCTGAAACTGCAATCAAAACTCAGCCCCACCCTATGAATGAGCGGTACGCGTTCAGCCTGTTGAAGGCATTTGTTTGCACCGCCGCCGTAGGCCCTGGCCAAGCCACCAGTACCTAACTGAATTCCGCCGTACCAGCGAATCACCAGTACAACGACCTGGTCGAAATCTTGCGCTTCAATAGCGGCCAGGATCGGGCGACCTGCAGTGCCTCCGGGCTCACCGTCGTCACTGCTACGGTATTGATCGGCCAGTTTCCACGCCCAGCAATTGTGAGTGGCATTCAAATCGCTGTGTTGCTCAATATAAGTTTGAGCGTCTGCAGCGCTAGTGATGGGCGCGGCCAAGGTGATGAAGCGGCTTTTGCGAATTTCTTCCCGGTATTCGCAAGCGCCGATTAGGGTAAAAGGCATGACAGATTCCAGCTATCGACGAGACAAAGCGTCGCTTAAGAGCGTGCGTGCTCAGGCAGCTGAAGGCGTAAGCCCGCAGCCTTTGAGAATGATCCGAATCAGGTTGTCGCCGGCGTCTTCCATATCCTGCTTGGTCAGGCGCGTGCGACCGGTTACGCGACAAATTTGCGTGGCGAAGTCTGCATAATGCTGAGTGCTTCCCCACAGCAAAAAGATCAAATGTACGGGGTCGATGGAGTCCATTTTTCCTGCATCAATCCAGGTCTGAAACACGGCGGCTCGACTCTGGAACCATGCGCGATAATCTTGGCTGAAGTATTCGTTCAAGCACTCCCCGCCGCTGATGATTTCCATCGCAAAAATCCGCGAGGCTTGTGGCTGCCGCCGAGAAAACTCCATTTTCGCGCGAATGTAGCGGGTCAAGGCCTCGGCAGGATCGTCTTCCCCGCTAAGTGAGTTAAAGGTGCTGTCCCACAATTCAAGGATGTTGCTCAATACGGCAATATACAGCCCGAGTTTGTTGGTGAAGTAGTAGTGCAGGTTGGCTTTGGGCAACCCCGCATTTTGCGCAATGGTGTTCATGCTGGTGCCTTTGAAGCCGTGACGTGCGAACTCGTCTTCAGCGGCTTTAATAATCGCCTCTTCGTTTTTCTGACGGATACGGCTGGCAGGTTTAGCGACGGCGTGAGCGCAGTGCGCTGGGACTTCAAAGGTCATTGGGCGATTCCGAACGGAGTATGGGCTGCGTCATGTGAACAGATAACGCACCCGCGACGTTCCGACAAGTGGTTAGAGTGCAAATTTATTGCTTCAAGGCATCGACTTCCGGTACTGGATGGTTCGCCTGAGTCGGCAGATGACGTTCAGGCAACAGTATGCACATCACAATGGCGGTAATGCCGCCGCTGGTGATAGCAGAGTCGAACAAGGTCTGAATTATTTTTGGCAGATGGCTTAGCAGTGTCGGTTGCGCTGCGATACCCATGCATAATCCCAGTGCCGAGGCAATGATCAGCGGCGGGGTAATAATCCCAACGAAGCTGGCGAGGACTTGTTGCAAAGCCTTCATGAGGACATGCATCAGCGTGTTGCGGCGAGACTGTTTAAAAAACTTTCCAGCACCAGATGAGGGCGCCGGCCTTTGCGGGTGACCGAGGCCAGTGTCAGGTCATAGAAGCGTGTGCCAGATTTTAAGGCTCGGAGTCGGCCTTGCTGCACCCATAAGCTTGCGTAGTGATCCGGTAAGTAGCCAATGTAGCGTCCAGTAAGAATCAGGAAGGCCATACCCTCGCGATCAGAGGCGCTGGCGGTGCAGTTCAGCACCTGGTAATGCGCTTGAATGTCGGCTGGCAATCGAAAGGTCGGCGCGATGGCGTCTTGCTCATCCAATCGGGCGTCGGTGAGTGCCGCATCGTCCATATAGAAGAGCGGATGACCTACCGCGCAATAGAGCAGTGACCGCTCGCTGTACAACGGTTGATATTCAAGTCCGGACAAAGCACTGGCCTGAGGGACGACGCCCAAGTGCAAACGCCCATCAAGCACGCCTTGTTCAACTTCGTTGGGCGCGATCATTCGGATGTTGATATGTACGTCCGGCCCACGCTCCTTCAATTGGGCCAGTGCATGGGTAATGCGCATATGGGGGAGGGTGACGAGGTTGTCAGTCAAGCCAATGTTCAGTTCTCCGCGTAAATGCAGGTGCAGGCCGTTGACCTCAGTGCGAAAACTTTCCAGTGCGCCCAACAGTTGCAGAGCTGATTGATAGACTTCCCGGCCTTCTTCCGTCAGAGAAAACCCCGCCCGCCCCCGCTGGCACAGGCGTAATCCCAAGCGCTGCTCTAGGTCGCTCATTTGCTGACTGATCGCCGAGCGGCCAATACCCAGCACACTTTCGGCGGCCGAGAAGCCGCCGCATTCGACAACGCTTCGGAAGATACGCAGCAAGCGCACGTCGAAGTCGCTGACTTGGGCCAATGGATCGGGCCTACGAGTACTCATAGTTTAGTCATCGGCTAACTGAAGATCTTAAAAGTTGGGTTTTTCAAACTTTATGCCCATGGCAACGTAGCTGCAACAACGCCGCTCAATCGGCTGCCCCTTCGCCCTCGAGGTAGTTGCACCCATGAATCTTCCCGAAACTGCTGAAACATCGTTGGCCAGCCAATTGAAGCTCGACGCTCATTGGATGCCGTACACCGCCAACCGTAGTTTTCAGCGAGACCCTCGGCTCATCGTTGCAGCCCATGGCAGTTACCTGACTGATGATCAAGGCCGCAAGATTTACGACTCATTGTCTGGGTTGTGGACTTGTGGTGCCGGGCATACGCGCAAGGAGATTCAAGAGGCTGTATCGCGCCAGTTGGGGACGCTCGATTACTCGCCGGCGTTCCAGCATGGTCACCCGTTGTCGTTTCAGTTGGCAGAGAAAATCACTGAGCTAACTCCAGGTAATTTGAACCACGTCTTCTATACCAACTCTGGTTCCGAATGTGCGGATACGGCGGTCAAGATGGTGCGGGCTTATTGGAGGTTGAAAGGGCAGGCCACCAAAACCAAGATGATCGGCCGGGCCCGCGGTTATCACGGTGTCAATATCGCGGGCACTAGCCTGGGCGGCGTCAACGGCAACCGCAAAATGTTTGGCCAGCTCATGGATGTCGATCATCTGCCCCACACCTTGTTGGCCAGCAACGCTTTTTCGCGGGGTATGCCCGAGCTGGGTGGTATTGCACTGGCGGATGAAATGCTCAAATTGATTGAGCTGCACGACGCGTCCAACATTGCCGCTGTGATTGTCGAGCCCATGGCCGGTTCGGCCGGTGTGTTGGTGCCGCCACAAGGCTATCTGAAACGTCTTCGGGAGATTTGCGATCAGCACAACATCTTGCTGATCTTCGATGAAGTCATCACCGGGTTTGGCCGTACTGGCTCAATGTTCGGTGCGGACAGCTTTGGCGTAACGCCGGACCTTATGTGTATTGCTAAGCAAATCACTAATGGCGCGATTCCCATGGGGGCGGTTGTCGCAAGCACCGAGATCTATCAAACCTTCATGAATCAGCCGACACCGGAATACGCGGTCGAATTTCCACACGGCTATACCTACTCCGCGCACCCGGTTGCGTGCGCTGCTGGCCTGGCTTCGCTGGAGTTGCTGCATCGGGAGAATCTGGTTCAACAGGTCGCCGAAGTTGCACCGCATTTTGAAAAGGCGCTGCACGGCATTAAGGGTACGAAAAACGTCGTGGACATCCGCAACTACGGCATGGCCGGTGCGATCCAAATCGCCCCGCGTGATGGCGATGCAATTGTGCGTCCATATGAAGCAGGGATAAAACTCTGGAAGGCTGGCTTCTATGTACGCTTTGGCGGCGACACGTTGCAGTTTGGGCCTACCTTTAATAGCAAGCCAGAGGACCTGGATCGGTTGTTCGATGCGGTGGGCGAGGTGCTGAACCAGATCGACTGATCTTCTATATAGAAGGGCCGCTTGAAAGAGGGGGTGAGCCGAGAGGCCCGCCCCTTTTATATCGATGTAATCTAGCAATGTGACAGATAGTTGAAATTAGCTATTGACGTAACTTTTCCTGGGCCTATAATTCGCCCCTCTTCCGCAGCAGATGAAACGAAAACTCCTTGGCAATCAATGAGTTAACCAGTTTTGTTAGCGAGGAAGAAGCTTCGGTCGCGGTGATCGGCAGCGGTAAGAATAGGCAGTTGACAGCGAGTTGAAACGCTGTAGAATTCGCCTCCCGCTGACGAGAGACGCGAAGTTGATCGAAG